>CAMHPA010000003.1 GCA_946186925.1 uncultured Bacteroidota bacterium | reverse complement strand
TCCAGTAGTAAAACAAATCGACACTCTTGCAGGCGAATATCCCGCACAAACCAATTACCTCTATATTACATACAACGGCACCGAAAACGATATTGAGTTCAACCACGACGGGAAATCTGTAATTGTGCTTGGCTCAGGTGCTTACCGCATCGGCTCGTCGGTAGAGTTCGATTGGTGCGGCGTGGCTGCGGTTAAAAAAATTCAGGAGATGGGCTACCGCGCCATTATGATAAATTACAACCCCGAAACCGTCAGCACCGACTACGACGTGTGCGACCGCCTGTTCTTCGACGAGTTGACGCTGGAGCGCGTGCTCGACATCTGCAGTCTGGAACAGCCGAAGGGCGTCATCGTCTCAACTGGCGGGCAGATTCCGAATAATCTTGCGTTGCTGCTTGACAGTCAAGGAATTAATATTCTTGGAACATCGGCAAAATCGATTGATATGGCCGAAGACCGACAGAAGTTTTCGGCAATGTGCGACTCGCTCGGCATCGACCAACCGCGCTGGAAGGAACTTTCGAGCATCAACGACATCTACAGTTTTGTTGACGAGGTTGGGCTGCCCGTGCTCATCCGCCCGTCGTATGTGCTGTCGGGCGCGGCAATGCGCGTGGTTTCGAGCCGCGACGAACTGGAGAACGCCCTGCATAACGCGGCGGTGGTGAGTCAGGAGCACCCTGTGGTTGTCACGGAGTTTCTGCAGCACGCCAAAGAGGTTGAAATTGACGCAGTTGCGCAGAACGGCATCATCAAATGCTACGCCATCAGCGAGCATATTGAGTATGCGGGCGTCCACTCGGGCGACGCCACGGTAGTCTTCCCCGCGCAGAAACTCTACTATGAGACGGTCCGTCGTATCAAAAACATTTCCAAACAGATAGCACAGGCTCTGAACATCTCGGGGCCGTTCAATATCCAATTTCTGGCCAAAGACAACGCGCTGCGCGTGATTGAGTGCAACCTGCGGGCGTCGCGGAGTTTCCCGTTTGTGTCGAAAATCACCAAATTCAACTTCATCGGAATGGCCACAGAAATTATGCTCGGCAAGGAGGTTGAGCCTTACGGCAAAACGTTCGCCGACATTGATTATGTGGGAGTTAAGTCATCACAATTCTCGTTTGCGCGTCTGCTCAAAGCCGACCCTGTTCTTGGTGTGGATATGGCTTCGACGGGCGAGGCGGCCTGCATCGGCGACAACTATCACGAGGCGCTGCTGAAGAGTATGCTCTCTGTGGGGCACCGCATTCCGTCGCCCGACAAGGGGGTGCTCATCTCGTCGGGAACGTCGAAGTCGAAGGTTGAACTGCTGGAGGCTTCGCGAATGCTGAAGGAGAAGGGTTACAAACTTTACGCCACAAGCGGCACGGCGGCGTTTATGGCCGACAACGGTATTGAGGCGGAGGTTGTTCACTGGCCCGACTCGGAGAAAAAGCCGAACGTGCTCGACTGCATTGCGGCGCAAAAGATTGATTTAGTTATCAATATCCCGAAAAACCACACGCAGCGCGAGTTGGAGAATGGTCACAAAATCCGTCGCGCCGCCGTTGACCACAACATTCCGCTCATCACCAACGCCCGCCTTGCAAGCGCCTACATTTGGTCGGTTTGCAAGATTGGCATCGAGGGGCTGAGAATCAGGCATTGGGGGGAGTATTAAGGAGAGAACTCGAATCTTTTGCTGTTTTGATTCAAAAATTGTTAAAAACTTTTCTTGTTGATAATAAGGTATTTGCATAGTGTTGCGCATATATAGGAGTGCGCAAGAATGAGTTTTTTGTTCATAATTTTGCCGTATGGGTTCGGCGATTGGCGTCAACCTTAATTCAATTTTTTTCAAATGAACAAAATTTATTCGAGTCAGATTGAGAAGGCAAACTCACTGGCTGGCGGTATTGAGAAAAATGCCGCAAAACTGAAGGCAAGCAACGTTTCAGTTGATTTGCAGAAACTTAAAGAGTGTACTTTGCAACTTGCCGAACTTGCTGAAAAACAAGACGCTGCCGAGTCGGCATTGGCGCAGGCGCGCGGAAAGGCGCACGAAAAACTCAACGAGTTGAAAAACATTTATGAAGCCGTAAAATTCCCCATCAAGAGTCATTTTGCAATGGAGCAGTGGCCCGTTTTCGGAATCCCCGACAAACGGTAGTTTTTGTGTGTGAAAACGGAAGAAGGGTGCACCGAACACCCTTCTTTATTTTTAATCATTTAAAAATTAATATTTTATGGCAAGAAATCAAATACAGCATCTAGTATATGCTTTCATCACGGTTTTCATAACCGTTCACGCGTTTGTGTTTTATAATCTGTATGTTATCGAGGGCGACGGCCTAATGCGGGCCGCTGGCACAACTTCGGTTTTGGGGGCCATCAACAGTATGGGCGGCGTTTATATGTGCGGCACGTTTCTGCCCATTTGGCTGGTTATTCTTGTTGAGTTTGTGTTCGCCTTTGTGCTTGCGGTGGCGTTTGCGAGCCCGCTGGCGTTCAAATTGGCAAGCCGCAAGTTCGACCCGCGCCGCAACCACCCAATGATATTCGAGTCGGCCATCATCACAGCCACCGTCTGTCTTATGTGCCCGTCAATGAGCCTGATAGCCGTCTTCTTGTATTATCCTTATAATGAAGGTTTTGACATTGTCAGCGCTTTGTGCCGCTGGTTCCGCCTTGTTTGTTACAACCTGCCGTTTGCCTATTTCTCGCAAATGTTTTTCGTTCAGCCGTTTGTGCGGTTCGCCATACGAACCATCTTTGCCGACAGCATTGAGCAACGAAGCCAACAGAATGTGAACAAGACAGTTAAGCCTGCCGACGAGACCGAAGCCATTGCCGACGTCATTATCCGCGAAAGCGAGATTGCTGCGGAAGGCTAAATCCAAACAATGGGGCTGTCTTCAGGGGCGGCCCTATTTGTTTTATAATTAAAAAGAAAGCGTGTTGTGGCGACTAAATACCAACAACACGCCAACTTTTGAAGCACATTATTCCGATAGACGGAATCCTATTGTGTTAACTAACCTTCTGAATATCCAAATTGATTGACATCGCGGAAAGCACGCCTGTTTTATTAATGTCGATACCATATTTTTGCTTGAAGGCATCGGCGATTTTTTGTTTTGCTTCGGCTGTTTGAATAGAGTTTGTTACAACTTCCACACTCATACCTTTTTCAACGCGTACGCCATTACTCAAAACCTGACGTTTCGTGGTTACTCTAAAAAGTGACATAATTATAAAATATTAATGGTTAAACGATTCTTTTAACTTATACACTTGCTGTACGTTGGCAATCATTTCGTCGAATTTGTCTTCGTTGCAAACGCGAGCCGACGGGTGATAACTGTCAATCACAAGCAAATCGGATTCGGCGCAATAAAAGCACCACGTGTTTATCTGCTCAAAATGCTTGTCACCATAAATCCGCTGCAACACAATGTCGGTTAGTGTGCCACTGCCACCACCGCACACTATTATGTTTGGATTCAGTAATTCACGAATCTGATAATTCACAAAACGCTCGTCACGGTTATAGAAATTAATCACTTCGTCATTGTTTACTTGAGCACCGCCTGACAACTTTTTCACGTTGACTTGCGCCATTGGATATTTCCTTGCCAACTCAACGTACTCGTCTTTCGATTTGTCGAATACAGGCAAATGGTCGGCTGTTACTTCGTTGAGAGCCCACAACCATTTGAACAAAACGATATAAAAACGGTGTGTTGGTTTGATTGAGCCGTCGGGATTTTTCTCATTGCCCAAAGGCCACCAACGAATGTCATCGCCTGGATTATCGTTAGTGTCCTTCATCAAGAACAGCACACGGCGTTTGGCTTTCAGCCATTTTTCGGCTTCGGCGTTACGGTCATCGTTGCGCCCGAACATAAGACCATCGAAACAGAAATTCTTCTGTTCTTCAGCCGAATAACTGTTGTACCAATCTTCGTACAATGCATCTTCTTTTTCTGAAAAACTTTGTGCCATAGTATTTTCTTTTTGAATTGTTTTTGTCGGATAATCGTTCGCCTTTTGCAGTTCCATAAGCATTTCTCTTTCTTGTCATTTCTTTTTTTCCTTCTCTTTCTTTTTTCTTTTCATTTCCTGCTTTTTCCTGCGCCTTCTCTCTTCTTCCAATTTTATTTCTTCTTCTATTCTTCTCATTTCTTCTTCTTCTATTCGCTCTTCTTCTAACCTTTCTTTTTCGTGCCATTTGTCAGAAATCGCATCAAAAATCCATTCAAACAAACCAGCGAATAATTCAAAAATCCAACGCAATAGTTGGTATATCCAAATGAAAAGTTGGATTATTAACTCGCCAACGAAGATAATTCCGTCTATGAGAATCTTGAAGGCATCGCCAACCCACGTGTGTGTAAAAATGTGGATAATGAACAATAGCAAGGCAAAGCCTGCAACAGACAGAACAATTATCAAAATTGCAGTATCACTCATTGTTTAAATTGCTGATTAATAGCCTAAATCTGAATACAATTCGGAATCGCTCACATAGTTTATTTCATAATGACCATCGTCGAAATCGTGTACAGTGCAATACACATATAGTTTGTCTTGTAATTTGTAAACAACATCGTAAACAGTTACTTTTTTGCCTGACGCTTTTTCATTTTCGCGATAATCATACACTTCAACTTGTTCTGCAATCAACTCAATAAGTGGCTCGAAATTGCCATCGCACACTTCGTGTGCTGTTTTGAATGCTCTTACTTTTTTGTGCATAGCACCGCCACCACCAAAAATTGCGTTGACAAATTGAGCCCCTAATGCGTCATCAAAACCAACGGTTGCAGAAGGAATTTCCCCATTCGTGATAAATTCATACAGGTCGTTTTCAGTAATTTCATTACCATAATCGTCTGCTTCTTCTTTCAATACTTCAAGATTCCACCAATCATCACCTTCTTCATAAACCATATCACCCATTTCGTCGGGGTGTTCGGCTTTGGCTTTATCTTCTTCAACTTTAAAGACATAGTCATACAATTGCTCACCTACCCAACGTGGTGCACTTGCGCATACTGCATAAAACTTACAGCCTGATTCTTGTATTACGGTAGGCTCACAGCCTGTCAGCATAACAGTTGAGGTCGCTATTGCTATGAATAGCAAATATTTCTTAATCATAATTAATATACATTTAAGTTAAATAACACATCCTTATTTTGTTGGCCTACTGTTTGATACGGATTATCGGCTTGTTCCGTCAGCACTTTGTTCGGGTTAGTTGGGACGCATAAAATTAGCGTGGTGCTAATTCGCTTTCAATCGACATCTTAGGATTTACTGGACTACCTGCATAACCAATTGAATGAACAAAGCCCACGCTTACGCATAGGCATTTTTGCTTTGTTCTCTGGTTATGCTCTCAAAAGTGTCCAGTTTTTAAGATATCAGATATTAAGCCAAAACGCTATTTATGTTATATGTCTTTTAGTCGGTTATTTCACCATAGGCAAATAGTTTTATTCGTTTTTAAATTGAACACATAATTAGCAAAAGGTTTTCTTTTTAGCAAGAAAAAATGATTCTGTTGACTTATAGGATTTCGCCATTGTTGTGATAATACATTATTTATCAACAAATTAAATCTGTGCGAATCTGTTCAATCAGTGTCATCTGTGTTCTAAGTTCTGCAAAATTTTCCAATTCGTAATAAAAACTCGTAATTCATAACGTAAATAATATTTTTAAGCGGATATTTCTAATAAAATATCGAATTTTGCACCGTAATAATTATAAAATGTAAAACAATTGAATTGATAAGAAGAAATTCGAAAGCGAAATAAATAGCGTTCAACAACTTCAATCATTCAATTAATCAGTCATTCAATTTATGGGTGTTCATCACGAGTGCGGTGTGTTGGGAATTTACGGGGTGCAGGACGCCGCGCGGCTGGCCTACTATGCGCTTCACAGCCTTCAGCACCGCGGGCAGCAGAGTTGCGGAATTGTTACTTTCGACAACGGCGAAATGCACATTATGAAGGGACAAGGGCTTGTGAATGAGGTTTTTAATCAACAGAATCTCACCACTTTGACGGGCAACATCGCCATTGGGCACGTGCGCTACCCCACAACCAACGTGGGTGGAATTGAAAACGTGCAGCCTTTCTCGTTCCGCCACCATACGGGCGATTTTGCGCTTGCTCACAATGGTAATATTGTCAATTTCAACGAGATACGCCGCTATCAGGAGCAGCGCGGAAGTTTGTTTCAGACCACATCGGACAGCGAACTTTTCGCGCATCTCATCAAGAAAAACTACTCTGACGACCACCGCATCCACAACATTCTCGACGCGCTCAACATTCTGGAGGGCGCCTTCTCGCTTGTGGTTATGACGGCTAACCGACTCTACGCTTGCCGCGACAAGTATGGCTTTCATCCGCTGTCGGTGGGGCGCCTGGGCGACGGCTACATTGTGGCGAGCGAGACGTGCGCTTTCGACGCCGTCGGGGCGGAATTTCTGCGCGACGTGGAGCCTGGCGAGGTGCTCGCCATCGACCATCACGGCTTGCGCTCGAATCGCTATACCGCTGAATGTCACCACAATATGTGCGCAATGGAGTACATCTATTTTGCCCGCCCCGACAGCGACATCGAGGGCTGCAACGTCCACGCGTACCGCAAAAATTCGGGCAAACTGCTCTACAAGGAGCATCCCGTTGAGGCGGACATTGTGGTGGGCGTGCCCGATTCGAGTTTGAGCGCCGCCATCGGTTATGCCGAAGCGAGCGGAATCCCTTACGAAATGGGGCTGCTGAAGAGCAAATACGTTGCGCGGACGTTCATTCAGCCCACGCAGGAGTTGCGCGACCGCGGCGTGAAAATGAAACTCTCGCCCGTGCGCAGCGTGGTCAGCGGCAAACGCATTGTTCTAATCGACGACTCGATAGTGCGCGGCACTACTTCGAGGCAGATTGTCAGAATGTTACGCGACGCGGGCGCCCGCGAGGTTCACCTGTGCATTGCTAGCCCGAAGTACGCTTTTCCGTGCAATTACGGCATCGACACTGGCACGTCGGAGCAGTTGATTGGCGCAAGCAACAGCGTGGAGCAGATTCGCGATTTCGTGGGTGCCGATTCGCTCTATTTCCTATCGGAAGAGGCTATGTATCAGGCAGGTAACCGCACCGATTTGTGCGCCGCCTGCTTCACTGGGCGCTATCCGACGAAGTTGTACGATAAGAATTAGGAGTTAGAAGTTAGGAGTTAGGAGTTAGGAGTTAGGAATTAGGAGTTAGGAGTTAGGAATTAGGAGTTAGGAAATAATTAATAATTAACAATGAACAATTAACAATGAAGGCAGAATGGTAAGAAAATCGCTAACCGATTCAATCCGATTTTAACCGATAACTTATTCTGATTGAATCTGATACAATCGGTTAGAGACAATAAAATCTGTGTTAATCAGTGTTTTCTGTGCCATCTGTGCGAAACTGAAAATCAATAATCAAAAATAGATATGTCAAAATTTGTGTTTGTAACAGGCGGAGTGGTGTCAGGATTGGGAAAGGGCATCACGGCATCGAGCGTGGCGCTGCTGCTTAAAGCGCACGGCCACAAGGTTTTTATGCAGAAGTTCGACCCATACATCAACGTTGACCCTGGCACAATGAGCCCCTATCAGCACGGCGAGGTTTTCGTCACGGCCGACGGCACCGAAACCGACTTGGATTTGGGTCATTATGAGCGATTTATCGACGAGGAAATGAACTACACGTCGAACATCACAATGGGCAAGGTGCTGAAATCGGTCATCGACAAGGAGCGCCGCGGCGATTTTCTGGGCGGTACGGTGCAGATTGTGCCGCACGTCACCGACGAGATTAAGAACAAGATTTACGAGGCGGCTTCGTCGTCGGGTGCCGACGTGGTGATTACAGAGATTGGCGGCACCATCGGCGACATTGAGAGTGAGGCGTTTCTGGAGGCGCTGCGTCAGGTGAAACTCGAAAACCACCCCGACGACACGCTCTTCATCCACACCACGCTGGTGCCCGCTCTGTTCGGGTCTAACGAGTTGAAAACCAAACCGACGCAGCACTCTGTGATTGAGTTGCGGGGCAAGGGCATCCAACCCGACATCATTGTCTGCCGCACGCCCGTGATACTCGACGCCGACGTGCGCCGAAAAATCGGCCTGTTCTGCTCTGTGCCTGCCGATTGCGTCATTTCAAGTGCCGACGTCGATAACATCTATCAGATACCGTTGCTCTACCATCGGCAGAAAATCGATTCACTGATAATCAAACGCTTGCGATTGCCGCGCGGCAAGTTCGACATAAAATTATGGACCGATATGGTGAGCCGCGTCAACCATCTGAAACACGATATACACGTTGCTCTTGTCGGGAAATACACCGACTTGCAGGACGCGTATATCAGTGTTGCTGAAGCACTCAAGCACGCTGGATACAAGTTCGGCGTGCGGGTTCACGTTGATTATGTCGACAGCGAGGCCCTTGAGCCAATGACCGACGCCGAGGTGGCCCGCGCGCTTGAGCCGTTTGCGGGGATTGTGGTTCCAGGCGGATTCGGAAGCCGCGGAATCGAAGGAATGGTGAAAGCCTGCCGTTTCGCCCGCGAGCGCAATGTGCCTTACTTGGGGCTCTGTCTGGGAATGCAGATTGCCACCATTGAGTTTGCGCGTAATGTTGCGGGGCTTGCAGGCGCCACTTCAACCGAGTTCGACGCCAACGCTGCGCACCCTGTCATCTGCCTAATGGAGGAACAGAAGGGCATCACGAATATGGGCGGCACGCTGCGTCTGGGCAACTACGATTGCGCCATTGTTGCTGGCACCCGCGCTGCCGCGGCCTACGGCACCGACCATATTGTTGAGCGCCACCGCCACCGCTACGAGTTCAACAACAGTTACCGCGACGCGATTACTTCGGCTGGGCTGGTAGTGTCGGGCGTCAACCCGAAACTTGACCTTGTCGAGATTGTGGAGAACCCCGCCTGCCGCTTCTTTGTGGCCTGCCAATTCCACCCCGAGTTCAAGAGCCGCCCAACCAAGCCGCATCCGCTGTTTGTTGGGTTTGTGGGAGCCACAATGAAATAGCCATATTAGCAATCTTATCTACAAAAAAAAGCCCGTCAAATAATTGACAGGCTTTTGTTTTGTCGGGGTAGCAGGATTCGAACCTGCGACCTCCTGCTCCCAAAGCAGGCACACTAACCGGACTGTGCTATACCCCGTGCTGAAAACCGGTGCAAAGATAGACCTTCTATTTGCATTTGCAAAACAAAATTTAGATGGATTTTGCGAAAACCATTAAAAGGTCCGCTCTTAAAGCAATTCACGTAGTTGATTGCCTTTAAGGCATTTCCATAAAAATCTGCGTTATCAGTGACATCGGTGCGAAATGCCACACATTCAATCATTCAGTCATTCAATGCTTAAAAACTGCTATATTTGCGGCCTAAAAAACGGAAATATGCTACCGAAATTCTTACTTGCAACAAACAGCCAGCAACGATTGGGCTATCTTTACGTGGTTCACACCGAAACGCCGCGCTTCATTCTCGAAGGAAGCGAAGACGATTTTGAAAACGACCGCCAGATTTATTGGATTGACAAGCCCGAACTGCCTCAAATTGAGATTGATACGCTCATTGCCGAAGCCGAGTATTTTATCGACGATGAACTCGACTGCGAAGACAGTATGAGCGATGACGACGAAGAAGAATAGCAAGCAAGAATCTTAATAATCAAACGAATATGGATTTTAACGAAGAGATAAAACGCCGACGCACATTTGCAATCATCAGCCACCCCGACGCAGGTAAAACCACCTTGACCGAAAAGTTGCTGCTCTTTGGTGGCGCAATCCACGTGGCAGGCGCCGTCAAGTCGAACAAGATTAAGAAAACCGCCACTTCCGACTTTATGGAAATTGAGCGGCAACGTGGTATTTCCGTTGCCACTTCGGTTATGGGCTTTGAGTATAACGGTGTGAAAATCAACATTCTCGACACCCCAGGCCACCAGGACTTTGCCGAAGACACTTTCCGCACCCTGACAGCTGTTGACAGTGTGATTGTGGTGATTGACGCGGCCAAAGGCGTCGAAGCGCAGACCGAGAAACTGATGAAAGTGTGCCGTATGCGCAACACGCCCGTGATTGTCTTCATCAACAAAATCGACCGCGAAGGCAAGGACCCGTTCGACCTTCTCGACGAGATTGAGCGGCAACTGCAAATCCACGTCCACCCGCTGAGTTGGCCTGTGGGTATGGGCCAGCGGCTGCAGGGCGTTTACAACATCTTCGACAAAAAAATGTACTATTTCTCGGGCAACGACAAGACCAAAGCCGAAGAACCACAGGAATTTAAGGATTTGAACGACCCTGAGTTCGAGCGCAAGATGGGCCGAAACGCTCAGATTCTGCGCGACAATCTTGAACTCATCGAAGGCGTTTATCCCGATTTCGACCAGAACCTTTACCGCGATGCAAAAATTGCCCCCGTGTTCTTCGGAAGTGCCCTGTATAACTTTGGCGTTCAGGAACTTTTGGAATCGTTCATCCGCATTGCGCCATCGCCGCAACCATCGCAGACTATTGAGCGCGAAGTGAAACCTGAAGAAGACAAGTTCACTGGTTTCGTCTTCAAGATTCACGCCAATATGGACCCTAACCACCGCGACCGCATTGCTTTTGTGAAGGTTTGCTCGGGCAAATTCCTGCGCAACACCAATTATTATCACGTGCAACTCGACCGCCAGTTGAAATTCTCGAGCCCCACAGCCTTTATGGCGCAAAAAACGTCGGTGGTTGAAGAAGCCTATCCAGGCGACATTGTCGGTCTGCACGACACGGGCAATTTCAAAATCGGCGACACACTGACCGAAGGCGAAAAGATTCATTTCAAGGGACTTCCGAGTTTCTCGCCCGAACTTTTCCGATACATCGAAAACGATGACCCGATGAAAGCCAAGCAACTTGCCAAAGGCATCGACCAACTGATGGATGAAGGTGTGGCTCAGCTATTTACAATGACAATGAACGGCCGCAAGGTTATTGGCACTGTGGGCGCGCTGCAGTTTGAAGTGATTGAGTACCGTCTGCTGCACGAGTACAACGCCAAATGCCGCTATGAGAACATCAGTATGTACAAGGCTTGCTGGGTGAAACCTAACGACCAAATGGAATGGGAAGACTTCAAGCGCCGCAAGTTCAAGGCAATGGCCAAAGACAAGTGGGGCCGCGATGTCTATCTTGCCGAATCGGCCTATGAACTGCAGATGTCGCAAGAGAAATTCAAGGGATTGGAATTCTACTTCACGTCGGAATTTGAGTAATTGGGATAGAGTGTAATGTTTATTGAGTAAAGAGTAAAGCAGATTCAAGCTGTTAAACAGCGATGCGTTTAAACTTGTTCAACCTTAAACTTCACTCAACCTTAATATTTCCATTGCCAAATTCACCTTTTCTTCTAAAGGCAGCAATCCGTCAATCCAATTGATTTTGAATCCATTGCGTTCCATTCGACGGAACCAGGTCATTTGGCGTTTGGCAAACTGATGAATTGCAATGTTCAAGTGCTCAACCATATAGTTGTAACTGAACTCTCCTTGCAGATACTGTGTAACAAACTTATATTCAAGACCATAGTAGATTAAATCGTCGGGGGCGATGCCGCTGTCGAGCAAGGCTTGAATCTCGTCAATCATTCCGTCACGTAAGCGCTGTTTTAAGCGCTCGTAAATCGACTGGCAGACGGCCGCGCGCTCCATTCGCACACCTATAATAATTGAGTCGATTTTCGGGAAGTCTGGAATTGCAGCCGCGTTAGTCTTTTGATATTCAGCAATTTCAATGGCTCTGATTGTGCGTTTGCGGGTATCGAAATCGGCATTGTTGTGCAGTTTTTTCACCGATTTCAAACGTTGCTCCAACTGTTCGGCTGAATAATCATTCAACTCCTCGCGAAGTTGCTCATTCACAGGCACCGACGCCATTTTGTAGCCATTGAGTACCGACTCAATATACAACCCGCTTCCGCCGCAGAGAATCGCCTGCTTCGAGCGCGACTGAATGTCGGTAAACGCTTTCAGGAAATCTTGCTGATATTCAAACAGATTATATTTTGTGCCTGGCTCAACAATGTCAATCAAGTGATAAGGGATTTGCTTGCCATTAATTTGATAATCAGACAAATCCTTACCCGTACCAATATCCATTCTACGATAGACTTGTCGCGAGTCGGCACTGATGATTTCGGCACCAAGAATGTTGGCTAAATTCACAGCCAAAGATGTCTTCCCTGTTGCTGTAGGACCTAAAATGGTGATTAACGGCAAGTTCGCGTTCATATCGCTGTTCGGTTTAATGCTTATGCTTTTGCGAAAATAGTTTAAATTTGCAGCGTTTTTAGTGCGAGATGAACATAAAATCACTTTTAAATCTGACAATCGACCTGATTGGCAAGCCAAGTACCACAGCGTCAGCACTTTCGAGAGAATCAAAAGGTGTTATTGCTCTTTTGAAAGATATTGCGCTTCCCTACTTTGTGGCAATAATCGTAGCCGAATTCATTGGCCACGTGATGTTCGGCACCTATATGTTCAGGGATTCGTTATCATTCATTATCAACGAATTAATACCATCATTAGCCATATTGCTGGTATCGGGCGTGACGCTCACTCTGCTGTTGAACGAAGTGCTGCACTACTACTCAATGCAACCAAAACTTTCGCGTTCGTTCTACATCATAACCTATTCATTCATACCTGTTTTTGCATCATCGATATTGGGCGGGCTGCTGCCGAAACTGGCTCCATTGTTCAATCTTTGCGGTCTATATTCCTACTACCTGCTTTGGTGCATGCTGAAGGCCGAATATTCCGACATCGACAATAAAAAAATCCGCAACGTCACTATGACGTCAATTGCCATAATGATTCTATTGCATTGGGCTTTAGTTGGTTGCGAAAAACTAATCTTCAACTGATATGGAAAACAACATACGCTTCAGCAATAAAAAAGCCCACTTCCTTTACGAGATAATCGAGACTTTCAACGCGGGCATCCAACTGCTTGGTACAGAGATAAAATCGATTCGCAACGGCAAGGCAAACCTCACCGACACTTACTGCATTTTCGAGAAAGGCGAGTTGTATGTTAAGAATATGTATATTGCTGAATACGAATATGGTACGCACTATAATCATACACCTCGCGGCGACCGCAAACTTCTGCTGAAACGGCGCGAACTGAACCGTTTGGAAAAGAAAATCAAGGAAAAAGGATTTACCATCGTGCCTATCACAATGTATATCAACGAGAAAGGGTTGGCAAAAATGACCATCGGGCTGGCGCGCGGCAAAAAACTCTTCGACAAGCGCGAAGACATCAAGCGCAAAGACACTCAGCGCGAGTTGGACAGAATGGGCAAAATCAAATAGCCGGCCATTCTTCTCGCATATTTCATAAGCGACTGTAACACACAGCAAAATCGCTCGTCATTAGGTAAATCAATTCGCAAAATGACACGAAAATATTACCTTGACAATCTGAAAGTTATGCTTACCGCCTTGGTTATTTTTCACCATTCGGGGCTTGCTTACGGCGACGGCGGTGGCTGGGCATACACACCATCGAACCCAAACGAGTTTATGCCGTGGATTTGGCATTTTTTCAGTACAAACGCTGCCTTCTTTATGGGGCTGTTCTTTATGATTTCGGGATATTTTGTTCCGCAAAGTTATGACAGACAAGGTTTTACTCAATTTATCAGCAAAAAGGCCGTGCGGTTGCTTGTTCCTTTCGCAATAATCACCGCGTTTTTAAGTTTTGTGACCGGTTCGCCCGAATCGGGGCACACGTGGTTCTTGAGCAGTCTGTTCCTTTTCTGCCTGATTTACGCATTGATACGCCTCGCCTGCAAAAATCACAACTACGGAAAAACTCCGCAACTCAATTTGGTTTGGATTGCTGTTTTTGCCATAGCAATGGGCATTGGCAGCTACATTATTCGGCAATTCTACCCGCAAGACAAATGGGTGTTTTTCAGCGTCTTTAAGTTCGAACCGGCTCATTATCTGCAATATATAATGATGTTTGCTATTGGTGTGCTTGCTGGCCGGTTCAACTGGTTCGAGCGGATGACCAACCGGACAGGCCTAACGGCACTCGCCATCGGCGTACTTTTGTGCATCGGCAATTATGTCCGCGGCAACGGTGCGTGGTCTGGTTTTGTGTGGCGCTGGTTCGGCATCTACGAATCGTTCCTGTGCGTCACGCTCTGCATAGGCTTGGTGTGGCTGTTCCGCCAAATCGGTAATTGGGACGGCAAGTTCTGGCATTGGTGTTCACAACAAGCTTACGGCGCATACATCGTGCATCTGTTTTTGATTCTGATTTTCCAAAACCTGCTCGACGCTGTTTGGGTTGGCGCATTTGGCAAATTTATGCTAATCAGCATATTATCAACCGTCGCATCATTTGTCTTAACGTGGCTACTACGAATGATTCCTGGGGTGAAGAAGGTGCTGTAGATGTGAAAGAAATCAGTCAACCATTTATGTTCGGGGTTGGCAATTGCGGATGCGGCCAAATAAAATCCCGCTTGCACACCTATATAAATAGGTATTGCATTTCATAAATTGGTAAAAACGATTGCTAAATCTGTAGCGCTTACGCGATATCTACTGCTCAAAGAAGAAATCCTGCAACCCATTAATGTCAGCAGGCGATAGCGTCGATGTGCCTTCGAAAATGTCATCAATAGCTTTTTGCAATTCCTCGTGCGAAATGTAGTTGTCGTTATCGGTGTCGACAAATTTGTATTTGGCCGGGATGCCCTTGGTTGCGTCAACCGAACTGCCGCTTTGCGCTTCCGAAGTGTTCGAATAAACGCGGGTGTCGCTATGTTTAACGGCATCAGGATTGTATAGCAATTTAATGATTTGTTTATCAGTCAATTGAATACCACTTGCGCTAACAATTTTTCCTAATGGAGTATTTTGTTCTTTGTCAAGATAGTCTGGAACACCGTCTTTATCCGTATCCATCGGACAGCCGAACTGGTTAACTTTCACATCCTTGGGCGTTCCAGGACACTCATCGTTAAAGTCATCAACACCATCGCCATCTTCATCAAGATGATCGGTTACAGTGAACTTGAGGTTGCGGAAATTCTCAACCGCAGCAATTTCGTCATCGTTAGAGAATAGGTCGATTGAAAGCGATACGTATGTGTTCACCACGATGTCGTTCTTCCATCCCTTATCGCCTTTCACATTGTCGATGTAATCGGTTAGCGGGAAGTGCGCAGCGCAACCGAAACGACAAGTCACGCGGTCGGTAATTGTTACATTAAAGCCCGCATCGAGCGGGAAGGCTATGCTAGTTTTTGCATAATCGCCATAACCATACAAATCAAGCTTTCGCAAGTCAGTTTCATAGTCATAGTCGCGGACGATGATATTGCCGTCGCCATCTCGAATAGTACCGTCTGGCCAATAAACATACGCACGGTTGTCAGCATTCAGGAAATCACCCTTCGACGAGAATTGAAAAAATTCCACACCTAATGACACGTATGGATGAATGGGTCTTTTGTGGTCGAGGATGTGATTAAAATTGTAAGCCACGGAAACACCGCCGGCGAAAATCTGCGATCTGAAATTTGCCACCTTCTGCATATCTGCGCGTTGCTCAGCCGACATAAGGCGTGCAATACGATCCGGATCGATTTTACCATCAGATCCGACCATATTAGAAAAATCAATTTTAGTTTGATTCTCAGCGCAATACAAACTACCTCCCACTTTACCTAAGGTTCCATGGAACTCGATGTCGAAATAATGACCAACATTTCGGCTGATGAGGAATCTGTATGACGTGAGACCATTTATTGGAGAACGGAAATAATCAACGACATCGCCATAAAAAGAAAAGTTACCGACACCGAAGCCGATAACTGGTTTAAATGCTGTATTAGAGGTTTCTTCCTCTTCGGCTAAAAGCACCGAAAGATAATCGTCGTCAATTTCTTGTGCAAAAGTACTCACACAAAAGAACATACATAATATCGAAATCAGCGAAACCCTCATCCCACTCTATTCTTAATTCTCGCTTATCTATTTATACCACTTTTGGTTAGCAATCATAAGAGCCTCTTGAACAGTGATGCGCATTCCGTTGTTGTAAGCCGAAACAAACGCGTCATGAATCGGGGTGTTGTTCCAGACATAAACGCGATAGTCGCGGGCATCTCTATAGTTACTGAAATTACCCACCGTATATTTGTTCCAACCATTGTGTATCTCAACCTGAACTTGATCTGTGATATTCAAGCGTTTGAAATAATTCTTTCCAACAAGTTTGTGACCGGCGGCAATCTGCACTCTGAAAGCCACGCCTTGCTCTGGTGACGGAATGTCGGTCAAATCGGCGGCCGAAGCCTGATATGCCGGACGAGTGCGAGGTGCTGTTGTGGTAGTCTTCGGTGCCTCATAGGCGGGCTCGCTGTACGACGGTGCAGCAGGCTCTGGCTCGGTGTACGACGGCTCTGGTGTGTACTGAGCAGCGGGCTCAGGTGTCGAAACCGGCTCATACGAATATGTTGGCTCGGGTGCCGGTGTGTACGATGCGATTGGTGCGGCCGGCTCCGGCTCTGGAGCTGGCTCTGCGGCTTGAACAAGCAGCTCGTCGTCGTCTTTTTCCAAATCAACACTGCGCTCGGCAATGTTTATCGTCTTGGTACGGTCCGACTCCGCGTATGAGAAAGTTCCCACAATCTGGAACTCCTCGTCGGGAATTTCGCCCTCAGGAATCAGTTTGTATGAAACCACGAAATTATCATCGCCTGAGCCGTTCGGCATATTCATCCATAAGAATTTGACAATGTGGTTCTTATAAGTAAAAATAGAGTTTTTTGATTTGATACTCTCGGCACGGTAGCCAACCGGAATCTGCTCCTGAACCTTACCAAAGCCGTTCAGTTCGCCCTTGTTAACCAAAAGATTGACAATCACCTCGTTATTCTCATTCAGATAAGGTTTCTGACGGATGCAGTCAACAGTTTTCAAATTCACCTGCACATCACCTTTTTGGATAACCATATTTTGTTGATTGGCAAGATTCATCGATGTTTCGTCGGCAATAACTTGTAGAGTTTTGCTACCTGCCGTTGCCACTTGCACCGAGTTGTCCTGAATGTACGAGAAGCTGCCGTCGAATGTGTAATTGCCTGACGGCGTGGCCGGATCAACCTGAATAGCATACGAAACAACCAGTTCCTTGTCGAATGGCACTTTCATCCATTGAATTTTCACCTTTTGGTCAACAAAAGAGAACTCGCCGTTAGCCGTCTGACGAGCTACAGCTTTAAAGCCGTTCGGCAGTTTCTGCTGAAAGCGGGCAAACCCCTCGACATCACCCTTACGGATGGTAACCTCAACCAAAAACTCACTGTCGCTTTGGGCTGAATCGGGCATATTCAGCGATACTGAAACAGACTCGCCAACAAGTCCGAACAGCATCAACACGCTGATAATTCCTAAAATAAGATTCGATTTAAGCATAGAGTAATTTTTGCATAAAGCAAACTTAACAATTGAATGCTAAAATAGCTAAAAACCGCATACAATCAAACTTTCAGGGCTTTTAATAGCCTTTTTTTTCGACACTCTGCGGTTCATATCTGTTAATAATTATAATAATTATTTGTATATCAAACAATTAATCAAGGCATTTCCCGCTTTCACGAATTAGAAAAAAAGTAAAATAACACCCCGCAAAACCCTTATTTTAAGCCGATTATAGCGCGCAAAAACAGTTATTGACGGCACAAAACAATGCGTCCGGACCATTTTTGCAGCAAAACCGCAACAAAAAGCCCGGACGCAACTGTGATTTTCAACCCATCAATACTTGAAACTGCTGCCACCCAAAAATTCCCGCAGGATTGATGTCGGCGGAATCTCGTTGTCGGGAATCGGCTTGACGTAGCTCAGGAATTTCAGCAGCCGCAGAGCCTCGCGGTAGGCTGTGCAGTTTGGCGGCACCTGTTGCAAAATCGGCTCAACGTAACGTTTGAGCACGCCCGTCTCGTAAACCATCGCCGTATTGAACATAATATCAGCGCGTTCCTGATTCGGGAATATGTGCTTGTCCTCGCCCCTACGCACGCTCGGCCAGCGGTCGATGGTGTCTTTGGCGCTGTAGCCGCGGTAGCGATAGTCGCGCACAATGCGGCGGATCAGGCGCGTATCGGTAGTCGGGATGCGGTTGTGGTTGTCGAGCGACAGGGTTGTGAGCGCCGACACATAAACGCGGAATTTCAGACTGTCGTCGATGTGGGCGGTGAGCTTCGGATTCAGCGCGTGAATACCCTCGGCAATAATTATGCTGTTGGCGTCGAGCTTCATTTTCTCACCGTCGAAGAATCGTTTGCCGTCTTTGAACGAGAATTTGGGCACATCGATGGTCTTGCCAGCGAAAAGTTGGTTCAAATCGTTGTTAAGATACGGAATATCAAGCGCTTCCAATGCCTCAAAGTCATAGTCGCCGTTCTCGTCGCGCGGGGTTTTCTCGCGGTCAACGAAATAATTGTCGAGCGACAGCGTAACAGGGTTAAAACCAGCAACTTTCAGCTGAATGGCCAGTTTGTTGGCCGTGGTGGTCTTGCCCGACGACGATGGTCCCGAAAGCAGCACCAGTCGCGGCTGCGGCTGACGTGTGGCAATCATATCGGCAATCTGCGCAAGCTTTTTCTCTTGCAAAGCCTCAGAAATTTTTATCAATTCGCCGATGCTGCCGTCATCGATACATTGGTTGATATTGCTCATATAACTGATATTCAATATCCTACCCCACTTTTTAAATTCGTGCAGGACATCAAACATCTTGTCTTGCAGCTCCAGCTCGGCAACCGCATTCGGATTGTCGCGGAACGGCGCGCGAAGCAGCATTCCATCGTAATACTTATCGATACTGAACACTTTCAAATAGCCCGTCGAAGGCAGAAGACATCCGTAGAAATAGTCCATCACATCGTCGAGATAATAGACTGAAGAATAGAGATGTGCGCGTGTTTTGAGCAGCTGCGCCTTCTCGTGGTAGCCCATCTCATCGAAAAGTTTGATGGCGTCTTCGGCGAGCATCCGCTTGCGGATAAAAGGCAGGTCAAGGCTGATGATTTCGCGCATACGGCTGTCGATTTCAACAACTTGGTCAACGCTGACAGAGTCAACGCCCTCAATTTCACAATAATAGCCGTTAGAGATTGAATGTTCGATTTTCAGTTTCTTTCCAGGAAAAATGTCGTGGACGGCCTTGTAGAGAACGAAACTCAGCGAACGGTCGTACATCCGTTTGCCTTCGGGATGCTTAAATCCAATAAATTCAACTATATACGGATTGAACAATGCAAAATCGAGTTCCTGAAGTTTGTTGTTGACGTAAGCCGCATAAACTGGCTCGCCTGTGAGCCCCATATCGGCGGCAACTTGCTGTAATGTAGTGCCTTGCGGATAATTGCGTCTCTCGCCGTTGTTTGTGCAAATAATTTCAATCATAACTTTATCTTTTTCAAAATTTCACTTCGCCTTAAAGGCAAGACGAAGCTGCAAAAAGTGCAGGAATAAAGTTATGGGATTTGCGCAAACGTGCAAAAAAAATGCGCTAAAAAAATTTGAAATGGTTCGAAGCGGCTTACCAATTACTCTGCCAACTCGTCGGCCAGGAACTGCGCCGTGTAGCCCACACCGCGCGCCACTACTTGCTCGGGCGTTCCTTCGCTTACTATCTGGCCGCCTGCAGAGCCGCCTTCTGGTCCCATATCGATAATGTGGTCGGCAACTTTTATGACGTCAAGGTTGTGCTCAATAACAACCACCGTATTTCCCTTATCCACAAGTTTTTGCAGCACATCGAGCAGCACGCGGATATCCTCAAAATGCAGGCCTGTAGTCGGCTCGTCGAGAATGTAGAGCGTCTTGCCTGTGTCCTTTTTCGATAGTTCTGCTGCCAGTTTGGCACGCTGCGCCTCACCGCCGCTCAGTGTGGTCGAAGGTTGACCAAGTTTAACGTAGCCCAAACCAACCATCTGCAATGCTTTGATTTTTTGCAGAATTTTCGGTTGGTTCTCGAAGAATTCAACGGCCTGATTGATAGTCATATCCAGCACATCGGAAATCGACTTGCCGCGATAGCGCACTTCAAGCGTCTCGCGGTTGTAGCGGTGGCCGTTGCAATCGGGGCAGGGCACAAGAACATCGGGCAGAAAATTCATTTCAATTGTCTGAACACCAGCACCTTTGCAAGTCTCGCAGCGGCCGCCTTTCACGTTGAACGAGAAACGCCCAGCCTTGTAACCGCGGATTTGCGCCTCGGGCAACTTCTCGAACAGCGCGCGGATGTCGGAAAAGACGCCCGAATAGGTGGCAGGATTCGACCGCGGCGTGCGCCCAAGCGGTTCCTGATTCACTTCTATCACCTTGTCAATGTTGCCGATACCTTCAATCGAGTCGAATGGCAGTGGCTCTTGAATTGAGCGATAGAAATGGTGGTTCAGAATTGGATGCAGCGTCTCGTTGATGAGCGACGATTTGCCGCTTCCCGACACGCCAGTGATGCAGACGAACTTGCCCAACGGCAACGTAAGTGTCACATTCTTAAGATTATGTCCAGTGGCATTGTGCAGCACAATCGACAATCCGTTGCCTTTGCGCCGTTTCTTTGGTATCTCAATTTTGCGCGTTCCGTTAAGGTATTGCGCTGTGAGTGAGTCCGATTTCAGAATCTCGAATGGCGCGCCTTCGCTCACCACATTTCCGCCCCGACGGCCAGCAAACGGACCAATGTCAATCACGTGGTCGGCGGCCAGCATCATATCTTTGTCATGCTCAACAACAATCACAGTGTTGCCGATGTCGCGCAGTTCTTTCAGTGATTCAATGAGTTTGCGGTTGTCGCGCTGATGCAGGCCGATTGACGGCTCATCGAGAATGTAGAGCACGTTGACGAGTTGCGAGCCAATCTGCGTGGCCAGCCTAATTCGCTGACTCTCACCGCCCGACAGGCTGCGCGAGCTGCGGTTGAGCGACAGATAGTCGAGCCCCACCTTAACCAGAAAGCCCAAGCGGCTGCGGATTTCCTTCAGAATCTCAGCGGAAATGGCGCGCTGCTTGTCGTTCAAACGGTCTTCAAGGCCGTCGAGCCAGGCGTACAGGCTCTTTATGTCCATATTCGAGAGTTCGGCGATATTTTTCTCATCGATTTTGAAATGCAGAGCCTCGCGATTCAGTCGTGCGCCGTTACATTCGGGACAAACGCACTGTTTCACAAAGTTTTGCATCGGATTCTGCTTGTCCTCGGTCACTTCGTCAGTGGTAATGTCCTGCAACATCGAAATGACACCAGGGAAACTCAAAAAATAGTTCGATGAGTTGCCCAGCGGTGTGTTGAGCAGTTTGAAAGGCTCGTCGCTTCCGTTCAGAACCACGTCGAGCGCCTCGTCGGAAATGTCGCAGATTGGTGTGTCGAGTTTGAACTTGAATTTGTCGGCAATGGCTTCCAACTGCCAGAATATCATCGCGTTGCGATACTTACCCAAAGGAACAATGCCGCCGCTTTTTATGCTCAACTGTTTGTTTGGGATAACTTTGTCGATATCTATCTTATTTACAACGCCTAAGCCCTTACAATGGGGGCAGGCGCCCACAGGCGAGTTGAACGAGAATGTGTGCGGCGCGGGCTCGTTGTACGACAGCCCTGTTTCGGGGCACATCAAGTGGCGGCTGTAGAAGTTTTCTTCTTCAGTGTCAGCGTTTTGCACCAGCACAACACCTTGGCCTTCCTTCATTGCGGTGTTGAGCGATTCGGCAAGGCGCTTGCGGTCCTTCTCATCGACTTTCAGTTTGTCGATAACCACCTCAATATTATGGGTTTTATAGCGGTCAAGACGCATTCCCGAAGTCAGGTCGGTAATTTTGCCGTTGACGCGCGCATAGAGATAGCCCTTGCGCAGAAGTTGGTCGAAAAGTTCCTTGTAGTGGCCCTTGCGCCCCTTGATGAGCGGTGCCATAAGATAGATTTTCTGCCCCGCCATCTTGCTGATAATGATATCGATAATTTGGTCGTCGGTGTACTTGACCATCTTTTTGCCAGTGTTGTACGAATAGGCCTCGCCAGCACGGGCGAAAAGCAGTCGCAGAAAGTCGTAAATCTCTGTGGTTGTGCCAACTGTGGACCGCGGATTCTTGTTGGTGGTTTTCTGCTCAATTGAAATGACAGGGCTCAAGCCTGTGATTTTATCCACATCGGGACGGTCCAAACCGCCCAGAAACTGACGCGCATAGGCCGAAAAAGTCTCAATGTAGCGGCGCTGCCCCTCGGCATAAATGGTGTCGAACGCAAGCGACGACTTTCCGCTGCCGCTCAACCCCGTGATTACGGTGAGTTTGTTGCGCGGAATGGTCACATCAATGTTCTTCAGATTATGTTCACGCGCACCATATACGCGGATAAAATCTTCATTTTCAATTACATCACTTTTAACCATACAACTATTGTAAAAAGCGGGCAAAGATAGTCAATATTTTCGTGAAGCAGGAATTTGACGATTTGATGATGATAAAAAACAAAAATCTACTCCTAGTATGTCAGATAAAGTTTAAATAGTTGCAAGCCATAATTTGGCAACTAATTGGTTTTCAGGATCAAATCACACTTCATAATACTATTCTTCTATTTTCAAATTTCCCGGATATTTTCAGCATCAAATTCAAACATTTCTGAACCATATAACAATGGAATTATTAGACATTTTCACCCGTACAACCTTTGCGTTCATTGTGTTAGTAATCGTAAAAAGCCCCATATTTGCCGTTGCTGCACAAGAGGTTGCTTGAGCCATTTGTGATAATAGCAAAACATTATGGTACAAGAAATTATAGTTGATAATGATATTATTGTGCGCCCCACACTAATGAGTGACGCGCCGTCGATTTTCGACGCGTTCAGCACGCAGGGCAACTACCTGCGACAGTGGCTGCCCATTGCCGCCGATTTCAACACGCTCGACGACGTGTGCGACTACATTGAGAACTGCGACTGCGAAGGAATCGGCAGTTATTCAATTGTTTACAACGGACAGTTTGCAGGGCACATCGCTGTGAAAAATATTAGTTATCTGTCGCGCATCAGCGAGTTGGGCTATTGGCTGACAAAACCTTTGCAGGGCCGCGGCATAATGACACGAAGCGTACAAGTATTTATCAATCAACTTTTTACAAAGACCGCCACAAACCGTTTGGTAATCAAGTGTGCTGTGGGCAACGAACGCAGCCGTCGGATACCTATCCGCCTGAATTTCAAACTCGAAGGCGTTGAGCGCGACGGCGAAATGTCGGCCGACGGCCACTACAACGACCTTGAAGTGTTCAGTCTTCTGAAAAGTGAATATGAGCAATTAATCAATCAAAAATTATAAGTTAAAAAACAATAAATCAACGAATTATGGAATGCGAGATAAGTAATTTGAATCTGACCGTCAAAATTGAGCAGACGGGCGCCGAATTGAGTTCTATTGTGTCGAAGGCAAGCGGCCGCGAGTTTGTGTGGAACGCCGACCCGTCGGTTTGGGGTAGCAGCGCGCCTGTGCTTTTCCCCATTGTGGGCGGCCTGAAGAACGGTCAGTCGAGTCATAACGGCGTGACTTTCAGTATGCCGCGCCACGGAATCGTGCGCCACAACACTAATATCCACGTCATTGAGCAGGAACACGACCGCATAACTTTCCGCCTGACGGCCGACGAGCGCACGCTGGAACATTATCCGTTCCGCTTCACGTTCGACATCAACTTCTGCGTAAAGGACAACAGTGTGATTATCACGCATATAGTTAAGAATACCGACAAGCAGGATATGTATTTTTCGGTTGGCGCGCACCCTGCGTTCAACTGCCCGATTAACGCTGGCGAGAGTTACAGCGACTGCTACCTTGAGTTCAGCGAGCGCGAGACGCTCTCGACAAGTCCGCTCACCCCTGACGGATTGGTGAAGAACGAGAGCATTCCTGTGCTGAAAGACAGCAACATACTGCCGCTGACCGACCATTTGTTCGACAATGACGCGCTCATCTTCCGCAACCTGAAATCGCGTTGCGTGACGCTGCGCAGCCACAAGTCGGACACTGCCGTGGCCGTTGAGTTCCCCGATTTTAACTATCTGGGAATCTGGGCGAAACCGCAGGCGCCGTTCGTCTGCATTGAGCCGTGGCTGGGCGTTGCCGACAGCGTTGACAGCGATGGCCTGATTGAGCACAAGGAAGCCATCATCAAACTGCCCGCGGGCGAAAAGTTTGAAGCGAAGTATTCGGTTAAAATTATTGAATAAATTGACGATAAAAAATAGGTGATTAATTATCAATCAACGTTGAAATGACCATCAAAGAAGCACTCAATCAGCGCATCTTGATTCTTGACGGCGCAATGGGCACCTGCATCCAGAAATTCGGCCTGACCGAAGCCGATTTCCGCGGCGACGAGTTCAAAAATCACCCCGTGATGCTCAAGGGCAACAACGACATTCTGAACCTGACCGCGCCGCAAGTGATTGCTGAAGTGCACCAGATGTATGTGGACGCGGGAGCCGATATTATTGAAACTAACTCGTTTAGTAGCAATAAGATATCGCAGCACGAATACCAGTGTGAGCACCTGGCTCGGCGAATGAACACCGCTGCGGCGCAGAATGCCCGTCGTGTGGCCGATGCCTGCACCAGTCGTAAGGTTTGGGTGGCTGGAAGTATGGGCCCGACTTCGAAAACGCTTTCATTGTCGCCCGACATCAACCATCCCGAATACCGCGCCACCGACTTCGACACAATGGCCGATGCCTACACCGAACAGGTTGAAGGACTGATAGATGGCGGTGTCGATTTGTTTCTGATTGAGACTTGTTTCGATGCGCTCAACACCAAAGCAGCGCTCTATGCCATCCAGAACGTGCAGGAGCGCCGCGGCACCGATGTCCCTGTTATGATTTCGGCCACGCTCAACGACCGCAGCGGCCGCACACTCACGGGCCAGTCGATTGAAGCCTTTTTCGTCAGCATCAGTCATTATCCTGTGCTCTCGTTCGGTCTGAACTGCTCGTTTGGAGCATCGGAATTGCGGCCGTTCGTTGAGCAACTTTCGGCCAAACTGCCCTGTTTCTTAAGCCTTTACCCTAACGCTGGTCTGCCCAACGAGATGGGCGAGTACGATGAGTTGCCATCGACTACGGCTCACATTATCAAGCAGATGGCTGATGACGGACTGATAAACATTGCGGGCGGATGCTGTGGCACGTCGCCTGCGCACATCAAGGCCATTGCCGAAGCCGTGAAAAACATCGCGCCGCGCATTCCCGCAAAAGTCGATGAACGATTGATTGTCAGCGGTTTGGATGTGGTGGTTGTAGATAAAAACGAGCGCAATTTCACCAACGTGGGCGAGCGCACCAATGTGGCTGGCTCGCGGAAATTTGCGCGGCTCATTTCGGAGAAGAACTACGAGGAGGCCGCCAACATCGCGCGCAAGCAGATTGAAGACGGCGCCGACATCATCGACATCAATATGGATGACGCGATGCTCGACAGCGCCGCCGAAATGCAGAATTTCATCCGCTACATCAGCAACGACCCCGAAATTGTGAAGGCTGCAATTATGGTCGATTCATCTGATTGGAATTCAATACTTTCTGGTCTAAAAAACGCTCAGGGGCGATGCATTGTCAACTCGATAAGCCTGAAGGAAGGCGAAGATAAATTTTTGCAGAAAGCCCGCGAAATCAGGAAGTTAGGGGCGGCTGTGATTGTGATGGCTTTCGACGAGGTTGGTCAGGCCACAACTTACGAGCGCAAGATTGAAATCTGCGAACGCGCTTATAACTTACTGATTGACAAGGCGGGATACAAGCCTTACGAGATAATTTTCGATGTGAACGTGCTGTCGGTCGGAACGGGAATCGAGGAGCACGCCAACTACGGAATCGACTTCATCCGCGCCGTTGAGTGGATTAAGAAGAACCTGCCTGGCGCGCGCACAAGTGGCGGAATATCAAACCTTTCGTTCGCTTTCCGCGGCAATAATCCTGTGCGCGAGGCGATGCATTCGGTGTTCCTTTACCACGGCACGGCCGTCGGGCTCGATATGGGAATTGTGAACCCCGCAATGCTGCAAGTTTACGATGAGATTGAACCTAACTTGCTGAAACTCTGCGAAGATGTGATTCTGAACCGCTCTGCCGAGGCCACCGAAGCGCTTATCGACCTTGCATCGCGGATGAAAGAGTCGGCCGATGCGGGCAGCCACACCGCCACAAAGCAGGAAGCGTGGCGCGAACAGTCTGTCGATGAGCGACTTGCGTATGCGCTTGTGAAAGGCAATGCCGATTTTCTTGAGCCCGATTTGGCCGAGGCAATGCAGCAATACGGCAGTCCCGTCGATATTATTGAGGGTCCGCTGATGAACGGAATGGACCGCGTGGGCAAACTGTTTGGCGAGGGCAAAATGTTTCTGCCACAGGTGGTTAAGTCGGCAAAGGTGATGAAGCAGGCCGTTACAATTCTTCAGCCCGAAATTGAACGGCACAACAGCGCTTCGGGCGATACTGGCCGCCGCGCAAAGGTGGTTTTGGCAACTGTCAAGGGCGATGTGCACGACATCGGCAAGAATATTGTTGGCATCGTCTTCGCTTGTAACAATCTCGATGTCATCGATTTAGGTGTGATGGTTGACAACCGCACAATCATCGACACTGCAGTGCGCGAAAAGGCTGACATCATCGCCGTGAGCGGACTCATCACACCATCGCTGAAAGAGATGGAACAATTGTGCGAAATGCTTGAAAAAGAGCATCTTCAGATACCCGTTTTGGTGGGCGGCGCAACCACTTCGGTTGTCCATACGGCGGTGAAACTGGCCACGCGCTACAGTTATTTTGTGGCTCACGGCAACGACGCGTCGGCTTCGGCTGTGCTTGCGAAACGCCTTTTGAGCGACCGCGAGGCCACCATTGCCGAAATCAAACGCGCCCAGCAGGACGTCCGCGACCATTACAACAAGCGAAAAGATGACATTGAACCATACGCCACCGCCAACGAGAAGGCGCCGCAGTTTGCGCTCTCGACATTCACCAACGGCTTTGGCTGCACCGAAAACATTGAACGTAACAACATACCTGTGAGCGAGTTGCGTGAGTTTATCGATTGGCCGCACCTGCTCTATTTTTGGGGATTTAAGGGCGCGACGCTCGAAAAGTTGCTCGAAAACGACGAGGCCCGCCGCACACTCGAATCGGCTCAGAATCTGCTGAAATCGGTCGGCATCGACCACAGCATCGAGGTGTCGATGGTTCTGAACTTTTTCAACGCCCACAAAGATGGCAACGACATTGTTCTTGACAACGGCACGCGCTTGCCGATGCTTCGAAGTCAGAATTTTGGCAGCAACTTCCTATCGCTTGCCGACTACTTCTCAACTGCCGACCGTCAAACGCCAATCGGTTTGTTCTGCATCAAGGTGAGCGACAAACAGTTGTGCACCGATTGCAAGTCGTTTGAGTGCTTGTTGCGGCAGTCGCTCTGCGCCCGTCTGGCCGAAGCCGCCGCCGAACTGATGCAAAAGCAGATTGTCGGTCAAGTGCCGATAATCCGCCCTGCCTTTGGCTACCCCACTTGTCCCGACCATTCAATCAAAGAGTTGGTATTCAATGCTATTGGCGCTCGCGAGAAGTTGGGCGTCTCACTCACCGAGTCGTACGCCATCCAGCCCACAACTAGCATCTGCGGAATGCTGATTGCGCACGAACAGGCAGGTTATTTCTCTGTCGGCCAGATTGATAACGACCAAATTGCCGACTATGCGAAACGCCGCGGACTTTCGGTGGAGGAAGTGAAGAAGTTGTTGAATGTGTGAGGTTTCGCACAGATTACACTGACAACACTGATTATCACAGATATAATAGAGGCGATACCAAATGGGTACCGCTCAATATCTGTGTTGTCTGCTCAAAAAAAACTACGCCCAAACACAAAAAATCCCCGCCACCTGTTTCGGCAGCGGGGACCACTACAACTATGTAAAGATTATTAGTCTTTCAGTTTTGCGCAAAGGAACTCGCGGTTCATACGGGCGATGTTGCTGATTGAGATGCGTTTCGGGCACTCAGCCTCGCAAGCGCGGGTGTTGGTGCAGTTGCCGAATCCCAGTTCGTCCATCTTGGCAACCATTGCCTTAACACGTTTGGCAGCCTCAACGCGGCCTTGCGGCAGCAGTGCGAACTGCGAAACCTTGGCCGATACGAACAACATTGCCGAGCCGTTCTTGCAGGCAGCAACGCAAGCGCCGCAGCCGATGCAGGTGGCCGAGTCCATAGCCTCGTCGGCGTCAACCTTCGAGATTGGAATAGCGTTGGCGTCTTGAGCGCCGCCGCAGTTGAACGATACGTAGCCACCAGCCTGTTGGATTTGGTCGAAGGCGTTGCGGTTCACCATCAGGTCTTTGATAACAGGGAACGCAGCCGAGCGCCACGGCTCAACGGTGATGGTCTCGCCGTTTTTGAAGCGGCGCATATACAATTGGCAGGTTGTTGCGCCAGTTGCAGGACCGTGCGGGTGGCCGTTGATGTAGAGCGAGCACATTCCGCAGATACCCTCGCGGCAGTCGTGGTCGAACACAATTGGCTCCTCGCCCTTCTCAACAAGCGACTCGTTCAGAATATCCAAAGTTTCCAAGAACGAAGTGTCGGGGGTTGTCTCAACATTCTCGTAAGTTACAAACCCGCCTTTTTCTTTCGGGCCAGCCTGACGCCAAACCTTCAAGTTTACTTTCATTATATTATCTGTAGCCATTTGATTTACTTTTTAAGATGATTATGATTTATAGTTACGAGTTTGAACCTTGATAGCCTCATATTTAAGCGGTTCTTTCAGCAGTTCAGGCTCTTTGTTGTCGTCGCCCTGATAGTTCCAGCAGCCAACGTAGAAGTAGTTCTCGTCGTCGCGTTTTGCCTCGCCCTCTTCAGTTTGGTACTCCTCACGGAAGTGGCCGCCGCAACTCTCGTTACGGCTCAGTGCGTCGCGGGCAATCAGTTCGCCCATCATAATAAAGTCTTTCAAACGGAAGGCCTTGTCGAGTTCAACATTCATACCTTCTTCCTTTCCAGGGATGAACAGGTTGGTTTCGAACTCCTTGCGCAACTCTTTCAGTTTGGTGAGCGCTGTCTCAAGGCTCTCTTTGGTGCGGCCCATACCAACGTATTCCCACATAATGTGGCCCAAATCCTTGTGGATAGAGTCAACCGAGCGTTTGCCCTTGATTTTCATCAGAGCGTCCTGTTCGGCTTCGCATTTCTTCTGAGCGTCGATGAATTCCTTGCTGTTCGGGTCGAAGCGCGGAACGGTGATTTGGTCGCTCAGGTAGTTCTGAATGGTGTAAGGCAGAACGAAGTATCCGTCGGCCAGACCCTGCATCAGAGCCGAAGCACCCAGACGGTTGGCGCCGTGGTCAGAGAAGTTGCACTCGCCAATGGCGAACAGGCCCTTCACTGAAGTCTGCAGTTCGTAGTCAACCCACAGACCGCCCATTGTGTAGTGGATGGCGGGGAAAATCATCATCGGGTTGTAGTATTTCACACCGTTAATCTCGCGTGCGAACTCGCCAGGATTAACGTCCGAAATCTCTTCGTACATATCGAACAGGTTGCCGTAGCGCTGACGGACAACGTCGATGCCAAGACGGTTGATGGCTTCAGAGAAGTCAAGGAACACGGCCAGGCCAGTGTTGTTCACGCCGAAGCCCTTGTCGCAGCGCTCTTTGGCAGCGCGGCTTGCAACGTCGCGCGGAACCAGGTTGCCGAATGCGGGATAGCGGCGCTCCAAGTAGTAGTCGCGGTCTTCTTCAGGAATGTCAGAGCCTTTGATTTCACCCTTCTGAAGTTTCTTGGCGTCTTCAATCTTCTTCGGAACCCAGATGCGGCCGTCGTTACGCAGCGACTCCGACATAAGTGTCAGTTTCGATTGTTTGTCGCCGTGAACAGGAATACAAGTCGGGTGAATCTGTACGTATGAAGGGTTTGCAAAGTAAGCGCCCTTGCGGTAAGCCGCGATGGCAGCCGAGCAGTTGCAGCCCATAGCGTTGGTCGAAAGGAAGTAGGTGTTGCCGTAGCCGCCAGTTGCCAGAACAACAGCGTGAGCGGCAAAACGCTCGAACTCGCCTGTAACCAGGTTTTTGGCGATGATACCGCGAGCGCGGCCGTCAACCATAACAATGTCGTGCAACTCGTAGCGGTTGTAACTCTTCACCTTGCCAGCCTTGATTTGGCGGTTGAGCGATGAGTAGGCGCCAAGCAGAAGTTGCTGACCAGTCTGACCTTTGGCGTAGAATGTGCGGCTAACCTGTGCGCCACCGAACGAACGGTTGGCAAGCAGGCCACCATATTCGCGAGCGAAAGGAACGCCCTGAGCCACGCATTGGTCGATGATGTTGTTCGACACTTCGGCCAGACGGTAAACGTTGGCTTCGCGTGCGCGATAGTCGCCACCTTTAACAGTATCGTAGAACAGGCGGTAAACCGAGTCGCCGTCGTTCTGATAGTTCTTTGCTGCGTTGATACCGCCCTGAGCCGCAATTGAGTGAGCGCGGCGCGGTGAGTCCTGAATGCAGAAGTTCAGGATGTTGAAACCCATCTCGGCCAAAGTTGATGCTGCCGATGCGCCAGCCAAACCTGTTCCAACAACAATGATGTCCAATTTGCGCTTGTTGGCGGGGTTCACAAGTTTTTGATGTGCCTTATAGTTGGTCCATTTTTCGGCTATCGGACCTTCAGGTATTTTAGAATCTATTGTAGCCATTTTATTTCAAATTAGATAGTTAGCAAAGCGATTTAATGTAAGCGGCGATAACCACTGCTGCGAAACCGAGCATAACGACTGTCGCAAAAATGTTCGAGATGCATTTCCAGCGGTCCATCCAAACCTTGTTGTTCCAGCCAATGGTCTGCAGAGCGCTCCAGAAGCCGTGGCTCAGGTGGAACCAGATGGCCACGAACCAAACCAGATAGCAGATGACTACAGGCAGTTGGCCGAAGTAGTACTGCATCCAAGCGGCGCCGTCGGCAACACCATACTGATTGGTGATGCCTGCAATCTCGGCAAACTGCATCTTGTACCAGAATTGGCTCAAGTGAAGAATCAGGCCCACAAACACAATGCTGCCGAGCACCAGCATATTCTGCGATGCCCACTCAACTGCGGCGGGTTTCTCCTGATAAGCGTAACGCTCAGTGCCGCGTGCCTTGCGGTTCTGAAGACTCAGGATGAAGGCATAGACAATGTGGAACACAAATCCCAATGCCAGAATGCCGGTACCGACAAGCGCGTACCAGTTGGCGCCAAGGAATTCGCACACTGCATTGTATGCTTCACCACTAAAAATTGCCACCACATTCATCGACATATGGAACAGCAAAAACAGAATCAAGAAAAGACCTGATATACTCATTATCAGTTTCTTTCCGATTGATGACAAACAAGAATTACTCATAGTCTGAATTTTTTAATTAAATGTCAGTTAAATTGTTGCAAAACTAACAAAATTCAGTTGCCAAAAACAGGCGAGCGGGCAAAAAACACGGCAATCGGGATTAAATTTAATAATTCCCGATTGCCGCTATTCCAAATTTATTGATTGTCAGATGAATTGCCGCGGATTTATTTCTCCCGCGCGTACAATTCCAAAATCTTCAAAATTGTTTCCGACGACTTTTCCATACTCTCGATTGGCACAAACTCAAAGCGGCTGTGGAAGTTGTGACCGCCAGCGAACAGGTTCGGCGTGGGCAGACCCATATAAGATAGGCGTGCGCCGTCGGTGCCGCCGCGGATGGGCTGCACTTTGGGCTCAATGCCGATTTGGCGCATTGCTTCAACGGCCGTGTCAACAATGTGCATATGCGGCTCAATCATCTCGCGCATATTGCGGTACTGGTCGGTAATTTCAACCTTGATGTAGTCGCCGCCGTATTCCTTGCAAAGTGCTGCGGCTGAGTCGGTTAGCCATTTCTTTTTTTGCTCGAACAGATTGGCGTCGTGGTCGCGGATGAGCACTTCGGCGCTGGCACGCTCAACATCGCCTTCAACCTTGAAAAAGTGGAAGAATCCCTGATAGCCGTCGGTGTAACGCGGCGTGGAACTAATTGGCACAGAACCGATTATGCGACTAATAAGCAGCGTGGCGTTCACCATTTTGTCTTTTGCGCTGCCTGGGTGAACGCTCTTGCCCGTGACGGTGATTTTCGCGTAAGCGGCGTTGAAATTCTCATATTCAATCTCGCCAATGCCGCCACCATCGACAGTGTAGGCGAAATCGGCACCAAACTGCTTCACATCGAACAAGTTGGCACCGCGGCCAATCTCTTCGTCGGGTGTGAAGGCTATTTTTATCGGGCCGTGCTTGAAATCGGGATTATTCTGCACATATTCAGCCATTTGCATAATTGCCGCAACGCCAGCCTTGTCATCGGCGCCCAAAAGCGTGGTGCCGTCCGACGTGATGATGTCCTGGCCAATATAATTGCGCAATTCGGGGAAATCGGCGGGCGACATTACAATGTTCTGCGCTTCGTTCAGAACAATGTCGCCGCCATCGTAATTGCTGATAATCTGCGGATTAACATTTTCCGAAGGTGCGTCGGGGCTGACATCGATGTGTGCGATGAACCCAATGGCGGGCACGGTATACGGCACGTTCGACGGGATGGTGGCGAACAGATAGCCGTTGCCATCAATATCTATCTTTGTGAGTCCCAAAAAGTTAAGTTCGTCGGCCAGCGATTTAATCAGATTGAACTGCTTGGCAGTGCTCGGACACGTTGTCGAGCGCTCATCCGACTGAGTGTCAATCCGCGCATAGCGCATAAATCTTTCGGCAATCTTTTTCATAATCGTTGCGTCTTATATCTGTATCTTATACTTATTCAATTCTTTATCAAAGCGTTTCTCGTTTCCGCCAACCAGCGAGTCGAGTAGAGCGTGGAACTGCGGTCCGTGGTTCTTGTGAACGGTGTGGCAAAGTTCGTGCAAAATTACAAAGTCCGACAAATATTCAGGCAGCGTCATCAGGCAGATGTTCAAATTGATGTTGTTCTGTGCCGAGCAGCTGCCCCAACGCGTGTACACATTCTTGACTGTCAGTTGGTTGTAACTGAATCCGTGCACGGCTGCCAATTTTGCCACTCTGTCGGGCAGATAGGTTTTGGCTTCGTGCCGCAGCAATTCTGTCAGAAACATACGGATTTGCCGCTGAACCTGTGCCGAACTGAAGTCGGTGTCGGCAGGGAATCGCATTTCATAGCCGCCATCGGCCTTCACAGCCTGCACGCAGCGCGTCTGGCATCGACAGAACCGAACGGTGTGATAGCGCGTGCTGAACGGCCGCTCTTCGTTGTAAACGTTTGATTTTAAGGCTGCATCTAATTGCTGCAGATGACTAGCAATCCACTCGCGGTTTTCAAGGGCGAAACGGTATCCCATATCGAAAGTCGCAAAACGCGGAACCACCACCGCGGGCGGCTGTCCAGGTCTGAGTTTGATTGAGATTCGGTGTGCCTGATGGTGCTTGCGGACGACAATTTCCCCAACATCTTCAAGCGTATATGATTTGCAATTCATTCGCGCATAAAAAAAGGGTAAGCAACTTATATCGCACCGCTACAACCGCCTACCCTTGCTTCCTTCCAGACCTGGGGGAGTTCAGCAGGAGCTGGTCGTATAAGACTTACCCGCGGCAAAAGTAGAAATAATTTGGTTTGGTGCAAATTAGTTTTGTTACCCAAATTTTTCATCCTGCACCCGTTGCCGCGCAACAATTAAAATGTATTTTCGTTCTCATAAAAACATTTGCCATGCAGAAAGAAATCAGCATTCTTTGGGTTGACGATGAGATTGATTTGCTCAAGCCGCACATAATTTTTTTAGAATCAAAAGGTTGTAAAGTAGATACAATAAATAATGGCACCGATGCCATTTCTATGGTTTCGCACAACCAGTACGACATGGTTTTTCTCGACGAGAATATGCCTGGACTGAACGGATTGGAAACGCTGGCTCAAATCAAAAAGATCCGCAACTCACTACCAATCATAATGATAACAAAAAGCGAAGAGGAATTCATTATGGACGAAGCCATCGGGTCGCAGATTGCCGACTACCTGATCAAGCCCGTCAATCCAATGCAGATTCTAATGACTATCAAGAAGATAACAGATCAGCGAAGACTCGTCAGCGAGAAGACTACGATGAACTACCAGTCTCAATTCAACGAGCTGGGCGTTGAGATAAACAACGCATCCACCGCCGACGATTGGAAAACCATTCATAAAAAACTGGCGTTCTGGACGTTAGAACTGCAAAAGAATGGAGTCAGCAGTATGGAGCAAATCCTGCAAATGCAGAAAAGCGAAGCCGACAAACGTTTTGTGCGCTACATCATAACCAACTATGAGTCGTGGTTTGCCAACCGTAGCAGCGAAGCTCCCATTTTATCGCCCAACGCATTCAAACACAAGGTTTTCCCCGCTTTGACGAATGGCGAGCATGTGGTTGTTGTGGTTATCGACAACCTGCGATTCGACCAGTGGAAGTGCATCGAACCAATGATTGCACCTTACTATAATATTGACGATGAAGACATTATGTTCAGCATTCTGCCAACAGCTACGCAGTTTGCGCGTAACGCTATGTTTGCAGGGCTGATGCCGTCGGAAATTGAAAAACTGCACCCCGACCTTTGGGTTAATGAAGACGAAGACGGTGCAAAAAACAATTTTGAACGAGAGCTACTTCAGAAACAGCTCGATAGAATGGGTGTCAAGGCAAGCCTTTTCTACGACAAGATTCACAACGCAGAAAAAAGCCAGAAACTTGCCAACGATCTGAATGAGATCATGCACAATCAGCTTTCTGTACTGATAATCAACTTTGTGGATATGTTGTCGCACGCACGTACCGAGTCGCAGATGATTCGTGAACTGGCCGCCGATGAAAAATCGTATCGCAGCATTACCAAATCGTGGTTTGAACACAGTTCGCTCTTCGAACTGATGCGCGCACTGGCTTCGAAAAACGTCAAAATTGTCCTGACCACCGACCATGGCACCATTCGCGTCACCAACCCCATCAAGGTCATTGGCGAACGGAATGTGACGTCGAACCTACGCTACAAACAAGGCCGCAATCTAGACTACAACCCACGCGAAGTGTACGAAATACGCAACCCACAGACAATTCATCTGCCGCGCATAAACGTCAGTACGTCATACATTTTCGCCACTAACACCGATTTCTTCGCTTACCCCAACAACTATAATTATTATGTGCAGTACTACCGGAACACCTTCCAGCACGGCGGCATAAGTATGGACGAGATAATGGTGCCGCTAATCACGCTTTCGCCGAAAAGATAATTATTGAAATAATAGGCAAAAAACTGTTCTTTTGCCGATGTCTTTCAATTATAAAATATTAGACTGATTAAAAGACATTTAGGCAGGCAACAAGTATAATCATCCACAAAAAACGCCCATTTTTCGGATTTTCCACCGAAAACAACCGATTGGCGGCAAAGTTGAGTTGAATATCGAACATAATTTTGTTTGGAAACGAAAAATCCGACATTTGCAGCGTCAATTTTGAAACTATAATTGTCGAATTAACAATTAATTATGCAAAATAAACGGACATTGCAAAAACTGCTTGTGGCGGTGCTCATTGTGAGCCGCTGCCTTCCAACATCGGCCGCGACCGCCGAAAAACACACTAACAACAATCAGCTACTGACTTTCAATTTGTTGAGAGCCGACAATAAAAATCTGCTGAGCGACTATGAAGCCACCATATCGAGCGACACAATAAAAATTTTGGTTCCGTATCTTATTGATTTCAAACTAAAACCAACATTCACAACATCGGCGAAAGCCAAAGTTTTTGTTGACGACGCGCTGCAGACAAGCGGCAAAAGTCTGATTGATTTCAGCGAGCCGGTGCAATACAAAGTGGTGGCCAAAAACGCCGTCCACACCTACACGGTGATGGTGTTCAACAGCGGCCTGCCGGTGGTTTGCATCAACACAAAGGGCTCAAAACCAATAACTAGCAAGCGCGAATGGATGGACAGCACACAGGTTACAATCTATCGTGCCAACGGCCAAATCGACTTTCACACAACGCAGCCCGACGCGCAGGTGAAAGGGCGCGGCAACTCAACGTGGTCGGTCAAGGTGAAACGGCCTTATGCGCTGAAACTGAAGAAGAAAAGCGCCCTTTTGGGGATGCCGAAAGGCAAACGCTGGTGCCTGCTGGCCAATTTCTACGACCCGTCGCTGATGCGAAACGAGCTGGCCAACTATCTGGGCCAAAACTACACCAATCTCGACTGGACGCCACACGGACAGCACGTTGAGCTGGTGCTGAACGGCGTTCATTGCGGCAACTACTATCTCTGCGAGCAGGCCAAAACCACCAAAGAGCGCGTTCCGGGCGACTATCTGATTGAAGCCGACCGCAAAGCCGGACGTGGCGACATTATCGGTGCAAAAACCGGTAACTTCTTCAACATTAAGGACATATCGCTGAAAGGCAAGAAAGAAAGCGACCCTGACGTGATTGCCGATGTGAAAAAGATTCTCGACCGCTTCGAGAACACGCTCTACGGCCCCGATTTTCTGAATCCCGAAACGGGCTACAAAACGCTAATCGACGTTGAAAGTTTTGTTGATTGGCTGCTAATCAAAGAGTTAAGCAAGGATTACGATGGCAATATGTTCACAAGCTGCTTCTGCCACATTATGGCGGACGGCATCATCAGGATGGGCCCGATTTGGGATTTCGACCTTGCCTTTGGCGGCAATCCGTTTGGCAACGAAGGCGGTCTGGGCGGACTGGCGATGGGCTTCGGCGGCGAGAACGATATGGCTTTCTACAACCAACCCGAAGGCTACCACATTGCCAAAGCCGACTGGTTCGACCGGATGATGCTCGACCCCGAATTCACCGGCCTTCTGCTGAAAAAGATTGATGCGATGATTGCCGATTCGTCCACCATTATGGCTCACATCGACTCTGTGGCCGCGCAACTAGCGCTCTCGGTTTCGGTCGACACGGTGAATTACTACACCAATCCGGGGTTCGATTTGAGCGACCCGACGGCAATGAGTTTCACTATGGAAGACCTTGAAGATATGGGTGTTGGCGGTTTTCCGATGCCGGAATTTGACTCGGCCGGCGGCTTTGGCGCGTTCCCCTTCCCGATGCCCGGGATGGATTCGGCCGGCGGTTTTGGCGCATTCCCTTTCCCAATGCCCGGAATGGACTCGTCAGGTGGCTTCGGCGGTTTCCCGTTCCCGATGCCTGGTATGGACTCGGCCGGTGGCTTTGGCGCGTTCCCCTTCCCGATGCCGGGAATGGACTCGGCTGGCGGTTTTGGCGCGTTCCCTTTCCCGATGCCCGGGATGGATTCCGCAATGTTCGGCGGATTTGACGCTAGCTTCGGCTTGGGCGGCGCACAAACACCGCACCGCACCTACAGCGAAGAAGTGGCGTGGATTAAAGAGTTCGTGAGCAAGCGGCTCGAATGGCTGAAATCGGATTTGGAAAAACGTAGAAAACGTAAATCATAATACACTGAAACACAAAACAAACGCCGCATCTTTACAAGGTGCGGCGTTTTTGGTATCTACCCCTTCACCACATTCACCGGCTTGCCATCAGCAAAAGCCTTAAGGTTACCAACGGCAATGTCCATTAGGCGCTGGCGGGCTTCGAAGGTGGCCCACGCAATGTGCGGCGTGATTTGGCAGTTGCGGGCGGTGAGCAGCGGATTGTCGGCTGCAGGCGGCTCGGTGGATAGCACATCGACGGCTGCGGCGGCAATGCGTCCACGGTTGAGAGCGTCGGCAAGGGCCCGCTCATCAACAAGCGGGCCGCGACCTGTGTTTATCAGTATGGCCGACGATTTCATTTGCGCAAGCACGGCGGCGTTTATCAGGTGGCGGGTGTTGTCGGAAAGCGGACAGTGCAGGCTCACAATATCGCTTTGCGCCCACAAATCGCTGTACGACACACTTTTAATGCCGTCGGGCAAATTCTGCTTGCTTGTCACGGCAATCACCTTCATTCCGAAAGCCAAAGCAATGTGCGCCGTGGCCATTCCCGTGTTGCCGAGCCCCACAAGGCCAATGGTTTTGCCCGCCAACTCAACCTGCGGACGGTCCCAAAAGCAGAAATCGACGCTGCCCGACCAGGCGCCGCCACGCACAAGTTGCGAGTGGTGCTCGACCGAGTTGGTAAGGTTAAGTATGTGAGCGAAAACCATTTGCGCCACCGACGCGGTGCTGTAGGCGGGAATGTTGGTAACCACAATTCCGCGGCTTGCGGCATACTGTAAATCAACAACGTTGTAGCCTGTGGCCAGCACGCCAACATATTTAAGATTAGGCATTTGCGACATATTCTCGGCCGTCAGGACCGTTTTGTTGGTGAGCAGCGCGTCGGCGTCTTTCGAGCGCTCAACGGTGAGTGCGGCGGGTGTGCGGTCGTAAACCGTAATCGGGCCAATCGGCTCAAAAACAGACCAGTCAAGGTCGCCAGGGTTCAGGCAATAGCCGTCGAGAACAACTGTTTTCATTTTTCAGCAATTTGAATTCAAATATGGCGATTTTCGGCTCACCGCACACAACGAATGGCGATAATTGATTGAAATCGCTTATTTTTGGGCAAACAATCTACACAATGAAACAGTTATCGATAATCGCATTTGCTTTAATGTCAATACTTTTTGCGTCGTGTTCGAGCGAATTCAGCACTTCGCCGACAGGCCTTGAATACAAAATTGTTGCCGCCAACCCCGACGCGCCACAACCCGCCGTGGGCGACATTGTGGCCATCCGCCTGACGTGCCGCAACCAGCAAGGGCAGACGGTTGACGAGACACCGCTTTTCAAAATGCAACTGAAGGCGGCACCGACCGGGCAGCCGTCGGTTGAAGAAGGCCTGCTAATGCTGCACAAAGGCGACAGCGCCGACTTCCGCCTGCAAGCGCGTTTCTACGGCAACAACCAGGCGCTGACTAACGACAGTTTGCTGACGGTTTCGGTTAAAATGGTTGACGTGATTAGCCGCGAAGAGTTTGAGCGCGACCGCGAAGCCGCACGCATAGCCGGCGAGCGCGAAGAAGACCAGTTGCTCGGCGAGTATCTTCAGAAAAACAACATCGACACCGAGCCAACAATGAGCGGCCTTTATTACATTGAAACTGAGAAAGGTACAGGCCCCGCACCCATTCCCGGCAAAATGGTGGCCATTCATTACGAAGCCAGTTTTCTCGACGGCCGCGTGTTCGACTCATCGTACAGCCGTCGTGAGCCGCTGAAGTTCCGTTTGGGCTCAATGCAAGTGATTCAGGGACTTGAAGAAGGCGTGGCACGAATGAAAAAAGGCGGCCGCGCAACGCTCATCATTCCTTCGCCCCTTGCCTACGGCGACCAGCAGGTTGGCCCTGTTCCGCCGTTTGCTACACTTATTTTTGAAGTGTGGTTGGTGGGGACGGAAGAGTAAGATATTTAGGAGTTAGAAATTAGGAGTTAGAAATTAGGAGTTAGGATTTAGAAGTTAAAAGTTAGAAGTTAAAAGTTAGAAGTTAAAAGTTAGAAGTTAAAAGTTAGAAGTCAGAAGTTAAAAGTTAGAAGTTAGGAGTTAGAAGTTAGGAGTTAGACGTTTGGATTGACGATTAAATGGCATTTAAACAAATCTCAAAAAAAACTTGCGCGTTAACGGAAAAATCCATAATATTGAAACCGTATTTGAGAGTTGAAGAAAAGATTTCTTGCCAAAGCCTTTCAGAAGTTGTGCTGGAAGGCTTTTTTAACGCACTTAATCTACGTGAACGTTTATGAAAATATCTGAAATTACAAGCTTTATCGAGTCTGTTGCGCCGCTGGCGATGCAGGAATCGTACGACAACGCCGGGCTGATTGCGGGCAACCGCGATGCCGAGGCCACCGGAGCTCTTATCTGCCTCGATGTTACCGAAGAAGTGGTTGACGAAGCCATTGGTCTGGGCTACAATTTGATAGTGGCGCACCATCCGTTCGTCTTCGGTGGTTTGAAAAAGTTCAGCGGCGACAGCCCGGTCGAGCGCACGCTTGTGAAAGCCATCAAAAACGATATTGCGGTCTATGCCGCGCACACCAACCTCGACAATATGCTTGCAAACGGTGTCAACAGCAAAATTGCAAGCAAACTGGGGTTGACAGACACGAGGATTCTTGCACCAATGAGCGGCAATCTGCGCAAGATTGTGGTTTTTGCGCCCACAAGCCACGCCGAGGCCGTGCGAAACGCAATGCTCGATGCCGGCGCCGGACACATCGGCAACTACAGCCACTGCAGCTACAACCTGCAGGGCCAGGGCACGTTCAAAGCCAGCAAAGGTTGCAAGCCGTTTGTGGGCGAAATCGGCAAAATGCATTTCGAAGACGAGACGCGCATCGAGACCATCGCGCCAGCGCACACCGTGGGAAAGGTTGTGAGCGCAATGCTGGCCGCGCACCCCTACGAGGAGCCGGCCTTCGACATCTACCCGCTCGACAACAGTTTCGGCCAGGCCGGAAGCGGCATAATCGGTACGCTGCCGGAGCCCGAAGACGCGGCGGCATTCCTGCAAAAGGTGAAAAAGATTTTCGGCTGCGGAGTAATCCGCCACACGCGCCTGCCCGAGTCGCCAATACAGACGGTGGCTGTGTGCGGAGGCGCCGGCAGTTTCCTGATTGGCGACGCAATGAGAGCCGGAGCCGACATTCTGCTCACCGCCGACATCAAATACCACCAGTTCTTCGACGCCCGCTACCCCTTTGTTTTGGCCGACATCGGGCACTATGAGAGCGAGCAATTCACAAAAGAACTTTTTTATGAATTACTTACTGGAAAATTTTCTAATTTTGCAGTCCGATTGACGAAGGTAAATACAAATCCAATAAAATACGTATAACGCAATGGATGACAAAAATCAAAAGGTGGACGTTCCGATGGAGCAAAAGCTGAAAAATCTGTACGATTTGCAACAGATTCAGACAGAAATCAACAAAATCAAGAGTTTACGCGGTGAGCTTCCGCTCGAAGTCCAAGACCTTGAAGACGAACTGGCCGGCTTGCAGACCCGTATCACAAACCTGAAAGCTGAAGTGAAGGAAGATGAGCAAGGCATCTCTAACGAGAAGCACAAAATTGCTCAATGCCAGGAAGATATAAAGAAATATCAGTCGCAGCAGGACAACGTGCGCAACAACCGCGAGTACGATTCACTCTCGAAGGAGATTGAGTTCCAGACACTCGAAATCGAGTTGAGCGAGAAGCATATTCGCGAGTTCACCGCCGATATGGAGCACAAGAAAGAGATTATTGCATCGGCTGAAACTAAATACGACGAGCGCAAAGGCGACCTGAAACAGAAACGTGATGAGCTTGACAGCATCATCTCGGAAACCCAAAAGAAGGAAGACGAGTTGAACGTGAAGAAAGCTGAAATAGAGAGCCTTATTGAGGACCGCTACCTGACAGCCTTCAACCGCATCAGCGGCAACGTGCGCAACGGCTTGGCAGTTGTTACCGTTCAGCGTGACGCCTGCGGTGGCTGCTTCAACAAGATTCCGCCTCAGCGCCAAGTGGACATCCGCTCTCGCAAGCGCATCATCGTATGCGAGTACTGCGGTCGTATTCTGGTTGACGCAGGTTTGGCCGAGCTTTAAATTTAACTTGAATATAATCAAAGGATTGTCGGTTTCGGCAATCCTTTTTTTTTGTTTCTATTGGCTTGCATTATTCTACCGATATGAATGTCCTACGGACATTTGACCTATTGGGCCACTGAAAACATCAATTGTGCCTTTCAAAATTTTGAATGCCCCTCAAGCCCTCTGTTCATCGGTATTTGCAATGGATTCCAGCCTGCAATTTGACCTATAGACAACATTTTTCTTGGCGAGAGATATTGGATTGATATTGCAATATCTTCAATCAAAAAAAGAAAGCCGAGCCATTGCTGACTCGGCTTCTTGCTTTAGCCCGGTTGGCAACAAACTGCCAACCTAAATCAATATTTCACAACCTTTTGCTGCAATATCTTGCTGTCGGATACAAATCGTAGTAGGTAGATGCCGCTCGGCAGGTCGCTGATGTCGATTGTGGCATCGAAGCTGTCGACGTTGACGGTGCGTACCACATTGCCTGTCTGCGAGAGCAGCTGGACAACTCCGCCTGCCATTGAGAAACCTATGCTGACCCTGAACCGCCCGTCAGTTGGGTTCGGTACAACTGTCAATCCGCCAGTCTCATCGCCCGTATAGAAGACGGCAACTACCTTGTCGGCATACTCGCGTGTGCCGTCGAAATCAACTTGCGACAGACGATAGTAAGAGTAATCACCCTCTGGCGCGTTGTCGGCAAAATTGTAATCGATGCGACCTGTCGAATTTCCCGCACCATCAACATATCCGATAGTCACATAGTTGACGCCGTCAACCGAGCGCTCAATCTCGAAGTAGTCGTTGTCTTTCTCCGAAAGTGTTGCCCACTCGAGCACAACGCTGTTGCCATCTTGGCGGCCTGTGAAGGCGATGAAGGTGACGGGGAGAGGATTATCCTCTTTTACGGTTGAGCCAAATGTGAATGGGCTATATGAAGATACTTTTCCGGTTAATATCCAACCTTTACTGCCATCACCGTCAGAACCTTCGCATTTTACAGTTTCCCATTTGCCTAAAATGCTATTGTAATGGGCCACGACTAACGTTTTTAAGTTGGTAATATAGTCATCGTCTTTGTTTTCCCAGTAAAGTTTGATTTTACTGTCTGACGTTCCGAAAATATCCCAACTTTCCAGGCTGCTTACACGCTCAAGTCCGCTGTTGCGTTTTGATTCTGGTATTTCTTCCGCATCATCAGGTGCGACTGAATTGTATTTCGCAGTGAAATAAGTGTCACCAGATGCATCAATTGGAGTAATGCCAACTTTTGCGCGATTACCATTGTGTCCTGTCGGGAATGTGAACTCAGAGCTACCGTATTTTTTCATCGATCCTTCAACATAGGCTGAAGCCGAAGCGTCGTTGCAAGTGGTGCTTGCTGCTGTTCCGAATACAATCTCCTTATCACTGGCAATTGTTACTGTTCCGTTTTGGAGAGCAAGATTTCCGTCTATTTTTATGTCTTCATTGACAGAAACGCCTTTTGCATTGTCTATCTCGACATTAGAATAATTGCCTTTCCCGTTGATTGATTGCGAGTTGCTGCCAGCCAGCCTTATGCTGCCATTGATGGTTCCTGTGTTGGTAATGTCCCCATTTACTGTGTTGGTGTTGCTGAAGTTCACTGTACCAATATTATTGATATTGGCAAACGTGTTGGCTCCAGAAACCGAGTGTGTTCCGCTAGAGAACGCCACCGTTCCGTCCGTGGCAGTGAACGATCCTTCATTCTCTATATTACCAGCCACAGTCAGTGTGTTGCCCGATACAGTAACACTTGCACCACTACCGATAATAATGTCTTTGGCGTTGGCAGCGGCAGACACTTCCGGCATGTTAGTTGCGCCTTCCAATATACGTACATTTTTGGCAGTTGTCGGTGTTGAGCCCGACCACCAGTTATCAGGTTCATTCCAATCCTCTGACGTTTCTCCATTCCACAGGTAATCTTGAGATACTGTTTTTACAATGTCATAATCAGCATGGCATTCCAATTTTGTATCAGTCTCCGTTACAGTCAGTATACCTCTTATCTCTTCGGCATCAGCGACAACATCTACGGTAGTAGTGTTTATTCCTGATGGGTCTATAACCATTGTTGTTCCAATAGAATTACTTCCGCTTATATTGGTAAACTTATAGTTGATTTTACTGAAAGATGTTGTGGTTTGTTGCCACTTTATATCGGCAGGTTTGCCAACATACAAATCATCAATTTCTTCGACGGCGAAGCCTGGATTGGCAAATACTGATATTGGATAATTGGTCGAAGGAGCGGCACAACCTTCGTTCTGGGCTTTCACCATAACAGTGGTATTCTCTGTAAGTGCATCCAAATCAATGGTTTTGTCGCTGCCATCACCATTAATCGAGCCATAAATCACACTTTCATCCGAAGCATCGCACACCACATATTGCAGCGTGCTGTTTGATGCTATGATGGAAACTTGACCGCGTGTGTTATAGCAGACCTCTTTTGGCACTTCAATCTCTCCCAAAACGGCGGCTTTATTTATATACACTGTTGCTTTGGCTGTAGTTGTGCTGAGAGCTATATTTCTCTCAGTTACTGTCACTTCACCAGTTCCGCTGTTTCCCCATTTAACTGTACATTCATTAGCTGAAGTTGAATACGATTCTGCACCACTAACATTCCAAGTGTAAGTATGGCCAGACACATACGTTGTTGAATATGTTCTAGAGTCGCCTTCACATACAGCCAAGTCACCGACAATTTTGGGTGCAGGTTTCTCTTGAACTGTTACTGTCATTGTTTTGCTTGCCGAACATGTCCCGCCTGCATCTGTATTGTATGTGTTTGTTACTTTCAGCCGATATTCGCCATTATCAGTACCAGTACCCACGATTGGATTGCTAACAAATGTGATTGTAGTTGTTGAGGCAGATAATGAGTTATTTGGCGATATTTGTACAGATTTAGTTCCCGAGGTGATTTTTGTATTGCCTGAATACCATTCCCATAAGAATGACTTATCAAAAGTAGATGTTGCGACAGAATACTCTCTTGCGTCTGTACGTCCGACTCTGTCATCGCCAGTAATTACAGGAGTTGCATTGTACCAAACGGTTACGTAGGCCACATCGCTGTATACGTCACCAGTGCCACTTGGGTCACTCACGCTAACAAGACTGATTACGTACGGTGTGTCTTTATAACCACCCAATTCGCTTCCGCTCAGAGTGATATTGCAAGTGTTGCCGGTTATGTCGCTGATGGCGATTGGGGCACCGCCATCAATGCTATACTGCAATGTGTATTTTGGCGTGCCGGAAAGTACCACGGGTATTACGACGTTTTCTTCGTTTCCGTCGCAGATATAGTAATGATCCGTAACCCTGGTGTCTATCTTGGCAGTAGTACCCAAATAACCGAATGTGTAATGTTTGCTGTCAACAGTTTGTGCTTCTGTTGTTGTAATTGTGCCAGACGACACACTGCCGGAAGCGCCTCCGTTTTTAATTTCAACCCACTTGTCATCTGTTGGGAAACTTACCATTGTGAGTTTCTTCAGTTTAGCAGTGGTGTTTATATACGGGAACGATTTGTTGTCGTAACGTAACTTGATGTTGGCTTTCGCCGACGCTGTTGGCGGATAAATGTTCCAATACTCATTGCTGCTTACCTCAGTGATAGGTTCTGTCAGATATGTTTTTTCTCTATAGTACCCATCGGTTGCAGGATCGCGATTAACATATTCAACCTTCCAAATACCGGCAGTGCTTGCGTCGCTTATATAAGTTGAAGCGAATCGTTTGTCGTTGCCTATCGGAAATGTGAAGTTGCCATAGACATTTAATTGCTTACCTAGCGGGCCATCGACAAAGGCATCAACGCTACCGCCGTTGACCTTAGTTGTAGGCTCAGAAAGGACCAGGCAGTTTTCGAACGTTGTGTAAACGTGTCCTTTGGTTAGCGTCAGCGCCTTGCTTACTTTGAATTCTTTGTTGATAGGTGTGTTCTGATCGCAATCGCCGACAATAATGCTATCGCTTTTTGCTCCAGTGCTGTTAATAACCAAATATGGGAACACCGTTTCATTATTGTTTATGTTGATGCGCTGGGTTGAATCGCCATTAAACTCAACTATCGAACTTCCTGCAATGAAACCCGTTGTTGGATTATTGTCGATCCAATCGCCTTTAATAATGATTTTGGTATTGTTGGCAGTGTTGTCGAGTGTCGATGTGGCACCTATTGTCAGTGAGCCATTTATCACCTCTGCAGTTCCTGCCGGCAGTTTTTTTGCGCCTGAGCCTGAAAGCACTACATTAGGCAATGGGCGTGATGCGTTACCCGGACTTGCAGGAAGAGTTCCGTACGTATCACCGCTAAATTCGACAACGCTCTCTGGATATAGCAGGAATTTGTCAAAGTTTCCGGCGGGGAACATATAGTCATGTGTTGAAGTTGCCTCCATAATAAGGGTTCCAGCACCATACACACGGCCAAAGTCGTTGCCAATGGTTTGTTTCAAATCAAGCTTGCTGCTTGCGCCGTCAAAGTACAAGCAATACGATTTTGTATTGTTCGCATCAACAGTTACTCTATGGCCGCTGCTGATATGCACAGGGTTTTCTTTGACTGTGCCTGTAAATGGCACCCAATTACCCAATTCATCTTTAATTTGCCATGTTGTTTCCTCATGCCAAGGACCGTTTTGTTTTGAGTATAGAATAGGCAAGGCCGTATAGATGGTACTATGAGTGACACCCGCTGTATATTCACCTTCAATATGTCCGAAGGGTGGAAAACTTATTGTGTTGGCTGATGCGTCAACAACAGCACCCGGACGCAAATCAATCCATTCATAATCACCGAGAGTCCGCAAATATTCGGGCAGCATTTCACTTTCTTCATAACCGTTTGCGGTAAAGTGCGTCTCGGTATCGTCAGGATAGGTGTAGGTTTGTTCTACTGTGAAGTACGGATTAGTATCATTCTTTTCATCGTTCTCCTCATCAAAGCCGTCGGTGGTTACTGCCCAGAAATAGTTCAGATAGCAGTCCGGGTCTATTGACAGGTTTTTATTCAGATAGTTGATGGTCTTTACAGTTATTGCGGTTTCTTTTGACGATGTGTTTTTAGAAAAATTGTATCTGGCGGGAGTATAACTTCCGTCGACACCTATCGGGAAAGTGAAGTCTGATGTTCCGGATGGAATAATCTTCTTAACACCTTTGTCCTCTTGGGCACCGTTCAGTAGAATCATACTTGAGGCACTTAAATCACCTGCAACCGTCGCATTTTCGCCCAATGTCAGAAGATAAATATCGGCATACAATATTGCGTTGAGTGTCAGTTTGTTGTTGATACGGACATCATTATACATAAACACTTTGTGCGGGTTATCTATGGTTACAGAACCCAATGAACCTGTTCCAACACCAATAATGTACTGCTCGGTTTCGGCTCCGCAGAAATCGATGCCACCAGTAGCCTCAATACTCTCAAATGTGCCGTAGTTATCCAGATTACCAACCAAATAAATAGTGCTTCCGTTGTCAGATACTTTTCCGTTGGCAAGGACAAGATTCTTGTTTACAAACATATTCGAGGTGTTGCCAACAAGGTTGAACCGGCCATTTATCTCAACATTTGCGAAATTGGTCTTGTTGCCGCTTGCGCCCATAAACGCCACGTTTGTACCCGTAAAGTATGTGGTTTGGGTTATGCTTCCTGGCAGGAATCCGCCTTTGTCTATACCACTGGCAGACGATAAATTACTATTGACCATCGCCTGTCTGATAGTCAGATCGAAACCACGCGAGTTAAATATTGCATTATCTTCGATAACTATAGAATCAGCGGTTATCGGGTGTGAATAAACATCAAGTTGGCTGCCGTTTTTAACCGTTATTTTGTGCAGCGATGCTGCCGATAGTATTTTTTGCTCCGCACCGCCGTTAATGACAATCTCACCTCCGGTGCAACTTGTTGTTGTCGGACGGATAAGAAGGTCACCAAAAGTCTCGTTTCCTCCGCTTGCCAGCAATGTCAGTTTGCCGCCGGTTGTGGTAAACTCGCAGCCGTCGTTCATGATTTCAAGTGCGGCATTACCATCAGGAGCGGTAGTGGCATTTCGGTTGCGGCCTTTTATAACGACCTCGCCGCCGCTCTGCCTGTAGAATAGCGTGCCATAACGAGTACCTGTTGTGCGGCGAACAATGCCATTTACATTTATTTGGCCGCCACTGACAGTTATGGTCGGTGTGCTGGTTGCCGAGTATATGATGCTGTTTGACTTGTCGTTTGCCGCATTACCAATGTTAAGAATGCCGCCTTGCACATCAATTGAGCCATTGAGTATCACACCAAAATCAGCATTGCTGTTGGCAACATTTACAGTACCAGACTTTACTGATAAGCAAGTGGGCGTTTCAATAGTCAAATCACACTCACTGGTAAGCACTATCTCATTTTCATCACTCGGGAAATCAACCTGGAATGTGCCGTGTTTTAGTGTAAGGAATGGCTCTCCGGCATCATGGTCAGACGTGATGTGGGGATTTTGTAAAATAAGCAGAGAAGACGCGTCTATGCCCTTATCGCAAACAAGAGTATAGAGGTGCACATCTCCTGTGCCAGTGATACGAGATGTGTCTGTACCCATAAATGTGGTTATTGCTTTAAATGAGCCTCTAGTATCATCCGTTGAAAATGTGTTAAATCTACCTGTAGCATTAAGACTTCCATAGATGTCTATTTTATGCGTAGTGGTGGAATAACCCGAAGTGCGCCATATGCCACCCGTTGCAATATTAACATCCCCATATATCACAAAATGCTGAGGTGTGTTATAACCCGCTTCACGTGTATATATTTCACTGTTGGCCTTTACATTAACGTTTCCATATATTGTTATAGTATGTCTCCCTTTATTTGTATAAGCTGTGTGCATGTGACCATCTACTGTCAAATCCTTATAGATTGTAACATCAATGTCCAAAGGAGTACGCACTCTGTGCCCGATAGTGTTTCCTCCTACTATCAAATTGTTATAATTGGTTAAAGCCAAATCACTTTCTGATACAGAAGGAATATAGAAGGTATTGCTGTTATTACCATAATAATAAACTGTGCCACCGTGCTCGCCAAGAAATTTCACAAAGTCACCAGCCGGGAAACTAGCAGCTTTCACATTGTCGAATACAACAGGGCCTTCATTTCCTGTTGAACTTATTTTCAACGTTCCCGCACCTTCTTCCGCAGTCTCGTCAACTACTACAAGTGAGAATTTATGCCCAGTGAAAACTCCCAAATCCAATGTCGCCCCTGGCTCAATGCGCAAGCTTGCGCAGGCTTGGCCGTTATAACTCATAGTTATGGTATGCGGGTGATTGGCCGAGCCAATATACACTGCCGTTGTGGCTGTAGGTATTGGTGCGGCAGTTGGAGAAATTGCCGCCCCGGTAGTAAAATCATCAGCCGCTAAATCAAATGGTTGGAATTCGCTTGCCGATTCATTGTATCTGTAGTATGTCTCGCCAATGTGGAAACTAGGAGCGCCATTAACAGAATCGGCCGACCAGCTGAGAGGGTCTGACCATCCGCCTTGGTTGCCATGGCTGGTTACCCAATTTGACGAGTACATCTTAACAATGTCGATAAACGAATTTTCAGGATTACCGCAAGTGTAATCGCCATTGGCCGACCCGGTGGTCATCTCAAATGCGTTCTGAGTCGGTCTCATACCAGACGTTGTGCCTTTCTGCCATTCGGCATTGTAATAACGTGCCGGCACGTAGGTCGTTGTGACTCCCTTAACAAAGTTGTAGTTTCCAAAAACATATACTTGGTTAACATCGTTGGAGCGTACTCCGCTGAAACCCGTTTCTGTTGTCGCCCAATAGTATTCCAATGCATCTAATGTATTCCCCATTAAAGGGTGAGCACTTTTCACCGGGCGTATTGTGACCTCACCATACTCGGCAGCCTCTCTATAGGTTATTGTTGCGGGCGTATAATAGAAAGTATTTCCGCTTCGCGTTCCGATTGGGAAAGTGAATGTTTTTGAATCTTCACTGTACACTCTGGCCACACCTCCGCTTGAAGCCAAATTACTGGTGTATATATACTTGTCTTCACCATAATCCCTGCCATTGGCTTCATCGGTGAATATGTTCGCACCGCTGTCGAATGTCAGTTTGCTGGTTCCCATCACAAACACGCGTCCTGAGTTGTTGGCGGTGCTGTTGAGCAGACGCAAATCACCAGTTATGGTAAGATTTGGCGCATCTATTTGCAAAACACCACTGGCAAGTTGCACATTCACATTGTTGAGCGAGCCATGCCCGTTGCCGGTTATGGTAGGAGTCTCACCGTTAAACAATATTTTGCCAGCACCTGAAGCGGGTTTCAAATGTGTGCCGCTTATTTCGGCATTTTTCCTTATTGTGTAAGTATTCGCAGCACCATCGCGCATGATTGCTCCATCACCCAAGGTGAACAAGCCATTTACTATTATGTCACTGTTTATCTGCACATCGGCGCCATCCGCTATCGTGAGATTGTTGTAGCCTATAGCATTGTTTACATTTCTAACCTTATCGGTAGTCGTGGAGGTAAACTGCTGAATATGCGAGCCGTCGCCGTTAAATTTCACCTCGTTATTTCCCAAATATACCTTTGCGGTTGGGGCAATTGTCAGGTTGCCGCCAATAAGCACATTCCTACCATCGGCATTGAATGTTACATTGTCACCGATTGTCAGGTTGTTCAGAATCTGAATTTCCGCCATCGGTATTGTTATATGAGTATTGCCTCTGTTCACAGTTCCGTTGTAGTCCTTGAATATAAAATTATAGTTATCAGTACTACTTGCCAAATTGTTGGGATTCAATAATGTCAAGTTATATAGTGGAATGCTGCAAGATATGCCGTGGCTCTTCTTCTGGAATTGTTTGTTAATGATTATAATCTCACCACCTGTTATCTTGCTGTTCTCGGGGTTGCAGTTGACAGCAAACGCATCACCGTCACCCTCGTTATTATTGTTCATGGCACCAGATATAGTGAGCGTTCCACCTGTCATCTTAAAAGTATAAGTATCGAACGGCATATAGAAAGTCGCGTATCCGTTTTTATATTCGCCACTTCCATCAAATATCACCTCACCTCCGGTTTGAACAAATGTGGTTTTACCGCTGCTGACATATTGCGATGGGCGGAATTGCGAACCTTTCAGTTTGCCGCCGTTAATGTAAATTTCTGATGTATTACGAAATACGGCTCCCGCACTTTTGCTGCAGTCAAAGGTTCCTGCATCGATAATCAATTTTCCGGCAGGCATAAGACAAGCGTTGCTACTCGCAATTCGGCAAGCATCAACTATAACGTTGCTGCCATTCAGATGCAAGCATCCGTTAAGCGGAATAAAGAAGTTGTCATTTCCTCCTTCCGACAATGAGTATATGTGCAAATTGCCTGTGAGTTCCAAAGTACCGTTTTTCAACCATAGCGGCTTGTATATGGCAACCGGGTTGTCTGGAGTATTATCACCATAATCCGTATAGAAATCTGTGGCTTTGCCCAAAAGTCCGAAATTGTTTTCCGCACTTGAAAATAAGGTTACGCGGTAGGTGTCATCGGTTCCTTTGTCAACAATCAACTGGCTTAAGTTGGTGGTACCGTAACAATAGAAATTGACATTGTGCTCGCCAACAAAGCGAATAACACCACGGCCTTTATCGCCTTCATTCTGCTGCGGCTCACCCGAAGTTCTATACGTGTCAATTGTGCGCTTTGTCATCAGCACTTCGCCATGGTTCTCAAAGTTGCCGCCCACAACCAATGTGTCGGCATGGCTTTTGTCGCCACCGCTCTCGTATATATATATACCGCCATCGCTCTCAATCTTAATGTCACCGCCTACAGTTATCGACTGATTTGTTTTTGTATATTTCAGCGAGCCTTTTTTCAGCGTAAGGTTGCCGTTTATTTTCAAGTTTTTGGTTATGGTGCGAGTAACATTCGTTTCGTAATCGAATATAAGGTTATTATATTCATACTGGTTTGGTATATCGTTGCTAGTGTGGTTGCCATAAAACTCCGTTGTTCCACCATCAGGCGACACAAACAATTTATAGTTGCCGCTAGTTGGAAAATCGCCCTCAATGCGCAACATACCTTGCCCATACACATTTTTTAATCTATGATCTTGTGCTTTGTTTCCCATATTTAACGTTGCACCAGCGCTTATCTTAACAGAGCGAGCATTCATTGTTGCTCCGCTTGCTTCAACAGTGTGACCATTAAGTATCACAACATTATATGAGTTGTCAGGCACTGCTTGTCCGACTTCGGTTTTGCCAGTCGGGTCGGTGGTCCACATTGTGGCATCGCCCCAATCTCCGCTGCGATGTGAGTATAGGGTTATTATTTCGGCGGGTTCGGCGGCTGTCCAAATGCCAGAAATGCTTGATGGATTATCCACTGTTATTATGTGACTGCCACCGTTTATGGTTGCACCAGTAGCAACTCGTATTCCATCGTGGTAAACACAAAGCATATCATCAGCGGCATAGCCTAATCCGTCATCATCGACAGCATAAGTTAATTCTATTTTTGCACTTGAGAGCGATACTCCAGTAGCGTTGATTTCCCAACAGCGCTCAAGGTCGGTTGATTTGCCTGAATATGCCGTGTCGGCTACTTGCACGGTAATAAACGAACCTGCTTGCCGAGTTATTCCACTCACTAATATGACTGGACTGTACTCATATTTTTTTGTGTTGCTATTGTATGTGCCAATAGGTAATGTCAGGATGCCATCACTTGTTGTATTTGTTGTATATTTCAAGATGCTTCCCTCTGTACCTGCAACAAACAAGTGGTTATCGCCAAACGCTTGTCCGGAAGTGATTAGAGCCACATCCATTGTGTGTCCGTCAAGTATTATCCGCGATTTGTTAGTCCAAGCGAGCGTGCCAGAAGCCGTAACATCACCGCAAAGCGTAATGTTTTTACCTGGATCGGTATTGACAGTAATGTTGTTAAACAATCCTGGCAACATATATGTGCAAGATTTAGCGTAGGTGACTGTTTTCAAACTTTTAAAGTTTCCTCCAACACATGTCGTAACGCTGCGAATTGAAACGTTGTCGTTGGTAAATTCTATAATTCCATTGCTGTCACCAAAGTGGGAATTCCCAGTAAAGGTTATTTGACTGCCGCTGATTGTTAAAGTATTACCCTCAGCAACAGCGATGTTGCCATCAAGTGTAATATTTTGATTTAATTTGATATCACCATTAATGTGTAAAGTTTTGCCAGGTGCAACAATTATTGCTGAGGCATCAAGTGTACCATTGCCAATAATTGTTGCATCATCGTTAATATAAAGAGGTTGTCTTTGATTTCTAGTGTTGGTGATTGTCAATGTGGCATTACTGGCAATTTCTAATGTGCCACCATTCATGGTTAGAGAATTGCTAGATGAGTTATAATTTGTCTTATAACTTCCTCCAGAGTTTATTATTAAAGTTTTAAATGAAACGTTATTATTTCGGTTAATTGTAACATTTTTATTAGCAGTAAGGTTTAAATTAGTTATTGTACTATTATGACTATTATCGTCGCCAATATTGATGTCTATATTAACATTAGCCGTCAATGTATGGTTTTTCCCATTTGCCGCACGTCCAATTTCAAGAGTTCCCCCACCATCAATAATCTGATCAGCATTTAAAATAAAGTTTTTTTCAACTCGTAATTTATATCCTTCATTAATTGTTAATGACCCTCCATTATAATTGTAACAATCATTTTGTCCACTAGCATTTATATAAAGGTCATTATTTAATATCAATTCCGCACCGGCATTTAATGTTAACTTTTGAATATCAAAAATGTTTGAATACAATGAGTTTGCTTTTGTTCGGCTGCCAATATAACTGCTCATATCATTCATGGTTACTTTATGAGAAATAGTTACAACACCACTTCCATATTTACCATATTGGCCATTGTCATAAATATATTTTCCAGGGAAAAGACCAGAAACTGATTGTGTCCAAATAGCAGGGGTGTCCCAAGACCCATCGCTTTTTGATGTAAATGTAGAATTCTTTTGCCCCCAAGCCAATTCACTACTACCAAATATGATAGACAAAACTGCAAGGCCCAACAATCTGGCTTTTGCCGCTGTTCCGAAATTCAATGCTAAACGTTTCATAATCCAGCCCTCCTCAATTTTAACCCATAAAATTACTGAACAAATTTTCCCGCAGATTTTTAATACGAATTATATGTGCTTTTGTTTCTCATTTTTTTGATTATTAAACTAAAAAGCGGGATAAAAGGTCGTTTTTGGTGTGCTAATCAAACACCATTATGGCTGAATTGCACCATATTATGCATTAAATCAGCGCTGACAACTGTTACTTTCAGCGCAAAAAGCAATGCCAACACCATCATTGATAATGATTGGCGTTGGTTTACCTACGCATCAAATTCAACAAAACACGAAAGCCGAACCATTGCTGATTCGGCTTTCGTTATTCCTGACTGCTGTAGGTTTTAGTATTTCACAACTTTCTGCTGCAGAATGTTTGTGTCGGTCACAAACCGCAGAACGTAAATCCCGCTTGGCAAATCGCTGATGTCGACAGTGGCATCGAAACTGCTGATGTTGATGATGCGGATTACCGTGCCTGACTGCGACAGCAACTCGATTCTGCCACCAGCCATTGAGCCCGAAGCACTGACGCGGAACAAACCGTTTGTCGGGTTCGGTACCACAACCAGTTTTCCAAGTTTGCCGCTGGTGTAGTAAACAGTCACAATCCTGTCGGCATACTCGCGTGTGCCATCAAAATCAACCTGCGACAGACGATAGTAAGCGTAGCCGCTCTCTGGCGCGTTGTCGGCAAAGTTGTAATCGATGCGGCATGCCGAATTGCCAGCGCCATCAACAAATCCGATTGTCACATAATTGACACCGTCAACTGAGCGCTCAATCTCGAAGTAGTCGTTGTCTTTCTCCGAAAGGGTTGTCCACTCGAGCACAACGCTGTTGCCATCTTGGCGACCGGTAAAGGCTGCGAATGTGACGGGGAGCGGATGAATAGATTCGTCCGCATTTGTTGTTCCGAATGTGAACGCGCTATACGATGAAACCGGGTCACTGGTGGTTATTGACTTGCCAGATACAGTAGCATCAAGTTTTTCCCAAACACCAGTGCTCTTCTCGTGCGCAACAACCAACCCAGGCGAAACGCTTCCGTTTTTTTCGGTGACACCACTGAACTCCGATATGTAAAGCGTTATGCGGCTGGATGTTGAGCCCTTGATATCCCATGACTCCATGGCGCTGACGCGCGTCATGCCATCAATCTCGCCTTCAGTTATCGGGTCGGCTCCACCAGTAAACGTGTAATTTGCTGTGAACTCCGCGCCATTTGCTGTTGGTGTAACTCCAACTGGTGCTGCATGGTCGCTGCTGCCAACCACGAATTTGAACAATAACTTATCGGAATCGCCCCATCTCTTATAAACAGCGCCATCAACCCAACCGCTGCCCTTCATTGAGCCTTCAGGACCAATATTTATCTGATCTTCGGCAGTAACAACTCCGTTCATCGTCATTTCTTTATTGATGGTTGGTTTGCCCTTAACCACAACTGCATTGTTGAAGGTAATGTTCCTGAACGAACCGTTACCTTCTAGTGTCGCACCCGACGACATGCTGACAATTCCATCGCCAACAAAGTGGCCCAAGTTGTTGAGAGTGCCGTTAACCGAGATACCATTGGCTGCCGTAACAGTTCCGTTGTTGGTCAGGTTGGTAAAAGATATCGAAGAACCTGAAACATTGTGTTCGCTGCCGGTGAAGGCCACTGTACCGCTACCTGTAAATTCGCCTGCGCAATCAACATCGCCATTGATGGTAAGAGTTTGGTTTTCTGCAACATTCACAATTGCTTCACTCTCAATTGTCAGAGTATTAACACTTGCTGAGGCTGAGACCGTTGGCCAGGCGTTCCGTTTTCCGTCAACGCTTATATGAGCAGATTTTGCTTCTGTCGGCACTGCGTCTGGCCACCAGTTTGTGGCCACGTCCCAATTAGAATCAAGACCTTTCCACAAGTACTCTTGCGATACAGGTTTATTTATAACATAATCGGCAGAGCAACTCAAATCTCCTTCGTTAGATGTAACATGCAATACACCCTTCAAATTTTCAAGTGTTACCGGTACATTGATTTCTATAGGACTTGACAATGTCGTTGCTCCAATAACAGTGCCATCGTCGTAGTTAAAACTATAACTCATTGATGTGAGCGTGTTTTGGTTAGTATAGCCAAACACCGCTGATTTTCCAATATACAAAGCAGGAATCTCTTCAAGTTTTAAATCGGGGGCCAACTCAACACCGACTGTTTGGGGGTCTGTCTGCTTGCTGCAACCATCGTTCTTAACTACAAGGTAAATACTTTGTTCTTTAGTAAACGAAGTGGTTGACAACGAGAATGGTTCGTCTCCGCTCGATATGTCACCACTGAGAGCAGCATTGTTGTCATTATCGTAAACCTTGAAACTATAACCGTCTTTAGCGCGGATTGTAATGTCGGCGCCTGTGCCGTAGCAAACTTCAACTGGCATTTCAATGGTTACATCGCTAAGTGACGGAACAGGATAGAGCGTAACATTTTTCGTATCCGTACCGCTGATTTCCGAATTCGTAGTAATCCACTCTTTTACTTCAATTGTGCCTTCGGTTTCGCCAACGAACCATTCCACCACGCAAACATTACTATTAATACCCGATTTTATTTCACCATTGGTGGCCGTCCATTCGTAACTATGGTTTGGAACTGCTGTTGTTGAGTATGTATAGGTTCTGCCTGTTTCTGCTCCTGTGCAGGCATTGAGTCCGTAAGCCGCCACAATATGCGGTGTCGGTTCAGGCAAAACGCTTATATCAAAATCACGCTTGTTGGTACAACTCAATCCGTTTGAATACTTATAAGTAACCTGCGCGTTAAGTGTGTAACTGCCATTTTCATTGAAGGTTACATTGGTTTCTTTTTCATCATTAGGGTCAATAACTGCTGAAACACCCGAGCCTGTCCACAAGTAGGCCGAGTCGGCGTATGGAGCAACCGCGCCCGCATACGGCACAACCGCATATTCACGCATATCGCCACGGCCTACCTCGTCATCTCCGCTGATTTCGGGCAGAGCGTTGTAGTAGATATACACTTCAATCCTGTCAACATCGACACCCGCGCCATTTTTGCGGCAAGTTATTGAGCCTTCGCCACTGGCATCGGTCAACGATACAAGTTCAACAATGTAAGGCGTTGTTGTGCTGCGGAAGCCCAAATCGGCTGCTGCAATGGTCAGATTGCCATCGCCGCTGAAGGTCACGCTCTTGCGACTAACCTCACTTCCGTCATACGAAACCTTATAAGTAAGATTGTAATCGGGCGTACCTGTGAACAAAATTGGTATCTGCGCTTTTCCTCCATTGTCGCAAATCTGATAACTGATTTCGGCACTCTCGTCGAAACGGGCTGTGGTGCCAATGTAGCCGATAGAATAAACATTATCGTAGCCTTGAGCCACTTGCGCCGTAACGGTGGTTAGCGTAGAATTTGTGCGTGTGCTTTCAAGTTGGTTCCAAATGTCGTCAGGGTGGTCAACAACGGTAAGTTTTGCCAACTGTTTGACATTGTTCTTATTGACAGAAGGCAAAGTCTGGCTGTCGTAGCGAAGCCCGATTTTTGCCGTGGCACTGGCACTAGGCGCATACATACGCCAATATTCGTTGCTCACCTGCTGAACTGGCATGTCGTCGTCGTTGTACTCGCTATACAGACTATCAACATAATCGACCATCCAAATACCTGTTTCGCTGACGCCGCTGAGTGGTGTTTCGGCATATCGTCCATTGCGGCCTACAGGGAATTTGAAAGAACCACCAGCCGTCATTTCTCTACCTATCGGGCCACTGACAAACGATGCCGCCGAAGCACCAGAAACACTGGCCGAACTTGCGAGCACGGGGGCATGCAGTGTGGTATCGACAATCAGATAGCCGTCAACCAGGTTCAGGTTTTTGGTTATTCTGAACGATTTGTAACCGTCTTTTGTATTTAGGCCAACAATAACGCTGTCGCTGCCAGCCGCTCCGCTGTTGTTTATCGCCAGCCCGTAGAACACGGCATTTTCGGCGCGTTTTATCAGAATGCGCTGAGTTGAGTCGCCATTGAACTCAACAGTCGAAGTTCCTGGCAGGAACCCTGCCGAACCTGTTGTGTCAACCCAGTTGCCACCAATTCTGATTGGTGTATTGTAACCAGTGTTATCCAGTGTGGCACCATCTTCCAACGTTAAATTTCCGTTGATTACCCATGCGTCACTTGCCATAATCTTGGTTTTGTACGAGCCTTTTATAATAACATTCTGCAATGGCTGCGACGATGTGCCAGGTGTTTTGGCCATAATACCATCACGATTTTTACTGTCGAATATCACAACGCTCCTCGGGTCTGCCATGAAATTGGCGAAGTCGCCTGCAGGGAACATGAACGGACGCTCAAGAGTGGCCTCCATTTGTATCCTTCCGACACCATAGATACGGCCGAAATCGTTGCCGAATGTTTCGGCCACATTAAGTGTGCTTTCCAAGCCTGCAAATTCCAAAGAATAAGCATGCGTTCCATCAGCAACAACCTCAACTGTATGACCGTTCTGAATGATTATCGGGTTACCGTCGGGCACAAAAGCATAGTGTCCGTCCACACAGAAAGGACTATCATTAGGACACCCATCCTCTGTTATTCCCCACATTGTCAGGTCATCCCACGTACTACTTTTAAGCGAGTAGAGATACGGCAGTTCCGTATATCGTTTGCCTGTTTCAACAACACCTGCTGTATATTCTCCGTCAAGGTGTCCCATCTGTCCGAAAGTTATTGTGTGGGTTCCGGCATCAACATAAGAATCACTAGATAAAGATATCCATGAATTCTTTTTCAAAGTACGCTGATATTCAGGCAACATATCTGCTTCTGATGTTTCATGCGTATGCTTATCCACCATAAGTGCTTCAGTGTACAGGTATTCCTGCGTTACTTTGAAATTGCCGTTTGTGTCGCCATTCTCGTCATTTTCTTCGTTAAAGCCGGCGGTGCTGACACACCAATAATAATCCAAATAGAATGACGGCGGTGTTTGGGCAAGGTTTCGGTTCAGATAGTTAATGGTTTTCACCGTTATCGACGCTCCTGCCACCTTGTTCTCTTCAAATATGTACTTGGCTGGTGTGTAATTGCCATCGATACCTATAGGAATAAGAATTTCGGTACTGCTGCCGGACGGTATTGCCGGAAGTATCTTGCGAACACCATAGTCATCCTGCGCTCCGTTCAGAAGTATCATTCGGTTTTCATCCAAGCGGCTACTGCCGGCTGCCTCAACCGTTGCGTTTTTGCCCAATGTGAGCAGACTATTGTTGATATACAACAAACCGTCGAGTGTCAGTTTTTTGTTTATGGTAACATTGGTGTTCAAAATAACTCGCATGGGGTTGGCCACTGTTACCGAGCCAAACTCGCCAAAACCGCGGCCGCGAATGTATTGAGATGCTCCTTCTCCTAAGAATTTTATACCTCCAGTTTCAGCATTGCTTACAAATTTACCATTGTTCTCAATGTCGCCAATCAAGGTTATGGTGTTACCATTATCGGTTACAGTGTTCGAAGTGAGCGTTAGTTTCTTGTTGACTTGAATGTCGGAATTGCTGCCCACAAGTTGCATTGAGCCGGTAATCTGCAAGTTGGCAAAGCATGTGCGGTTGCCGCTCGCGCCCTTGTACTCCATGTTGCTGCCCGTAAAGTATGTGGTATGGTTGGCGTCGCCAACTTCAAAACCTTTGTTTTCGTCACCCACTTCACCCACATTGTTGTTATACAACCCGTGACGAATGGTTAGCGCATGACCGCGCAACTGCAAATCGCCAAAGTCTTCAATAGTAATATCCTTTGCCTCAATCGGATAGGTGTACACACCAAGTGTTGCATGCGGCATAATTCTCAGACTGTTGATGCTGACATTAGTAATCAGTTTCTGTTCGGTTACGGTTGAACCGTCGCCCACAACAATTTGGCCACCGCTGTTGCTCGATTTGGCAGGACAAATGAATATGTCGCCTGCAGCGGTGCCGCTCGCACCATTTACAAAGTCAACCGCACAAACATTCAATGTTCCGCCCGAAAGGTTGAACTCACCGGTGTTGAGCACCTCGAACAATCCGATGTTCATATTGTCGTTGTCCGTGCTGTTCTCACCTTTTCTGTTTTTGCCTTTCACAATAACCTCTCCGCCTGTTTGGTTGTAGATGAGCGAGCCGAGCGTCTGCTTGTCCTGACGGCGAATAGCACCATTCACAATCAGTTGGCCGCCGCTGACGGTTATTGATGGCAAGCCCGCCGGCGAGTATTTGATGGATGCATATCGGTTGTAATCTGATTCGCTTTTGCCAATATAAAGTTTACCTCCCAGTACTTCCAGCGCTCCATTCAGAATTAAATGATAAGTACTTGGATGAAAACCAATTATCGAAGTACCTGATTTTATCGACAATCGAGCCGTTGACTCTACTGTAACATTTCTTTGAGTCGAAAGATTGATTGTGTTACCGTCACCTATGTCTATTTGACAAGTACCGTTCTTAAGGTTCAGCAAATCTTTATTACTGATAGAATTCAGTTCTTTGTTTTGAATAATCAGGTATGATGACATATCGCTACCCTTGTCGCAAGTTATGGTGCAGACTGTGATTTTGGCCGAACCTTTAATGTATGCCGTGTTGGTACCAACAAATGTCAGAAGGATACGGTTTCTCTTGTCGCCTTTGTATTGTTGGAATTGGCCATTGGCTTCAAGACTTCCGCCTATCTGTATGTTGTGATCCAAATTATCAGCACCATCAGCGCCAGTAGCGAACGCAGCGCCCTCTGCCACCTTGACATCGCCACCTATAACCATTGCTTGCGATGTCGAGCAGTTGATAAGCATTTGGCCGGATATAATATTGAGATTTCCGTCAATAGTAATGTTACGCGATGTGCTACCCAGTATTTGCGCTTGCCCATTCACCATCAGGCTGTCGTAAATATGAATGTCGGCATTGGGCAGTTCCACGGCATCCGCACCGCTGATGACAAGATTGCGGCAGGTGCTAATGGTTGGCATTGCAAATGCAGCACCGCTGTTGTTTTGGTACTCAACCGTACCACCGTTTGAGCCAAGGAATTTCACAAAGTCGCCACTTGGGAAGTAGGCAGAACCAATAACCAACTTGCCCGCACCGTATGTCTCGACATCGACAAGCGGGAAATTGTGGTCGACAGTAGCGCCCATATCGAGTGTTGAACCATCGGCCAAAGTAAGGCTTGCGCAACCCTGACCGTCGGCATTCATCACAATGGTGTGGTTGTGCTCTCCCGAACCAATGGTTACTGCTGTTGTGGCTGTCGGAACAAGATAATTGGCTGCACCCGCCAAATCCATTGTCGCACCATCGGGGACAAAGTCGCCGTTTGCGTCAACTGCCTGGAACACTCCGTCTGCACTATTATATTTATAGGTAATAGATGCGTTTTCGAATGTCGGAGCATCACCTACTTTGGTGGTTGTCCAACTCAGCGGGCTGTCCCAGTTGGTGCCGTTGGCAAGATTCGACGAATAGAGATGCATAATCTCGGCAAAGGCTGATTCCGACTTGTCGCCGCAAGTGTAGTGGCCTGAAGCCGACTCAGCACCGCCGAAAGTGAAATAGCGTGCATCATCTGATTTGTGCACACCGGCAGTGCCTTCGGTTGCCCACTCTGCCGCGTGGTAGCGGGCCGGTACATAGTTACTAAGAGTACCCATAACAAGCCCTGTGGTGGCGTACCAGTAATTTTGAGTGATATTGTTGACTCCTGCAAAACCCTGCTCATCAGTTATCCAGTAGCATTGCAGTGAGTTGCCGGCATCGCTGAACGGGTGTGCGCCGTCAATCACGCGGGTTGTCACACTTCCGAAAGTTGTTGCTTCCATATAACTGATTTCGGCTGGCAGATAATAATAGGTGCCGCCATGGTTCAAACCTATCGGGAACAACATACTTTTCCGTGCACTGCTGTATTGCCGTGTCAAACCTTCGGCCGAAGCGCCTCCACTGGTCATAATCATACGGTCGGCAGTGAAGGCTGTGGCAGTGTATGCATCAGTGTAAATGTTGGCAGTGTTGGCAAGGTTGAGATTATTATTGCCAATGTCGAAGCGAATATTGCTCAACAGGCGCAGGTCGCCGGTGATAGTAAGGCGTGGTGCTGTGAGTTGCAGCGTGCCGCCCGATTTGTTAACGTTGACATTGTTGAGCAGTCCGTTGCCGGAACCCGCTATTGTCTGGCTGCCATTGCCGGCAAAGAGAATGCTGCCGTTGAATGCCGAAGCCTTGTGTGCACCGCTAATATTGGCATTGCCGTAGATTGTATAGACTATGTTTGACACACCGTCAACCAATTCGGCTCCATCGTGCAGAGTGAGTGTGCCGTAAAGCGTTGTGTTCTGTACTGGTTTCAGTTGAGTACCGCTGTTTACCGTAAGGCTGTAGAAGCCTGCACCACCGGTGCTGCTCACAGAGCCGTTGTTGGTAAGCCGCTGCAGACGGCCGCCGTTGAATATTATCTCGTTATCGCCAGTCTCAACAGTAGCGCCCTCTTCAATTATAAGGTTTCCGCCAATGGTTAGCGATTTACCATCTGTTTTGAACAAAACATTTTCGCATATTCTCAAATCGTTTTTGATTTCGGTAGCGCAAGTGAAACTAACATCCGTTTTCTGCACATTACCAACGTGGTCGCTTAGTTTGTGTCCTGTGTACGAATAAGCCACATTACTATTGTTGTAATACAAACGGTCATTGCGTAGTGTCAGATTCCAAAGCGGAATGGCGCACGATATAAGGTAATCGCTGTTGCAAGGATTGTTACCTGTTGACACACGACCAGTGTTCACTATAATCTCGCCACCTGTAATACTACTTGTCGAAGGGTTGCATCCTACAACAAAGGCTCCGCCCTTGGAAGAAGAACCTGATGAATTACCGCTGCGTCCAGAATTGCTCACTTCGATGGTTCCGCCAGTCATAATAAATGTATTGGCACTGAAAGGCATATAGAAGGCCGGCATTGGAGCATCAAAACCGCCCTGTCCGTCTACAATCACCTTTCCGCCTGATTGTATATAAGTAACTATACCATTGGATACTGATTTTTCGGGGCGGAATTGCGCGCAACGCACTGTTCCTCCCTTTATTTCCATAAACGCTGTTCCGCGAAACGACATACCCGAACCAGCCCGCGTGTCAAATTTTCCATCGTCAATACGGAAATGTCCAGATGATATGAAGTTTGCCCAACTTTCTTTTGCCTTACCATCATCTGTTCTTACATATACTTCCACATCGTGGCCGTTAATATGCATTCCTGCTGTGCTCGGAATAAAGAACATCATTCCGTCTTCTTCTTTATTATCACCTTCTGACAGCGAAAGTATGCGTATCTTACCCGTTAGTTCAAGTGTGCCGCACCACAAGCCTATTGGTTTGGTATATTTGGTTATATCATACATATTTGTCGAGAAATCCTTGTTGAGATAACTATCTTTAGCCTTGCCTAAAAGGCTGAAATGGTCGTAACTATCGGAATAAACCGTCAGACGTGAATTGTGGTCGGTTCCTTTGGTTAGAAAGAGTTGTGCAAGACGGGTCTCGCCATAGCACTCAAAGCGTGCATCTTCCTCGCCTGTAAAGCGGATAATGCCCCGGCCGGCATCGCCCTCGTCGCTTTTAGCCATTGCGTTGTTATAACTGGCGGCAACGCGATGCGTCATTCTTATTGTGCCATGGTTTATAAGGCTGCCGCCAACTTGCAATGTGTCGGTGTGATGGCCGCCGCCCTCGTAAATATAAATACCACAGCCTTCTGCTATGTTAATGTTGCCGCCCACATGAATTGCTTGTCCGTTTGCGCTGAAGTGCAGCGAACCATGTGTCAGTGTCAGGTTGCCGTTTATGTTAAGCAACTGTTTGTCGGCGGGCAAAGTACTTTCCGACGAGCCTGTATAATTGAGTACCAGATTGTTATATTCATATTGAGTAATAGTATTGGTCGGATGTGGCCCGTAGAACTCGGTTGTGCCGCCGTTCTTCGACATGAACTCTTTGTAATTGCCTTCCGTCGGGAAATCGCCATCGATACGCAATGTGCCTTGTCCGTAAACATTGGTGAAATCGGGGCTGCGAGTGCCGGCATCGATTGTCGCGCCCAGGGCTATCTGCACTGTGCGAGCCGAAAATGGTTTGGATTCGGTATCGGGTTTTCTGACTGTGTACGGGCTCAATATAACCGCATCAAATGATTTGTTTGGATATTTATTGTTTGGATTCACATGAGTTTTGCCCGTCGGGTCGGTTGTCCAAATATCAGGATTGTCCCAACTTCCTGTATAGTGAGCGTACAATGTTGCTACTTTAGTTGATTCAGCAGCCGTCCAAGTACCGCTTATGCTGCAGCCGTCTATTTCATTTATTTTAGCAGCAGTTATTGTTATTATACGCCCACCATACGGACTAACCACATCGAGAGCGTAACTTCCATTGTAAGCCTTCCAGTAGCCTACGCCTTCATCATTGAGAGTTGAGCCATAACTGAAACCATCATCGGCTGAGTCGTAATGCAATGTCAGTGTTCCGCCATCGCCAAGCGCACCTGTGGTTTCTATATTCCAATAGCGCTTAAGGTCGGTTGACAAACCCGATACTGCAGAACCTACGGTTGCAACACTTACAGAATATTCGGCAGCAGCAGTTATTCCGCTAATGTCAACAGGGGCATACATATAAGTTTTCGATATGCTATTGTATGAACCTACAGGGAATGACAGATTATTGTCGCCAGTGAGGCCGGTATATGTGAGTTTGCCATTTTCGTCGGCTACCACCATGTGGTCGAGACCAGGAGTGCCTCCTACGCTGTAGGCCCCATGCAATTTCAATTCATTTCCATTCAGCACTATGCGGCCGTTGTTCCAAGTCAGGTCGTTGCTTACTTCTACCAAATCACATAAGGTTATGTTTTTCCCCACACCGGTGTTCAATACTAAATTGTAATATGTTGACGGTATGATACGCGTACACATTTCGTCATACGTCACGGTAGAGTTTTCCTCAAATACCACGTTACCGCCAAGGCACGTTGTGAGCGAGCCAATGATTGGAGACGAATTGGTAAGATTCATTGCACCTGCTCCGTCAAGGCTCGACAGCCTTGTGAAGTTCACATTTGTGGCCTCAACCGTAAGACTGCCTGCGCTTTCTATGTTCAATGCTCCATCGAGTGTTATGATTGCGTTGGAAATGTTTATGTTGCCGCTACCAATGGTAAGCGTTTTGCCCGACAGCACACTTATCCGTTCCTGACCATCAGCGAATATTATGTTTGTTTCGGAATCGGCTTCGGTGTTCAAGGTTGCGTTGCCGTTTACTTGCAATGGAGAGTTGAGAGTCAATGTTTTATCTTTGGCCACATTGACTGTAGCGTTGTCTTCTGCCACCACAAGTTGGCGGATTGTCATATTTTCGGCAATTGTAAGATTGCCATTAGCATACACAGCCACCACCGCATCTATCACTCCATTGCCATCAATTGTGGCAGTACCGGTAACTTTCAGCGTGTCACAATCCGTATTGGTGAGTTTCAAGGTTTTGCCAGTGGCCATTTGCAAAGTACCCGATTTAAGAATGGCGGCCCCAGTCAGATTCATACTTGCCCAATTTGGTATATTCAGAGCAAATGTTCCGCCATCAACAATCAAACTGCGAATAGGTCTCTGATTATTAACATTGTTACTTCTGTTATAGTTAAACGTTCCACCCTTAACTTCAATGGTGTCGATTAGCATATTGCTACCCACATCAGCCAAAGTAACCGTTGGGTAGGTTGTAAGTTTTGTGCCCGAAGCCTTAACATACGCATTGAAATATACATTGCCATTACCACTAATAGTTGTGCTGGCGTTGAAAGTGGCACTGTTACTAAATGTGAGAGTTGCTCCGTCTGCAACATTAATTTTAGTGCTATTGTTGAAGGTGGCGTTGTTATTAAACGTGAGTGTTGCTTCGTCTGCAACATTTATTATACCCGTACTATCAATATTGACGTTACTGGTTATTGTAGTGGCTCCGTTTATTGTGAATGTGTTGTTCTTGCCAATGTTGAACCGGCTTACTGAAAAACTGTTTGTTCCGTTTGCAAAAGCATTAACCAGTAAGGTCAGACTCCTATTGTTGGTTATAGGACCATTGTGGGTTATTGTCTCGTTCCCAGTTTTTCCTTTAATGATTATGTCACTATTCAATCTATATGTTCCGTTCACTACAACATTTCCACACAACGTTAGTGTGCCACTGTTGTTAGTGGTAAGATTAGTGTAGGTGCCAGCAAGTATGCGAGAGCAAGTATTATCGTAGGTAATGGTTTTGCCAGTTCCGCCAAATGTTGCATCAACTCCAAGGCAATCTGTAAGTCCGTAAATGGTTGATGTACCATTAAAGAACAGTTCTCCAGTTCCTTCACTCGTAATATTGGCGTTTTCACCAAAGTAGAGTTTTTTACCATCCCCTATATGCAAATCGCTGTTTTCCAATTCAATAGCAGCGTTCAAGGTAACGTCTTGATTCACTAAAACATCCTCTACAAGAGTGATTGTGCCGCCATTGGTTGTGTTGAGTTGCGAAACCGTTACACCCATGGTACTTGCGCGTTCGCTATTACCCAATGTAACATTAACGTTGTTGAATGTTAACGACTTGCCGTTTGTGATGGCATTTTTAACAACAAATGTCTTTGCGCCTCCTTCGCAGTCAAATGCCATGTTTTGTGCCGGCTTGAACTCATTGTTCACCGTAACATTGCCGCACAAAGAAATACTGCTATTATCTACCGTCAGACTATAATATGAGCCAGGAATAATATGAGTACAAGTATTATTGTAAGTAACCCACTTGTTATATTGGTATGTTGCTGTCACTCCGTCAGTGCAATTAGTGAATCTGTGAACAATAGCGTCACCATTTTTTGAGAATTTTATAGTTCCCGCACCTGTTATATTAGCGGTTTTGGACAAATCTTCGTTGGCAAAATATACATTCGCTCCACCCAAACTAAGCACACCACCGTCTTCTATCGTAATATTGTTCGACAGAGTTACATCGCCGGTTAAATTGAGCGTTCCTCCATTTTCAATTGTAATGTTCTCGGGCAAGGTTGGGGTTCCTCCTATTGTAAGAGTTCCTCCGTTGGCGATTTTTAGTTTTCCCGAACCCGTGAACGTTACCGATGAACTTAAATTAACTATGCCATCAATTGTCAAAGTTTTATCAGTTGCCAAGTTTATCACATTGGCTGCCAATGTTGCCGCTGTTCCTGAAGCGGAGCCTGAAATTGTTGCATCTCCACTAACATTTACCGGATTGGTTGTGGCCGTTAAAGTTTTGCCACTTGCAACCTGAAGTGTACCGCCATACAATGACAAGGCGCCTGCAATAGTAGTACCATTATCAACATTGAATGATCCATTTTCGTTTATAGTGACATTATTAAATATATTGCCGTTCCTAGTGGTTTTAAATTCTTTTCCATCAACAATAATGCTTCTACCCTTACTGTCTCCTGAAAGTATAGTGTTAATGTTTGTTGTTAATGTACCATCGTTTTCACCTAAATTTCCCGCAATATCTAATAATCCTTCTCCACTAATAGTAGGATTGTACTTTAAAGACAATCTGCATTTATCATTATTATCCAATCTTAAAGTGCAACCGGCAGCAACATTTACTGTTCCATCTTTTATAACAAATCTTCCATCATTACTGTTAATCGTAAGATTTGCGTTAACATTGAGGGTACTACCATCCATTATGTCCATTCTCTTAACAGATGACGGTGATGTAAGTGTTACAGTAAATCCACCACAAAGTCCCACACTATTGGAATTGCCTGGAACAACTGTGGGAGTGAAATTATTATTCCATTCATCCGCCCAAGTGGTCAATGTTTCCCAATCGCCATCAGCAACAGATTTGTAATTATACTTGAGTGTAATGTCCTGTCCCCACACATCATTATTCGCTCCCAACAAAACCGCCAAAACCGCAAGACCAAACAATCTTGCTTTCCTCATTACTCCGAAATTCAATGCCATTCTTTTCATAGTCAATTCTTCCTTTACATTTCTAACCCACAAAAATACCTATATAAAGTGTTTTTGCCCTTTTGTATACGTTCCATAAACAAGATTGATTCTACATTTTTTGACAATCGGATGGAAAAGTGTGACAAAATTCACCACTTGTATGTCTATTGTGCAATTAGGTGTCAACCATCAGCCATCTCACTGATACACACACAATTTCACCAAGACTTTTTTGCACAAAGGTGACACAAGCAATTATGCGATTCGGCATAAAAAAGAATACTAACGTCGGGCACGTCAGCTTACTGCGACTTTTGAACGCAAAAAAAAACCGCAGAAAAATCTGCGGCTAAATTGGTTTAGTGGTTACTCTTAAAATCACCTAATAACATGGTGTCAACCCACGCCTTTTACTTTCCCCACTCTTCAGGTGCGTGGCGCCATTTTTTCAGCGCTTCGAGCTGGTCGTCGGCAATGTAGCCGATTTCGAGAGCGTGCTCAAGCAGTGCGTCGTAGTTGCTCAGGGTGTCGAGGTTGCAGTTGGCGCCGGCAAAGGCATCAACGGCACGTTTGAATCCGTAGGTGAAAATGGCGTAAAGGCCCAGAACATCGGCGCCGGCGGCACGCAGAGCCTCAACGGCAGCGAGGCTGCTTCCGCCTGTCGATACCAAATCCTCTACAACCACAACCTTCTGGCCCGCCTGCAGATTGCCCTCAACGCGGTTGCACATTCCGTGAGTCTTGGCGTCGCTGCGCACATACACAAACGGCAACCCCATAGCCTCGGCAACCAATACTCCGTGAGCGATTGCACCTGTGGCCACGCCCGCAATAACCTCAACATCAGGATATTTCTGACGGATAAGCGCGGCAAACGAGTCGCGGATATAGCCGCGCACCTCAGGGTACGACAGCGTTGCACGGTTGTCGCAATAAATTGGCGATTTCAGCCCCGAAGCCCACGTGAACGGTGTTGACGGAGACAGTTTAATTGCTTTAATTTGCAGTAAATAAGAAGCAACTTTTTGTTGAATTTGATTTATTGATTCCATAATGTCTCAAAAATATAAAGTTTTCTTTTTCGGAAACGTGCTGGTTTTCACCGACAGCCCCGAATTGCATCGCAAAACTACAATAATCTACAAATATTCGGGCGTGGAAGCGCTGAAGGATTTTCTTTTCGGATACGTCGAGAAGTGCAACAATCACCATATCAGAATTTTATGCGATAATAAAGAACAGTGCTGGGCCGATTTTTGTTCGCTGTTCGAAGTGCGGCGTGCGGCTGGCGGTTTGGTTGTCAACGATAGCGGCAACTATCTGTTTATCAGGCGGCAAGGCAAGTGGGACATTCCCAAAGGCCACATTGAGCCAGGCGAGCAGAGCCGTGAGTGCGCTGTGCGCGAAGTGACGGAAGAGTGCGGTGTGGGCGGCTTGGAAATTGAGCGCGCAATCTGCACCACCTATCACACGTATTACATTGGCAGCCAGCCGATTCTGAAGTCAACCGATTGGTACTTAATGCGCTGCTCCGGCACGCCCGAACTGACGCCGCAAACCGAGGAAGACATCACGCAAGCCGTCTGGGTGGCACCATCCGACGTCGATAATCTGCTGAAAGACAGTTTCTCATCGATACCGGAAGTGATTAAACAGTTAGGAGTTAGAAATTAGGAGTTAGAAATTAGGATTGAAAAGAGAAAGTTTAGAAGTTGAGAATGATTAGTTCTCTAAACAGCGAAGCGACTCACCTTTTAGACGATTCACCGATTAAACAATTCACCAGTTCACCGATTAAACGATTAAACAGCAATGAGAAAAATCTTAATAATCAGCATTATAGCAACACTCTCAATGACGATTGCAGCAGCGCAACCCGTGCAGTTGAGCGAGCAGTCGTACATTGAGGTTTACACGTGCGCGCCAGGCAACCAACTCTACTCGCAGTTCGGACACACGGCCATCGGCGTCATCGACCCGGAGCGGAACCTGCGCGAGGTGTTCAACTACGGCACTTTCAGTTTCAACACACCGCATTTCTACATCAAATTCTGCGCCGGAAAGTTGCTTTACCAACTTTCAACCGAGAGTTTCAGCGAGTTTGTCTACACCTACGAACGCCGAGGCCGGCAAGTTGTGGCGCAACGGTTGAATCTGACGCTCGCCCAGCGGCAGCACCTCTACGAAATGCTTGAGGAGAACAGTCTGCCTGAAAACTGTGATTATCAGTACGATTTCTTTTTCGATAACTGCGCCACACGGGTGCTCGATATGCTCTACCGCGCGTTTGGCGACTCGCTCACATACATTGGCACCGACACCGTTCATCTGCCAACAATGCGCGACTGCATCCATCCGTATCTTGCTGGCAGCCAGTGGACAAAAGCCGGCATCGACCTTGTGCTGGGCTCCATCACCGACCGCCGCGCATCGAACCGCCAGCAGTCGTTCATTCCCGACAAACTGCACGATTATCTTGCTGAATGTCAGATAGACACATTGCCTCTTGTGAGCGACACGCGTCTACTGGTTGAATCGAAAATCAAGTACGACCAAACGCCTTGGTTCTTGTCGCCAATACTGATTTTCAGTCTGTTGCTGATTGCAGTTGTTATTCTGACATTCCGTTTGCCGGCAACCGCGCTCGTGATTTTCGACCGCATATATTTCGGCATCATCGGACTATTGGGGCTCCTGATAACACTTCTCTGGTTCGCCACCGACCACGGCGCCACCGTGGGCAACCTCAATATGCTGTGGGCGTCACCACTGTTTCTGGTCTATATTTTCACCATCGGAAACGCCGAAAAACAATGGCATAAATGGCTGCGAATCATCCTGATAGCAGGAAACAGCATAATGATTTTCGGCTTTCTGCTTCCGCAGAGTTTCAATTTGTGCTTCTATCCGCTTGTGGCGGCCTCGCTGGTGAGGTTGGTTGTGACAAAGAAACCTCAACTGCGCTGACGCACAACCTCATACATCAAAACGGCGGCGGCGGCTGACACGTTAAGCGATTCAATGCTGCCAAGAATCGGAATTTTAACCAACGGCTCGCAAAGGCGCATCACATCGTCGCTCAAGCCGGTGTCCTCCGCTCCCATCACAAGGCAAAGCGGCCCCGTAAGGTTCTGATTATAATAGAGATTCTCGGTTTTTTCGGTGGCACCGCAAATGGTGAGGCCTGAATCCATAAGGGTTTGCAGAGTTTTTTTCATCGACGAGGTGCGACAGATTGGAACTTTGTGCAAGGCTCCGGCCGAGGTTTTGACGGCATCGGGGCCAATGCGCGACGCACCCTTTTCGGGCACCACAATGGCATCAACTCCGGCGCACTCCGCCGAGCGCACAATGGCACCGAAATTGCGGACATCGGTAACACCGTCGAGCGCAACCACAAACGGCATCCTTCCCTCGTCAAACACCTGAGCCACAACATCTTCAATCTGGCAAAAAGCAATCGGCGACATCAACGCTATGACTCCCTGGTGGTTTTTGCGGGTAATGCGGTCGAGGCGCTCAATGGGCACGCGTTGAACCGGAATGTGATTCTCGCGAATGAGTTCCGTAAGTTCCTGTGTCAGTTCGTTGTTCTGGCCAATCTTCATCAAAATTTTATCGACCTGCTTGCCAAATCTGATAGCCTCAATTATGGCGCGGATTCCGAAAATGTAATCGTCGGTGTGGCGGTTCTGGTTGTTATCCATTGTGTTACGTTTTTGCGCCGCAAAGATAGGAATTTTGGCGGTGAATCGATTAAAGGAGAAGGGGGAAGTGGGAAGAGGTTAGGTTTTAAGTTTAAAGTTTAGTGTTTAAAGTTTAATGGGTTGAAATGCTCGCGGTTTAACCTTCTCTTTCCCTCATTCTTTCTTCGGTTCCAACTTCAACCGATACGGCTCGGTGGTTGATTTGGCGCTGAAGAATCCGAGCGCGCCGTTGCTGACATTGGTGTAAATGTTGGCTGGCGGGCCTTGCAGGATTGTGGCGTTGCCAAAAGTCTCATCGCTCATATCTTTAATAAATTGGCGGTATTCGGGGCTGATTGAAAACAAATCGAAGCGGGCTTCGGGCTTTTTGGGGATTGAATCCTCGTTGGCATCGCATATCTGAATATTCTCAAAAACACCGCACCCGTCGTAAATGCTGCCGGCATATGCCCATTTAACATCCTCGAAATTAGAGTTATAGCACGAGTCGTTGAAATAGACGTAAAACATATAGCAATCATCGACGCCCTTCTGCTCGGTGAACGAAGCGTAGAAGAAATAGTGGTATTGGGGCAAAGTCAGGCCGTATTCCTCGTTGACGTACTCGTAATAAATTGTGTCGAAGCGGTTCGGGATAGGCATATGGTCCACGGCGGTGTAGGTCTCGCCGTTGGTCAACTCTATGTCGAGCGTATAGGTGCGGCCAGGCACGCCGCGAGCCGAAGAATCGGTCCAATAGGTGCCGTCGTTGTCGTCATCGGTCAGGACAAGGGTCTGCACGCCGTCGGAAATTGTCACCTTGGCGCCCAACTCGGCTGGTGCGGGCTGGTTGTAGAAATAGGAAGTGGAACGTGTGAGCCGCACGCTGTAGGGGCCTGGCTCGTTGGTAATCTCACCAGCAACCACCAGGCGGTTGTTGTCGCCTTCGTTCAAATCAATGTCGATTCCTTCGGTGCAGGCTGTGGCGAAAGTGAGAGATAAAATGCCGATTGTGAGTATGTTATGTTTCATTGTTGTTGAAAGGTTAGAGTTGAGAGGAAAGAGTTTAGAAGGGTTTTAAAGTTTAAAATCAAAAATCAAAAATAGCAAAGCCGCAGTTAACTACGGCCTTGCGTCGTTCAAATTAATAACCAATTATCATCGGTTTCACCAATTATTCAATTATTTATTCAATCCTTCAATCCTTCTCTCATTCAATCCTTCTCTCGTTCAGTCATCGGCTTGCCGTCCTTCTTATCGTTCACAATATCAAAATCATACCTGTCGTACGAACGGGCCGAGAAGTAGCCCAGACCATTGGGTTTGTCCTTGTCTTTGTTGATAATGTTGGTGCAGACATTGGCTGGCGGGCCTTGAAAAAGCCCCATTCCCGAAGTCTCGCCCGACAGTTGGCTCACAAAGTTATAATAGCCAATGCTGATAGTCACCAAATCGCAGCGGACGTGCGGGTTGTGCGGAATGGAATCCTCGTCGTGAGCGCAGAAAAGCACATCCTCAAAGTGTCCGCAACCATCCATATAACTGGCGGTGCTGGCATACAGAATATCATCGAACGTCGGGTTCCACAATGTATCGTTGAAATAGTAGTAAATCAAATACTTATCATCGAAATATGGCTTCTCGGTGAAGGTGGTGTAGAACCAATAGTAGTACGAGCCTATATCAACACCATATTGCAGGTTGGTGTACTCGTAATACACTGTGTCAAAGGTATTTGGCGCAATCAGTTCGTCAACAGCCTCATACTCTTCGCCATCCTTCAGTTTAATGTTCAAAGTGTAGAATCGGCCTGGCACGCCGTAAACATCAGGTGCGGTCAGGTAGTTGCCAGTGCTGTCGTCGTAGGTGAGCGGGAAAACGTTGCCCTCGCTGTCACTAATGGTGACAATGGCGTCTTTTTCGGGTGTGGCGGGCTGGTTGTAGAAGTACGACGTTGAGCGCGTCAGGCGGACGCTGTGCTGCATTGTGTCGGTCGAAATGTAGCCTTCAACCACAAGGCGGTTGTTCTCGCCTTCGTTCAATTCAATGTCGATTTTTTCGGTGCAGGCAGTGCCAAAAATCGCACTTAAAATGCCTATTGTCAATATATTATGTTTCATCGCAGTTTAGAATTTGAAGTTATAGGTAACCGAAGGGAAAATGCTGAACATATAGAGTTTTTCAGCGGTCATCACCGACGGGTCGTGCTCGTCCTGCTCAAACATTATGCTTGCCGCATTGTGGCGGTTGTAAACGTTGTAGATTGACAGATTCAGGTTCTGCTCGAGCCAGGGGCGGCCTTTGCGCTCGACGGTTTTCAGGTCGAAGGTGGCCGAAAGGTCCAAACGGTGGAAGTCGGGCAGGCGCAGTTTGTTGCGCTCGGCGTAAACAGGGGCAATCACGCCGTTGTACTCGAAACGCCCCGTGGGCAAGGTACGCGGCGCGCCAGTTGAGTAAACCCAGTTGAGCGACAGGTGCAGACGCGGCAGCACATCGTAGGTTGCCACCACCGACAGGTCGTGCGGTTTGTCGTAGTTCGACGGGTAATACTCGTCGTTGTTGATTGTCGCAACCTTGGTGAAGGTGCGCGAATAGGTGTAGCTAATCCAGCCCGTGAATCGGCCTTCCTGCTTCTTCAGCATCAGCTCAAGACCATACGAATAGCCCTGGCCAGTGCGGATTTGCGAGGCAATGTCGTCGCTGACAAACATATCGGCGTGGTCTTTGAAATCGACCACATCGTACATTTTCTTATAATAGGTCTCGGCCGAAAAAGCGTACGCATCTTGCTGGAAATTATGAAAATAGCCCAGCGACACCATCCGGCATTTTTCAGGTTTCACGTTGGGGTTGCTGGCAAACCACGAGTCGATGGGCAGCGGCGACATTGTGTTGCTGGCCAGGTGCACATACTGGTAGGTCTGCTGGAAGTTGGCCTTGATGCTGTTGTGGTCCGTCAAGCGGATATTGAGCGAAAAGCGCGGCTCAAATCCCTTATACGTGTTGAAAACGCCTTTGCCATAGTGTGTTGTGTCAACAATGTTGTAATTCTCGTCGAGGTTCACCACATCGGCTTTGCCAATGTTCTGCAGCATCGACAGGCGAACGCCATAGTCAACATCGATAAGTCCGCCGATTTTAGCCTCGTTCGACACATAGACTGCGTGCTCAAGCGACTTGTTGTATTCCGACACATTCTTCATATAGTTGGGGCTGTTGGCGCCAGCCTTCACAATGAACGGCGTGAACTTGTGGTAGGTTGATTGGAAACCGCCCTTGATGGTGCTCTTGGGGTTGGCAAAGAATGTCAGGTCGCCCTTGATGTTCCAGTCGCGAATTGACGATTCCCAGCGGGTGTCGCTCTCCTCCAATCCGTACATAAAGTGCGAATAGATGACCGACAGGTTCGAGAACAGACGGTCGTTGAACAAATGGTTGTAACGCGTTGTGAGAGTGCGGTTTCCGTAGTCAATCTGCATCGCGCCGGCGTAGTTCATCACATCGCGGCCAAAATAACCCGAGGCAAACAGGCGGTTGTTGTCGTTCACCTTGAAGTTGACTTTGGCGTTCATATCGTAGAAGTAAAGCTTGGTGTCGTCGGGAATCTGGTCGCGGTAGAGCGGGAAGAAAATATCCATATACGAGCGGCGCCCCGACACAATGAACGAGCAGCGGTCTTTTATAATCGGGCCGTCAATGGTCAGACGGCTCGACAGCAGGCCAATGCCGCCGTTCACGCCGAATTTCTGCGGGCTGCCCTCCTTCATTCGCACGTCGAGCAGCGACGACAGGCGGCCGCCGTACTCTGCCGGCATTCCGCCCTTGTAGAATTTCACGTCTTTCAAGGCATCGTTGTTGAACACCGAAAAAATTCCGAACAGGTGGGCGGCATTGTAAACAGTGGCTTCGTCGAGCAGCATCATATTCTGCCCCGTGCCGCCGCCGCGCACGTTGTAGCCGATAAATCCTTCGCCCGAAGTGCCGACGCCAGGCAGAAACTGAATGCTCTTAATAACATCGGTCTCGCCGAACAGCGCGGGAATGCTCTTGATGGTGGCAATCTGCAGTTTTTCCATTCCCATATCGGGCTTCACCAGATTCTTGTTGAGCTTCTCTCCTTTCACATCAACCTGAGCAATTTCGGTTGTGGCAGTTTCAAGACTGAAATTCACCTTGATGTTCTGCGTCAGGCTGATTTTCTTCTTCACTGGCGTGTAGCCCATAAACTGCGCCACCAGTTCGTAGTCGCCATCGGCCACCGTCAGGCTGTAGAAGCCGTAAGTGTTGGTGATGGTTCCTGCGCCCAACTCTTTAATGTAAACTGTAGCGCCAATCAGTTCCTCGCCCGTTGACGCGTCCGACACCGTACCGCTAACCGTGTGTTTTCCTTGTGGAATAGCCACCGCAAGTTGTTGCGCCACTGTTGTTTTTGCTGTCAGTGCACAAATGCCCAACAGCCAGATAATTTTCTTCATTTTGTTAGTTTTATTTTTTTTCACGCTCTAATGATGCGGAAAACATCAAAAGGTTGCAGTTGGTCGCGCATTTTTTCGTTTTTTTTCGATAAAAAATCACAATAGATTGTGTGTCATAGGTTTATTCCGTGATATTTTTTCGGGGTGCAAAGGTAACGGTTTTTGGTGCAACTTGGTTGCAAAAAATGCTGGGTGCCTTAGGTTCGTGATTAATTATAGATTATACTCAAAAGGTTCGTTCATTGCCAAATATACAAATCGCCCAAGGTTGGCAATACCCTGAATGTCAGTGCAATGTGATTTAAATCTGCAATTCATCGCCCTGAAAGGGCTAAAGCGCATAGCCCAAGGCAACGCCTTGGGTATAAGTGCAATGCCGGCATCGCCCTGAAAGGGCAAAAGACTCCTATTGCCCCAAGAAAACAAAACTTTTGCCCTTACAGGGCGCCATTCAATGATCGCTTCTTTTCCCAAGGCGCCGCTTCGCTTGCCTTGGGCTATATTGTTTTGCCCCTTTGGGGCGATTCAAAGTTCAGACTTAACAGAACACTCATAATGCAACATTGAAAATGTATAAAACAAGGATATCCCTTTTGTTATTTTATTAGTTTTGACTCATAATTATTCTCTTACAAATATGAACACGAGACTTACATTCAAAACAATTCTAATAATTGCATTTATTGCAAATTACACAACAAGCTATGCTCAAGACCAAGAACTTATTTCAGACTGCACTATGTTTCCTACACTAAATGCGGGAAACAATCCCGTAGATACAATATATATTGACGATATTCCTTATACTATGATGCTGTTGCCCAACCTTGAAACCAACACAATTGACACTGTGTATAAATCTACTATAGTTGACGAATATGATAAATTGCCTGAACGTGAACTGGCATTGCGAAAATATCTTGCCGAGCATTGCCAATACCCCAATGCTGCTAAAGACAGCAGTATTACAGGAAGTGTTTGCGTTCAGTTTGTAATTAACGAAAAAGGCAAAATAGAAAACGTGAATTTGATCAAAAGCGCTCACCCGGTTTTGGATGCTGAAGCAATGAGAGTAGTGAGGAGTATACCCGAGTGGGAACCGGGTAAAATTCAAGGAAGACCTGTAAAAGTATTGTACACCATTCCAATTAATTTTCAATTGAACTAAAACTAAAGTTAACAACCACTATTGGCCGTTATTCCGCCAGCGACATCTTGAATGAGAATATAAAAGATTAAGGAAACTCCCATCCACTGATCTTTCAACCATTTTTCGTTATTTCCAATTTTAGGCTACCTTTGCGGCCTAACTTTCAGCGGCAGTCAGGCAATCGTGCCAACGTCCGCAAAATGGTTGACAGATATGGATTTAGAAGAAATCGACGACTTCAGTTACCGACGCAAAAACGAGTACAACACCGCGCAAACCGCGGCGCTGACCGACCTTTACAGGCAAGTTATCACCAATCTGGGCGAAGACCCCGAACGCGAGGGCCTGAAAAAAACACCCGAGCGCATAGCAAAGGCGCTGCAGTTCCTTACGCAAGGCTACTATCAGGATCCAAAAGAAATTCTGCAAAGCGCGATGTTCAAAGAGCAATACTCGCAGATGGTGATTGTCAAAGACATAGAAGTGTTCTCGTTCTGCGAGCACCATATGCTGCCGTTCTTCGGGAAGGCACACGTGGCCTACATTCCGAACGGCTACATCACCGGCTTGAGCAAGATTGCGCGCGTGGTTGACGCCTACTCGCGGCGGCTTCAGGTGCAGGAACGGCTCACAAACCAAATCAAGGACTGCATTCAGCAGACGCTGCACCCGCTTGGCGTGGCGGTGGTGATTGAAGCGCAACATATGTGTATGATGATGCGCGGCGTTGAAAAACAGGAATCGTGCACCACCACGTCGGCTTTCACCGGATTGTTTATGAAGAGCAACGCCACCCGCGCCGAATTCATAAATCTTTTAGGCAAGAAACTTCATTGATTTTGGCACAAGAATTGTGTTTCGATGTTTCGAGATTATAAGTAGAGACGCGGCGCGCCACGTCTTTACGGTTTGCTTGGAATCTCAATTTGAAACTTCGAAATTTTAAACATATTACATTGAAATGAAAGCATTTGTATTCCCCGGACAGGGGTCGCAATTTGTGGGTATGGGCAAGGACCTGTACGACAATTCGGCTTTGGCCAAAGAACTTTTCGACCGCGCAAACAAGATTCTCGGCTTCGACATTACAAGCCTGATGTTCAGCGGCACCGACGACGATTTGAAACAGACAAAAGTAACGCAACCTGCCGTTTTCTTGCACTCGGTGATAATGGCTAAAGTGCTGGGCGACAAGTTTAAACCCGATATGACCGCAGGCCACTCACTTGGCGAATTCTCTGCTTTGGTGGCTGCCGGCGCTCTGTCGTTCGACGATGGTCTGACATTGGTTTCGAAACGTGCTCAGGCAATGCAGAAGGCTTGCGAGCTGAATCCATCGACAATGGCAGCTATTATTGGTATGGAAGATGCTGTTATTGAGCAAGTTTGCTCTGAAATCGACGGCATTGTTCCGGCCAACTACAACTGCCCCGGACAATTGGTTATTTCGGGCACCAACGAAGGCATCGACAAGGCCATTGCCCGATTCTCCGAGATGGGCGCCAAACGCGCGTTGAAGTTGTCGGTGAGCGGCGGTTTCCACTCACCAATGATGGAACCGGCCCGCGCCGAACTCGAGAAAGCCATCAACGAAGTATCGTTCTCGGCACCTGTTTGTCCTGTTTATCAAAACGTTACAGCAAGCCCCGTCACCGACCCGGCTGAAATAAAGAAAAACCTTGTGGCTCAGCTCACGTCGCCGGTGCGTTGGACGCAGACAATGCAGAATATGATTGCCAACGGCCTGACTGAGATTGTTGAAGTTGGTCCTGGCGCTGTTCTTCAAGGACTTATGCGCAAAATCAACCGCGACATTACGGCCACTGCAGCACAAAACGAACTTTAAAATTTAGGATTTTGGAGTTAGGAATTAGGATTATTAGTATTAATATTGAGCCGATTTTATAACATAGAGACGCAATGTGTTGCGTCTCTATGTTGTTTCTAAATTTATAAACAAACTTATAACTTGAAACTTATAACTTCAGAACTTAAAACTTATATAAAGATATGGAACTCAACGAATTGACAGCAATAAGCCCCATTGACGGCCGCTATCGCTCAAAAACCGAATCGCTCGACAACTATTTCTCGGAATTCGGACTCATCCGCTACCGCGTTTTGGTTGAATGTGAGTATTTTATAGCACTTTGCAACATTCCGCTCAAGAATTTGGCGGGCGTTGACAAAAACTGCTTCGACAAAATCCGCAAAATCTACAACGACTTTTCGTTCGATGATGCGCTGCGTATCAAAGAGATAGAGAAGACCACCAACCACGATGTGAAGGCGGTTGAGTATTTCCTGAAAGAGAAGTTCGACGTGTTGGGATTGGCTGATTACAAGGAGTTTATCCATTTCGGTCTGACATCGCAGGACATCAACAACACGGCTATCCCCTACTCGCTGCGCGACGCGATAAAAGATGTCTACTATCCGCTCATCGAGCAGATTATCAACACATTGGCCGATATGGCCGAGCAGTGGAAGCACGTGGCAATGCTGGCGCACACTCACGGTCAGCCCGCTTCACCGACGCGACTTGGCAAAGAGTTGATGGTGTTTGTCGAGCGGCTCAACAAGCAGTTGGAACTGCTCAAGAGCATTCCGTGCTCGGCAAAATTCGGCGGCGCCACAGGCGGCTTCAACGCCCATATGGTGGCCTATCCCGAGATTGACTGGGTTGAGTTCGCCAACAATTTCGTGGGCAACATTCTGCATCTGGAGCGCTTGCAAACAACCACGCAAATTGCTCATTACGATGACCTTGGCGCCATCTTCGACAACTTCAAACGCATCAACACCATACTCATCGACCTTTGCCGCGACATCTGGACATACATCTCGATGGAGTATTTCAAGCAGAAAATCAAGGCGGGCGAAGTTGGCTCGTCGGCAATGCCGCACAAGGTGAACCCAATCGATTTTGAGAACGCCGAAGGCAACCTGGGCGTGGCAAACGCTGTGTTTGAGCACTTCTCGGCCAAACTGCCCATCTCGCGTATGCAGCGCGACCTGACCGACTCGACCGTTCTGCGCAACATCGGCGTACCGCTCGGCCACACTGTCATCGCACTCAAATCGCTGCAGAAAGGCCTTGGAAAACTGATACTTAACGAAGACAAACTGAAGAGCGACCTTGAAGCCAACTGGAGCGTGGTTGCCGAAGCCCTGCAAACCATTCTGCGCCGCGAGGGCTACCCGAAACCCTACGAGACGCTCAAGGAACTGACGCGCACCAACTCGAAGGTTACCGAGCAATCGATTCACGAATTCATTCAGACACTGAACGTTAGCGACTCGGTGAAAGAAGAAATGATGAAGATTACACCGCACAACTACACTGGTATTTATTTCTAAAAAGCTGATAATGAAAGGACTAAAGCGAATACTGCAATATGTTTTTCCGAAATACACAGGGCAAGCCATATTGAATTTTCTGTTTGTCGGCATATCGGCCATAGCCGGATTGTGCTCATTTACAATGGTTATTCCGTTTCTGAATGTGCTGTTCGACCAGACAATCGAGACGCCCGAGCTTGTTGAGTTCGACTGGACCGGCGAGTCGGTTATAAACATATTCAACTATCACTTAGTCAATGTGATAAACACCTACGGCAAGTCAACGGCGCTGCTCTATCTGTCGGCGTTTATTATGGCGGCCATTTTCCTGAAAACCGGATTCTGGTACACATCGAAACTGGCGATGATAAACATCCGCTACGGCATCATCCGCGACCTGCGTAACTCACTGTATAACAAGATTACACGTCTATCGCTCGGGTTCTATTCCGATGAGCACAAGGGCGATGTGATGTCGCGAATGACCAACGATGTGAACGAAGTTGAAACTTCGGTTCTGCGCTCGTTCGACGTGATTTTCAAAGACCCGATAACGCTGATTGCATCGATGGTGCTGCTCGTTTATATGAGCCCCAAACTCACCATTTTCGTGCTGATTATGCTGCCGATTTCGGGTGGAATTGTTGGCCGGATAGGCAGCTCGCTGCGCAAAAAATCCACTGTGGTTCAGAGCAAGTTGGGCAGCCTTATGTCGCTGATTGAAGAGACTTTGGGCGGTTTGCGAATCATCAAGTCGTTCAACGCGCACGACAAAGTTTACGGCAGCTTCCGCGAAGAGAACCGGCAGTTTATCTACGAATCGAAGCGGATGATGCGCCGCCGCGACCTTGCCGGCCCAATCAGCGAGTTTCTTGGCTCGCTCATTCTGATTATTGTTCTGTGGTTTGGCGGCAGCCTTGTGTTGAGCGGCGACAGCACCTTGTCAAGCTCACAACTCATTGGTTATCTGGTAATTTTCTCACAGATGATTTCACCGGCAAAGCAACTCATCGATGCTTGGTACGGCATTCAGAAAGGTCTTGCTTCGAGCGACCGCATTGACGCTCTGCTGAATGCCGAAATCGCCATCCGCGACAGCGAGAACCCGAAACCGATAGCCAAATTCGACAGCGACATTGAGTACCGCAACGTATCGTTCAAATATGTTAACGAACTGGTTCTGAAAGACATAAACCTGACTATCAAGAAAGGCCAGACGGTTGCGCTCGTTGGGCAGTCGGGCTCGGGCAAATCAACAATGGTTGACCTTCTGCCGCGATTCTACGATGTGGTGGGCGGCGGAATCTACGTTGACGGCACCAACATCAAAGACTTGAAAATCGTCGACTTACGGCGATTGATGGGCATCGTTGGGCAAGAGAGTTTCCTGTTCAACGACACCATTTTCAACAACATCGCCTTTGGCGTTGAGCACGCCACGATGGAACAGGTGATTGAAGCCGCAAAAATCGCCAACGCGCACGATTTTATTATGGAGACGCCCGACGGCTACCAAAGCACCGTGGGCGACCGCGGCGGCAAGCTCTCGGGCGGTCAGCGGCAGCGCATCAGCATTGCGCGCGCCATCCTGGCCAACCCGCCGATTATGATTTTGGACGAAGCCACTTCGGCGCTCGACACCGAGTCGGAAAAACTGGTTCAGGACGCACTCTTCCGCCTGATGGAAAACCGCACGTCAATCGTCATCGCCCACAGGCTCTCGACGGTTGTGAACGCCGACCTGATTTGCGTTCTGCAAGACGGCGAGATTATTGAGCGCGGCACCCACTCCGAACTGATGGCTCTGGGCGGCCAATACAAGAAACTGCACGATATTCAGACATTTGCGTAAACTTTTTTGCCACTGATTGCGATGAAGGACGGACTGAAACGCGGATTTGTTTTCTACATTTTCAGCGCCATTTTTTTCGCGGCGCAGTTTGTATCGTATATGGTTGGCAGCCCAATGGCTGAAAATATGGACGGCCTGGGCTGGGCGTTCTACCTGACCGCGGCCGTGTCGCACGCGGCCATTTTTGCGGCGGTGCCATACCTGCTTTTCGCCCTGACTCTGGCCTCCACAAAAAATGAGAAAATAGCCGGCGGCGTCCACGTTTTCTTCGTAACTTTCATAAACGCATTGCTTTACGTCAGCGGAAACATTTTCGCGCTCTACCGTCAGCACCTCAACGGAATGATGCTTTCGCTCTTTTTCGGCGAGGGCGGCAGCGAGATTTTTCAGTTCGATGGCTCGATATACGCGCGCAATTTTGCAGCATTTGCGGCAATGCTGATTGTCAATATTTTGGCAAAGATTGGAACGGCGCGGCTCTATGGTTTGCGGCAATGTTTCTATTGGGTGCCGGCGCTTGTTGTTTTTCTGTCGACGCTGCTTTTCTCGAACGCCACACACGCCTACGCGGCCGTGGCCCAGCGGCAGTCGGTGGTGAAAAGCGCCGCCTACCTGCCCTACTACTTCCCGATGACGGCCACACGTTTTATGATTCGCATTGGCGTGGTGGAGCAAGGCGATTTGCTGAAAGTTGATTTTGGACATCAGTCGGAATTACAATATCCACGGAATCAGATAGTTGCCAACACACCCGACAGTCTGCCAAACATCATAATCCTGGCCATCGACTCGTGGAACTATCGCACACTCAACCCCGATGTGATGCCAAACGTGAGCCGTTTTGCCGACAGTTGCGAGCTGTTTACCAACCATTTGAGCAGCAGCAACGGCACACGCGGCAGTATTTTCGGAATGTTCTACGGCGCATCGTCGTACTACTGGCGCGATTTTGACGTTTCGGGCACAACGCCGGTGCTGATGGACGAGCTGCAAAACGCCGGCTATCAGATAAAAGCGTATGCAAGCGCCACGCTCAACAACCCCAACTTCAACAAGCTGATGTTCCGCAAAGTGCCCGGCATACAAACAGAAACCGAAGGCGACAGCGTTTACAAACGCGACTGCCGCATCACCGAGCAGTTCATTGATTTTGCCGACACCGTGAGCAACGACAACCCGTTCTTCGCATTCATCTTCTACGACCTTGCCCACGGTATGACCTACCCGAAACATCTGCCGCAGAAATACCCGACAACGTGGGACCACCCTGAATATATGCGACTTAACAATCAGATGGACCCCACCCCGTTCTGGAATCTCTACCTCAACTGCGTCAGCTACGTCGATTCGCTGGTTGGAATGGTTTTGGACGAGCTCGACAAGCGCAACTTGCTCAGCAACACCTATTTGATTATCACCGGCGACCACGGGCAGGAATTCAACGAGAACCACAAAAACTATTGGGGACACGGCAGCAACTACACCGGCCCGCAAATCCACGTGCCGCTGATTGTGAGCCGTCCGCAGGACAGTGCGGCAACCTTCAGCCACCGCACCACCCACTACGACATCTCCACAACGCTGCTCCACGATGTGCTTGGCGTGCAAAACCCAACCACCGACTACAGTATGGGCCTTCCTCTCGCCGACACCACCTTCCGCAACTGGCACGTGGTGGGCGACAACCTCAACTACGCCTTCATCATCGACCATAACACCATTGTTGAAAAGAAACCATCGGGTATGCTCGACATCTGCGACAGCACACTCAACCCGCTGAAAAACTTCAAGTTGAACGCAGTCGAGCTGAACGCTGCCATCAACAAGCTCAATATGTTCTATAAGCAAGATTGATTTGCAAATGACGCTCATAAGTGCGCTTTCGCGATGATATTTCAGGCGGCAGGCAACAACGTTGATGTTTTTTTGTACTTTCACGCATCAATTTTTAAACTAAATCAATATGAAACACTTACTCACAATCTGCCTGTTGGCAGCAATCAGCCTTACGGCAACAGCACAAAATCATCAAACTTTCAAAGGCGTGCCCATCGACGGCAAATCAAGCGCTTTGATCAACCAACTGAAACAGAAAGGATTTCAGCAAATTAGCAAATCCGACACTCTAATCGGCACCTTCGCCGGCTACAACGACTGCGAGGTTACATTGCTCACATCGGCGCAGACCGACAACGTTTATGGCGTAAAAGTGAAGATTCCGATGTGCCAGGAACAAAATCTGTTGATGTATGCGGAATATAAGAAACTGCAAGCCGCACTGACCGAAAAATATGGCGCACCGCTGAACCCACAAGTAGAACGCACTCAATCGACAAAAGAAGATGACTTTATTACAGCATTTTACAAATTGATTGCCAACGTTAAGGAAACTCTCGATTTCCCGTATGGCTGCGTTTTCGACACCGGTCGCGGTAATGTTTTGCTGAACGGTGCTTGGATTGCATCAGACTGCGGCGGCGGATTCCTAATTATGACCTACATTGACAACGTCAACAACAACTTGCACCAGCAAAACATTTACGACGATTTGTAAAACAGAATTGAAGCTATGAAGATGAACATTTTCAAGCATTTGCCGCTGTTGGCATTATTCGCCGTGGCGGGATTGTTTGTTGTTTCGTGCTCAAAGGATGACGACGAGCCCGAGAAAAAAGAAATTGCGCTCGACAAGCAGGTGGAAGACATTATTTTTGAGGTGGTTTCCGACACCGTCTTCAGCAGCGGACATTTCGTTATGGTGGCCGCCAATGCGGCAACATCTTTCAGCGACGCGCAGAAACAGATAGCTATCAGCCTGTACAAGAGCCAATTGCAAGATTATTCCGACAAGATTGCCACTGAAGTTGGCGCCAAAGGCTCCGAACTGATGTGGCGCAGTGTGAGCTTCAACTACTGGAGCGTCGATGAATCGGGACAGGACATCAAACTCTCGGCCCGCGCCTACTGGGGCTACATCGACGGCAAAGATTTGAATCCGCAAAACATATTGCTCTGCCCGCACTACACCATCACAAAAAACGCCGAATGTCCCACAATGACAATCTCTTACGAGGCGCTTTTCCTTTGCCGCAACAATCTGCTCATAATGCCCGACTACATCGGCTTTGGCGCGACTAAAGACCGCGTGCAGCCATACGTCAACCACAACCTCTGCGCCCAGAACTGCATCGACGCTCTGACGGCCGGATACAAGGTTTTCGCGCAAAGCACAAAGGCCAACCTTGCCGACAATTTCAAACTCTGCGTTATTGGCGCATCGCAGGGAGCGGGCAACGCTTTGGCCGTCCACAAGTGGATTGACACCCACCCCGATTTTGCCGATGCGTGGCATTTCGCATACTCGTTCTGCTGCGCCGGACCATACAGCCCCACCATCACATTCGAAAAGTATTTTGAGCAGGACAAACTCACTCTTCCGTGCGCCATTCCGTTAACGCTCAAGGCGATGTTTGCCGCCTACCCCGACATTCTCGGCCAATGGACCGAAGACGATTTCTACAGCGACGACTACGTGACGAACCTCAAACCGAAAATCGACGAAATGATTGCCAGCAAGAAGTTCGACACCTATGCCATAAGCAATGAGTTTGCCACAAGATACAACCACGACAGCAGCGGCGTTTCGCTCTCCGACATTTTGAGCACCGACGCCCTCAACCGCGACAGCGAGATGCACAAAGCGCTGTTCAAATGCCTCGACAACAACGATTTGACAAAAGACTGGGCTCCCGTGCACCCAATCTACCTCTCGCACGACAGCTCCGATGACGTTGTGCCTCTTGCCAATGCCGAAGCAATAGCAAGCGCTTTCCCCGACAAAACAAATCTGACAATCACCAAGTTAGGCAGCGGGCACCTTGGCTCGTGCCTGATGTGGTTCATAATGAATATGTCGAAAACGTGGTAATCGGCCAACCGTTACAAGAATAGTTATGCTTCTGAAAATCAGTACATTCATAGCCAAATATATGGCAGCCTTGGTTTTATTGGCGGCCATAGTCGCACTGTTTGTCCCCGCGACATTCAACTGGGTGAAAACCAGCTCAATAAACTACCTCTTGGGCGTTGTGATGTTCGGAATGGGGTTGTCGCTCAATCTATCCGATTTCAAAGTGGTGTTCAGCCGCCCGAAAGATGTCGGCATCGGCTGCCTGGCTCAGTTCGGCATTATGCCGCTGCTCGCTCTGGCGCTTGCTCGGATATTTCGCCTGCCCGACGAACTTGCTGTGGGACTGGTACTTGTAGGCTGCTGCCCCGGCGGAACAGCATCGAACGTCATCACCTACCTTGCCAAAGGCGATTTGGCCTTATCGGTAGGAATGACTTGTGTATCAACCATTTTGGCTCCATTTCTAACGCCGTTGCTCACGTGGCTGCTGGTTGGTGCAAGCGTCAATGTCGATGTACTCAGTATGTTCTGGTCGATAGTCAAAGTGATAATTCTTCCGATAAGCGTCGGCCTTGTCATCAAACGCTTTTTCGCGGAAGCCACTAAAACCGTAACAGCTTATCTGCCAGCCGTTTCTTCAATCGTCATTGTTTTGATTGTGGGTTCGGTGGTGTCTGCCAATTCAGCCCAGCTGCTGAGTGTCGGGCTGACAATCATCGTGGCTGTTGCACTGCATAATGTTTGCGGATTCGCGCTCGGATTGCTGCTTGCGCGGGCATTCAAGATGAGCAGCCGGAAAAGCACGGCCGTGTCGGTTGAAGTTGGAATGCAGAATTCTGGACTGGCTTGCACGCTTGCGCAGACGCATTTTGCCACAATGCCAATGGCCGCCGTGCCGGGCGCCGTATTCAGTGTCTGGCACAACATTGCCGGCGCGCTTTGGGCCAAGGCGCTATCAGCAAAGAATACTGAAAATGAAGAAATTAAATAGGATTGTACTTCCGTAGCAACTACGTGTGTGACAACAAAAAATCCACGGAAAAACATTGTTCTCCGTGGATTTTGCTTTTAAAAACCGGCTATGCCAGCTCGTTTTATCTTACAACCTGCGTGAATTCCGGCTGCTCGTTTTCTTTTGCCAAAACGTAAATCTGCGACTTTGCCCCACCCATTCCTTCAACAGTGTAAAGGTATTCGGTGCCGCCTTTTATCGCGCGTGAGCCGACTGTTACAGGGGTGCCGAGCGGCATTTGGTAGCTGCTGCAAGCCTGATTGAAGATTTCCTTCTCGCTGTCGGTAACTTCTTTCTGCTCAGAGAATTCCGGCAGTTGTTCAACTACGCCTTCCTTCAGGCCAAGTTTGATAAGGAACTGCTCAACCTCGGCCGGAGCTGCGGCAACACGAGCCTGGCGAACACCATAACCCTCCTGGATTTGAGCATTTTGGGCGCTCTGCTGCAACGCTGCAACGCTGGTATTTAGTCCGCCGCTGCCAAAGGTGCAGAACGGAACAAGTTTCTTGCCGCCAAAGTCGGTGTTTTTCAGGAACGTGGCAACCGGAATAGCGTAGGTTCCGCCCCAAATTGGGTAGCCAAGAAAGATTACATCGTAGTCGCTAATGTTTTTTGCAAGCGGTTTGATTTCAGGCAGAGTGCCTTCCTGCTGCTCTTTCTGCCAGCGTTGAATGACCTGGCCGAAATCGCCAGTGTATGGTTCAACACACTCAATTTCAGCAATATCGCAATTCAGTTGTTTTTGGATTTCCTGTGCAACTGTGCGTGTGGTGTTGCTTTGCGAGTAATAGACAACCAATACTTTAGGTTGTGCCGGTTCGGCTTTTTTGGGTGCCGAGGTGCAGGCAACCGCAGCTGCCAGCGTTGTTGCAATTAATGCCATGCTTTTGATTTTCATTGTTTTAAGTTTTTAGTTATTTAAAGATTTAAAAGTTTAACGGTTTAAATCGTTAGTGTCAGCGTTTACGTTATTTAAGATAGTAATCGATTGTTGTCACCACACGGATTTTTTTAATGTGCGGAGTTGTATATTCTTCATTGATAGAGAATTGACCTTGCGAGGCGTTTTTAATGCTGCCCAAATCGCAATCGGCGTCCTGCGCGAATTTTTCCGCCACCTGACGGGCGTTGCGTGTTGCCTCCTCAATCATTTCGGGCTTAAGCGAATTCAGGTTAGTATACTGATATTCAGTCTGATTCTCGTATGAATTTCCGCCAATAGCCACACCTTTTTTCAGCAACTCCTGCTGCATCTTCATAATCGACATAATTTTTGGCACATCCGACGAAATGACCGTTATGGTGCAGCTTGTCTGATAACGCTCACGTATGTTGTCCTGCGTCCATTGTTGCGCCAGACGGTCGAGCACCGACGGAGCCGAAACGGTGATCTCCTCGTCTTTTATTCCGTTTTCTTTCAAAAAGTTGACAATGGTGCGTTGTTTGGTATCAATCAGTTCGTAAAGCTGGTTCATATTGTTGCCAACCTCATTGAACGACAATGGCCAAACAACCCTGTCGGCCAGAACCTCGCGCTCTGCCAAACCCTTCACCGAGACAAAACGGTCTTTATGAGCATAATTATCTATACCACAATAAAGTAAATAGCAGCCAAACACAATGCTGGCACCTAACACGAATGAATTAATATGCTCTTTCATCTTTATGAATTTGAATGTCATGCAAATATACGCAGAATTCAAAACGGCGTACAAATGATTTGTTATTATACAACGATTATGTAACGCCGATTCACCCTACACTCCACGCTTTCCCTTCACAAACGCATCAAAAAACTCGTCTCTGAAACTCTCGCCGATAGCTATTTCGTGCGGGCCAATGTAAATGTCGTTGTTGTCGAAGGCATCGATATGGGTGGTGTTGACAATGTACGACTTGCTGACGCGCATAAACAGCGACGGCGGCAGCAAGGCTGATATGCCTTTAAGGTTCATTCGGGTGATAATCTTTTGATTTTCAAGCTGAAGCACCACGTAATCCTTCAGGCCTTCGACAAACATAATGTCGGCAAAGCAGACCTTACAGTACTTGCGGTCCGACTTGACGAAAAAGTAATCGTCGGCACCTGGCTCAATATTCTGCTTGTCGCCCTGCGTGAGCAGTTTGAAGTAACTGACAGCCTTATCGACAGCCTTCAGAAAACGCTCTTTTTCAACGGGTTTCACAAGAAAATCGACTGCATCAACCTCGTAACTGTCAATGGCGTATTCGGAATAGGCGGTGGTGAAAATGACAAGCGTCTGCGGCGAAATGGTGCGGGCGAACTCAATGCCCGTCAGGCCTGGCATCTGAATGTCGAGAAAGGCTAAATCAACCTGCGTCTGCGACAGGAAACGCTGCGCCGCCAATGCGCTGCCGAACGTTCCCACAAGCGTCAGTTCGGGTGCCGACTCAAGCAGAATCTCTATCGCCTCGCGGGCAAGGGGCTCATCGTCAACTATTATGCAGTTCATTGTTATAGGGCGAAAGGTAAGAGATTAGAGTTTAGAAATTTAGACTTATAATAGGAAAGCGGGAATTTCATAAACCGCACATTTCTTCTTCTGACATTTCCCAATTATCGGAAAAATGCGCTTTTGCAGTTTTTGAGAACTTGCCGAACACGCGCTTCGACGTCGGCTCGTTTTTGGGCGCCATATTGAGTTTTGATAGCGAAAGTGCCAAATCGTAAACCATTAACTGCTGCTGTTCGGTCAGTGTATTATAGGTTTTTTCAAGAACATCGAAACTCATAATCGTACCTATTTATAATTGACGTACAAATATATAAAAAAGCATTGTCACTATTCCCTTATAACTAATTATGAACTTACGTGCGACAATGCTATTTCCGACATTAACTCTTCTCTTATGTTTTGTAGCGTTGATTATAAACAATTAAGGCTGCCAAAAAACAGCCTTAATTTGTGAGTTTGCCGAATAAAGTTTTCTATTCTGGCATTAACGGTGGCTTAGTTCTTTCCGTCTCATAATTTACTGGACAGAAAACACAATTGCCAAGACCGTCATTTTTCCATATCCACGCATCAGCAAACAAATATCCGTACAAACCTGAACTCCAATCATTTATTGCAGACTGAGCCTTCTGCAGAGTAGAGAAGCAACCATCGCACAAACGATAGACCGTCTTACCCTTTGCCGTACATTTATATATCCAGCACTCCATTCCATCGGGGCGCTGATAATTATACGTCAGTGCACTGTCCAATGAGCCGTAACTTCCCAAAACAACATAGTAAACCTTAGGCAACCCGCTTATTTTGATCGGGGTGTTGCTCAACTTGACATACTCATTGCTAACATAACCCACCACACTGTCAATGCGAACCTTCCACCACGCGCCTTGATTGCTTATCAGTTTTGCTCCATCACGATTGGTTGCAAGCACACCAACCACGTCAGATTCAGAATCGGGGAACTGCCGTACATTCACATAACCATCGTCGGCTACCGAATATACAAGTTCCTCGCCAGCGGAAACCGCTTCCTTCTTTTTTGCCAAATTTGCATCGGTAACTTCGTCGCTTTCCTCAACAATCAACCAAATGCCGTTTATCTTTTTGATAACTAAATATGAAGGGTAATTCTCTGGATTCTCCTTTGCTGATATCCAAACACGTTTATTGAAATGGACTTTCAACGTGTTTTTATCAACTGTTGTAACCTCATAATCGGATAGCATTTGCATAAATCCTGGCGTTTGGGCGAACAAGTCACGCTTCGATTTAGCAATCATTTCAGGGGTATAGGTTTGTTGGTAATATTTCACTTGTGGCGCGTAAATGTTGGTAAAGTCTTCGGCTTTTTTCGATGTATGAGCGTCATCCCACTTTTTTGCTAATTCTATGGCAATATCGTTTGTTGTAATGGTCTTAACGGATTGTTCCATTTTATTGCTGCTGTTTGTTCCAGAATCTTTCGTCACAAGCATAATTACCAACCCAACAACGGCCACTAACGCCATTACGCATAGTGCTATTCCCAACCCTTTTTTTGCCTTTTTGTTTTGAATTTCTTTGTTCATTTCAACAAAAAGGTCATAATATGGGTCGTCTTTTATATTCCCTGTGTCAATTGAATTATTTTGTATACCCCCATTAGTTTGTGCATCGTCATTTGAATTATTATCGCTGACAATGTTTTCTTCAGGCAACCACTGCTTACAGAACTTACACTTTTTTGCTACTGCAAGAATCTCATTGCCGCAATATGGACATATCTTCGTTTTGCTCATAACTCTCTTTTATTCATCAATTACGTGGAAACGAGCGGATTAATGTGATTGCTGCGTTTATCTCATCGGCATCGTTGAACCATTTTGACGAACTTGCTTCGCTTGCAACCATTTCGTTTTCAACCGATGAGTTTTCCACTACTTGTTGTGTATCGATGTTTGAATCTATCAATTGAGTTTCATCTTCATTAGCAATTGGGGATTCAGTAACATCCTCACTCTCTTGTGTTCGAGTATCATCAAGTCTCTCTCCACAATATGGGCAAACATCAGCGTTGCTGTCGATTTCTTCACCGCAAAACGGGCAAACTTTTTTTTCGACGGCAATTTCTTCGGATTCAAGTTGCTCGCCGCAAATTGGGCAAACCACAGCGTTGCTGTCAATTTCCTCGCCGCAATACGGACATTGTTTGTTTTGGTTCATATACTAATCTCTTAACAATTCGCCCATCGAGAACGAACCTGATATTTCCTGTATCTCAATCTGCCCACGAAGAATTGCGAAGAAAAACGCCCGTATGTTGTCGTAAGTAAGCAATTTAGTTGTTCCATCGGCTGATGGGCCAAGGTCGTAGGCTTTAAGCAATTGCGGACCCAGGGCTGCGGCAGTCAGCAAAAAATGGTTTTGGAATTTGTCAACATCAAGCATATCTGCCGCCAAAACTTTACCTACAACCGTATACGAATAATAGGATTTCTGTGTGTTTTCATCGGTCAGGCTTGTCTTTACGTTATCAGCGTCAATGTTCATTGGTATTCTACCCGATTCTGGTGCCTGTTGGTTTCCTTTGAACAAACCGCCAAGGTCGGCAAGCGAAAGGTTGTAGAATTTAGTGTCTGGGGCTGTAACCATCCGTTCTTGAGAAAACGCTGTTGGCAACAGAAGTTGAACAACTCCGCTTGAATTAACTGTCGGTGCGTTGAATGTTCCTATAATACTGTCTTTCAACTCAATTGTATTGGTTGCAAAAACACCGCCGATTACTACACAATTGTCTAAAACAACATCGTCGGCATAAACGCTGCCCGCCACAAACGCATTTGTTAACGTCACTTCTTTTGCGTTAACATCAGAACAGAACGACACATCGGCATTCATTGCCCTTGTCGTAATGCTTTTGGCAGACGCTACTGATTTCAAGAAACTTACAGTTCCTTCTGCGCCCGAATTGACATATATTTCCTGTTGGGCGAAAACCGCGCCTTTTATCTCAACATTACCACTTTCGACAGTGATTTTGCTGGCATATACGGCACCTTCAACAATGGTGTCTTTCTGAATGGTTACTGTTCGCGACAGTTCAGTAATCTTTTCGGGAAGTATTCCGCTTTTAACAAGGTTTCCGTTAAGTTTAAGGTCGTTCCCATTTACTCTTATTTCTTTTAGCCCGTCCATAGTGTTATCCAATAAAAAGTTTGCTGATAGTATTAGTTACGCGTAAGTTATGCTCGCTATTTGAGTTGTTGTATGCGTTTTGCATTATAGCATTGAAGAATTTCTTTACGTTTTCTTGTTCTAAATCGCTGTGTGCCTGAGTGTTGTTCGTTAAAAAAACATTATCTGCAATCCCTTTCACCACCTGCTCTGGCAACTGTTTTTTATCGTATGCGCACAACTGATTGACAATGTTTCCTTTGTCGGTCGTTTCAAAGTAGCACACAGGCAGATAATATTCATAATCACCTGCTTTGACACTTGTTATAGAACCTAATTTAATCGCTTTATCGGTTTGTTTTTGAATCGACAGAAAATCGAGCGCTTGTGTCATTGTTCGTTGCGCTCTCTTTTTGGTACTTGCCGCAAGTATTTGTGAAGTCAGGACAGAGTTTTCACTGGCAACGATTGACGATACTTCTGCTGAGCCTGTATCAAGCATTCGTTTGCTCGAATTGTCAACCAAGGCCGACATTTTGAATATTGGCTCGTCAATCGCTTTCACGCGGTTTTCAAGTTCCTTGTTAAGGTCGGTGATTATTTTTGTATAATTCGATTTTTTGCGTTGATAGTCATTCTCTAATTGCTCTTTCAATGCAACCAGCCGTTTTTTCTGCTCGTTCAGATGCATCAGTCTTGACTCAACTCGCTGGCTCAATTCAAGGATTTTGGTGCTGATTTCGGACTGCACATTTTTGAAAAATCCCGTGATTATGGTTGATGCAATCTGCTTTGAACTTTCGTTTATCGATGCCACTTGCGCGGCTTCGGTGGCGGCAACACTGCCTGTCAGCAAGTTTATATTATTGTTGCACCCCGTCACACTTTCATCGAAAGGGTCGGTGTCAACATCGATGTTTACCTCAACGGTTTCGTCGTGAGAAAGATCGTGATTGTCAGATTCTCCGTCATATCCAATGTCGATATGGTTCTTATCGCCATTGAAATTGATTTTAATAGAGCCTTGCCTTAACGTCAAGAAATCTCTTATGTCAGTTCCTACAACCTCAACGTGGTCGTATTCTGTATCAGGAACTGAATGCCCATTCTTGTCCATAACAAAGAATGAACCTCCACGAAGCACAATCCTGTTCTTTATCCTTACCAAAGGTTCTTCAACCTCAACATTCAGTGGAATATTGATGTTTTTCTCAAATTGTTCTGTGTAACTCATAGCCGTACAATTAGAGAGTTTGCATTTGCGAGTTTTCGAACAAGGAACTTGTCATCTCACGCACTCTGTCGGAAGTCTCGCTTGCGGCAACAAGTTTTGAAAACTCCTGACGCACAATGTCATTTGTGCCATTATCAACCCAATTAAGATTCGATGCCATTTCGTAAATCCTGCTGTTTATTTCTTTGACATTTTGACTTGTAGTATTTTCAGGAACAAATGCTTCGTATGCCGTATTCCCTCGGTTGTCAATTTGTGATTCCATAATTGCAACTGGCAGATGTTCAACCCCTTCCGAACTTTTGATACTACGAAGCAATATCTTTTCAGATATTATTTTCTGTTCATTCATCTGCCGCAAAAAATCCTTGGTCGAATCGATGACTTTTGTGCTGTTGTATTTCATATTCGACATTGCAATTTGCTGACTTGCAGTAATGTTTTCGGCTTGACATACTGGCACAGTAGCCGCCAAATGCTGATTACGACCGAAATTGCAAGCCACATCGCGTGTGGCAAAATTGAATATCGGTCGGTCGAGTTCCATTACACGTTGTTTCAACGCTTTGTTCAAACCTGTAATAATGCGCAAATAGCGAGCGACAATCATTTCGTAGTTGTGCTCCATTGCCGTCTTTACAGCGACAAGCCTTTTCTTTTGTGCGACAAGTTCCATCAATAGCGAATCGACGCGGCTTTGGTGGGCGGCAATTTTCTGCGAGATTTGTGAATGCATCAGCGTAAAAAATCCCAAGTTCACGTTCTTGCACACGTGGTCGGCGCCTTCTTTTTCCGCCTTTATAACAGCCGATTGGAAAGTAACAACCGCCGCCGTGGTAGTTTTGACGTGTTTTGAAACGGTTTCGATACTATCCGCCATCGGCTGGGTATCAACCACGCAATCTATTGTATGTGTTGTAGACATAATTTCTTATTTAACTGTTAGTCAATCGGAATTTATTTCTTACGCTTACGTTTTTCTTCCTTTTTCTTTTCTTCAATCAGAGTGTCCATTAAATTTTGCACACTTTGTTTTTTCTCCGAATCTAATTCTATTGGTTTATCCGTTTCTTCCTGTGTCTCATCAGCATCATCAGTTGGTTCTTCTTGTGCATCATCTGCTGCATCAGTCGATTCTTCCTGAACATTGTCATCAGATTCCTCAATAAAATTGAATACCTCACCCTCTGGTGCTTCTTCGGCACTATCAACATCTTCCTGATTTTCGTTTGCGGTGGCGTTTTCGGCATTTTCCGCACTGCCGCCATCTTTTGTTTCATCAGTGCTGTTATCGTCAGGTTCTTTGTTTTCTGGCGCACCAACGATAAACATATCATTCAAATCCTGAAGAGCATTATCTGCTAACGCAGTCAAATTCAGCGACAAATCATCGAATGTCGCTTCCTCAACATTCGGCTTCGGCGGCAGTTCCGTGTCTTTGGCAAGCAACGGGTTGATTGATGCAAGCGGTTTGCGCCTCTCATCAAGTTGCGATACCTCATTCGATGCAACGGCCACTTTGTTCGAGTATCCGTCTTGCAGTTTAGCATCGAAATACTCAACGTGACCAAATTCAGTGGCGCGGTTTTCAATATCCTCTTGCAATCGGTCCATAAAATCGTTGAAATCGTCCTGAACAGCCTGGAACTCCGATGCTTGCAATTCAAACGATGCCGCGGTTTCTACTGAATTGTCGGCTTCTTGCACAATCGCCGAATCCAAACCGCCTTCGCGCTTCATCGTATCTTCGGTCTTTTTCAATTGAGTTAGTGTGTTGAAAGCCTCAACATATTCGCTCAACGTTCTTTGCATATTGTTGATAATGTCGGCGCTTTGCTCTTGGCTCGAACGGTAGAAAGCATCAACATCTTGATGCCATTTGTTCACATAACTTACTTTCTGGTCGTGAATCTGATTGTATATTTTTAAACGCTCAATGCGGTTCTCGCCCATAAGATTACGAACTACTGGTGCGACAATCTCCTCATATATCTGGTGAACACCAAATGGAACAATCGTATTACTTCCGTCTTCAGCCACCCACGTACCCGAGAGCAAATTGTATCGAACCCGCGAACTGTCACGAAGGGTAAACGGTTCGTAACCTTGAACCGAATCAGAATAGTCGAATCTTTCATTCTTGATTCGTTGAATCTCTTCAGCCTCAAGAATCGGCGAATAATGATTGTATGGCGACTTTAATAATTTGAACAACAAACTGTTAGACCTGTTAACCATTTTATCGGTCGATGCCAATTTCAACGATGATATTGTTTGAATCGACCTTGCTACAGTGGTGATAAGTTTTTGAAGAACATCCTCGAAATTCTGTGTTTCTGACGACAACGAATCTTTTAACTTATTGAGTTCCTGGAATTTCTTTACGCTCTGCTCGTATCTTTCCTTGTCAAACACGTCAATAACAGTAGCATTGTCGGGAAGGGTATTGGTGGCATATTCTTGCAAATAATTCAGATACTCGCTGTTGTCGTGAACAAGCGGCAGATTGACAGAGTTAGTTTCTATATCATTCATACAGAAAGCAATAGTCCGCATCGAACGGTCAAGTTGCCCCGTGTAATCGCCTTGATTGACTTCCTGAATAGAAAGCGAGTATTGGTCGGTTTCAATTGTTTCTGGCTCATTTGATGTCTCAACTACTGGCACATTTTCTGACAGGTAGTTCAGTTGCGAAATGGCATTTGCCAACAAATCATTCTGCCGCGACATTTGCAGCGTTACCTGACTTTGTGCCACGTTGCCTGAATAATCCACAATGAAACTATTGTCATCATACTTAATTTGTTCTGCAACAGGCACGTAGGCAACGCCCATTTTTGTAACCTTATAGTCGCGGAATATGTTTTGGTGTTTGAGTTTCTCCTCGTCAATCTTTTGGTCGATTGCCGCAATCTGCTTTGTGTATTGACTCTTTTTTACCCAATACATAAAGAACGCAATAATTGTGAGAAGCCATTTCCACGAACCTGAGCGTTCCTGCTCCACCGCAGCACGGTCTTCTTCCAATTCTGCTATTTTCTTTTCAATCTTCTCTTCCTCCGCCACTATGCGCTCTGCGGCTTGTTGGTAATAGTTGAAGAGAATTTTGGCCTCGTCTTGATAAATATTACTCGACTCTTTAAAAATTTTACCTGTTGCTGGCATATCACAGAATATTTATTAGTTATACATTTTTTTACGGTTCTCTAATATGTGTTTAAGCAGACTAATCTGTTTAGCAATTGTTGCCTCGTTTGCTTGGTAATTATTAAAGGCAGCAATCACCTCATCGGCTTTTTCAACATAGTTTTTCTCAATTTCGTGTGCGGCATCAGTCCTCAATGGTGACACGAAACGAACGTCTCGCAGTAAGCCATCAATCATATTCCTTATGCTATGGTCAACTCCTTCGGTAACGAATGCCGTATCTTGCAGTCGTTGAGTGGCATTCTTCATTTCTGCGAGATACTCGGTTTGCTGTTGCTTGCTCTTGCCAACATTCTTAACCTGTTCTGCTGCCGAATAACTGAAATACTGGAACAGAACCAAGAAGAAGATAAGAATGCCGTGTATAAGAAATTGGTATTTGATGCTTACTGGCGATATGAACGGCAAATAATTCATAAACAGTACAAGTACGATTGCAACAATCGAGTACACATTGAGCGACACAAGATTGATTCCCAACGAACCTATCCACGAATCGTCCTCGTCGTTGCTGCGCTCCCATCGCACAAACAATATCCAAACAAAGGTTATATATGCGAGTGTGCACACAAATCCATTCAACCACAGAATGTTATTTGGCAAATCGCCTCTGAACAACAAAAGCAGCGCAATAATCAGCACCTCGCCTAAAAGCGCCGCAAAAACCGCAAAGAATTTTCTCATATTCATAACTTATTGACGTTTAAAACCACACGTTGGACAAAAAACTGTTGAAGGTTGAAGATGCGTACCGCATCGTGGACACACGTTCGGGTCGACAGTTGCCACTGGTGTGCCACATACACTGCAAAAGGCGGCACCTACGGCTAATGGTGTGCCACATTTACTGCAAATATTTGCGGTTGCACCTGCATCGGCATTGCCTAACTGCGCCCCGCAACTCACACATCTTTTGGCATTTTTGCTATTGTCGGCCCCACAACGCGGACAAGGATTGTATTCCGTTCCGCAGTTGGGGCAAAAACGCTCTGTCGATAATCTTTTCTTTGAACAATTTGAGCAGAAGATAGTCTTTGGTTTGTTTTGTTGTGCGGCCATTGGTGCGGCTCCTGGTTGACCAACATTCTGAACGCCGCTTTGTGCACCAAACGGTTGATTGTATTGCGGTTGAATCAATCCGCCCCCCATCGAGCCTTGCATATTGTTCATCATATTCAGTGCTATTAAACTACCTAAAAGCCCGCCTCCACCCTGATTGCCCATTTCTCCAATTTTATCAAGGGCTTTATCGTAAAAATCAAAGGCTCGCTCTTGTTGGTAAGTGTGGCCTTTAAGTTTATATTTCGTTTGTTCGGCAAAATCTTCGCGTACCTTTCTTCCGAATTCTGTGGATTCATCAATTTCAATATTTTCAATACGGAAGAATTTCATATTAATGCCGTACTCTTCCCAGAATGACGTGATGTTATCCTTTAATTCATCTGATAATGGTATTAAGGCTCCTTGAAGTTGCATAAATCCAATCTGATGTGAAGTCATATAACTTACAATCTCCGATTTTACATTAGATGTAACATCACCACTGACTTGTTTTGTCAGATTAGATTCTGTGAAAGTCTCATCTTTCCCTATCATTTTTATTAAGAACTTTTCTGCATCGACAATCTGAACGCCATATTTTCCACTGGCATAGAGTGGAATATATACATTACCGAATTCGGGGTCTTTAATAGAGAATGTGTCGGTTTTCCAATGCAGATTATTATTTTCCTTTTTATT
>CAMHPA010000002.1 GCA_946186925.1 uncultured Bacteroidota bacterium | reverse complement strand
CTTTGGTTGCAACAACGTGGGTTCTCAAATCGTGAGATACCGGCTGGGCTGCGCCTACTGCACCGGCAACAGCTGTTTCATCATAAAATTGTTCATCGAAATCTTCATCGGTACACGAAGAAAAGCATACTGCAGTGCCAAGCAAAGCGGCAACTGCCCAAAGTGTTTTTTTCATAATAAAAAATTTAAAAAGTTAGTGATTAAGTAGTTAATACATTGTCAAATATAGCGATTTTTCTTGACAATGTTCACTTAAGGGTTGTTTTTTTTGACGATTGCGCTAACCTTCGGCCTTGCTCCGCAAACATCCGAAAAGTATCAACAGCCGCTCAAAGCATCATATTCAGAAGCTCATCCTTTTTGCGGCGCGACACTTCGACAGTGGCGCCATCGGTCATGACAACACTGCCGCCATCGCCATTGATGTACTTCTCAACGTAGCGGGTGTTTATCAGATATGATTTGTGTACACGCAGAAACTTGCGATCAGCAAACAGCTCTTCGTATGTTTTCAGGCTCTTCGATACCATAATGCGCTGTCCGTTTTCCAAAATGAACACAGTATAGGCGCCGTCAGCCTCGCAGCGCACGACATCGTCAACTTTGACAAACTGAATACCGTCGTTGGTCGGGAGGCCTATCTTAGAGAAACTATTGATGTTGGTCAGCAGCTCATCAATGCGGGCGTCCTTGGCCGGAGCTGGTTTTTCAAAATCCGTTTTTACCTTCTCTACTGCGTCAACAAACATATCGGGGTCAACCGGCTTTAGAAGGTAGTCGGCCGCGCTATACTTTATGGCCTTAAGTGCGAACTGGTCGAATGACGTTACAAAAATGACTTTGAAGGAGCGCTGTGGCAAAAGTTCGAGCAAATTAAACCCGGTGCCATCCTGCATCTGAATGTCGAGAAAGACAATATCGGGTGTCTGTTTACTGAGCAACTTGACACCGCTTTTTACCGAGCTGGCCTCGCCAATAACCTCAATGTCAGTAAAATACAACGAAAGGTATTGCCGTATAACATTGCGGCCGCTATCCTCATCATCGATAATTGCAGCTTTAATCATAATGTCAAAGATAGGAAAAACTTTAAAAGTTTAAAAGCGGTCAACAACTTTAACGGTAACTATGCATGATTTATCAGGTTTAAATGGTTGACGCTTATCTGTTTTGACTTAAGATCAAAAACGTCGGGGCTGTCATATTCTCTGACATCAGACGCACGCGGAGCCCAACATCTCCACCCACTCATCAAACCATCGGAATCACAATTGTCACCCGTGTGCCGAGAGCGTGGCCGGCCTCATCCTCAAGGTCATCGATGACACACGACAGTTTGGCGTTGGCCTCGCTGTTCAAGTCGCGCAGACGGTCGCGGGTGAGCTGCATGCCCACCGACTTGTGCTTGCGTCCCACATTTTTCTCCACCTCTGCCGCCGCCTTCCGGCCTATGCCGTTGTCGGTTATCCGGCAGACCAGACTGTCGCGGTCGTTCTCGCTGATGCTGACGGTTATCAGCCCCTCGCCGTCGGTCTTGTGCATCAGGCCGTGGATGATGGCGTTCTCGATGAACGGCTGGATAAGCATGGGCGGCACGCTCACTATGTCCTCCTCCACCTCGTCGGACACGTCGATGCTGTAGCTGAACTTGTTGCCGAAGCGCGCCCGCTCCAGGTCGAGGTAGAGGCTGAGCGACTGCAGCTCATCGCTCAGCGTCACCATCTGAACCATTGAGTTGTTGAGTATCATGCGCATCAGCTTGGCGAATTTCGACAGGAAACGCACGGCCTCCTGCGCGTTGTTGCTGATGATGTAGTTCTGCACTGAGTTGAGCGCGTTGAAGATGAAGTGCGGGTTCATCTGCGTGCGCAGCAGCGAGCGCTCTGTTTCCAGCGCCTTGTTGCGCAGCTTGTTCTCCTCGTTCTCTTTGGTTGCCTTGTAGAAGAAGAACATGATGACGCCTACGAGTATTAGCAAAATTGCAACAATTGTTATTACCCGCGTCCGGACTTTCGTCTGCAACAATTCATTCTGATGTTCAGCTTCAATTCGCAGAGTCTCATAGTGGTGGTTGACGGAGTCCAACATATGCGCGCGCTCCACCTCGGCGTCTTTTATTGTGTTCAGTGTGCTGTCGTTGACATACGCCATTTTGTACTCCATATATTTCTCATGGTATTTCAAAGCGTTTTTGTAGTCGCCAAGGTGCGAATAGACTTCGTACAAATAATTGTAGTAAACCTGATAGCCATTTACCAGATGGTCTTCAGTCTGCATATATTTCTCCAGATTCATCAGCTCGGCGAGAGCGTCGCTGTATCTTTTGTAGAATATAAGGTAATCGACATAGCAGTAGCGGCTGTTGAGATAATTATTGACGGAACCCACTGATTTATAATAATTTGCCGCCTTTTCAACAAAGATACGGCAACTATCGGCATATGTTTTTGCACCAGTCAGTTTTGCCTTTTTGATGTAGGCTTGGGCAAGCGACATGTAGGCAAAATGCTTTTTTTCAAGGTCATAGTGGCGCAATGAGCCTTTCGTTTCAAACAAGTTTACCGACTTAACCAGATTCGCGATAGCGAGATCAATCAAGGTGTCGGATTGAAAACTCATTGTTGTGCCCAAATAGCAGTAGCAGGAAGCCATATTCAACATGTCTTTTGAAGCTACGGAGTAGTCCAGGGCTTTTTGATAATTCTCCGTGGCATTGTCATAGAGCGCCATGGAATAGTATATCTGTCCCAAATTGTTGTAGGCGTCTATAATAAAGGCTGTATCCTGTATTTCAATCAAAGTCAAAATGGCCTTGTTGTAATAGTAAAAAACGCTGTCTTTGATATTCAAATCCAAGTAACAATTGCCAACGTGGATAAACGTAGCGGCCTCCCGCCTTTTGTCAGAAACCTTGTTATAGATGGCAGCCGACTTAAAGCGATATTGCAACGCCTTGCGCGACTCATCTCTCATATAATAGGCAAAGGCGATGATGTTGTAGTTGTAGGCTCGAATGTTGTCGAGTTCCGAATATGTCTCGTTGCAGTAGTCTAGCGACAGGAATGAGTATTTCAGACTAGTGTCCAAGTCGCAAGTTATGTTTGCCACCCTTGAGTAGTTCCAAGCCTTGACGCTGTCGGGCGAATCGGGTTTTATGGCGTTCAGCAGGCTGTCGATTCTGGATTGGTTGGGGTCGACAAAATTTTCGCCCTCGGAGGCCTGGGGAAAAGTGAGTTGCGGCAGAATTTGCAGTATGACGGCAATAATTAGAGGCAAAAAGAGCTTTTTCATAGTGTTAAATTTTCAACAAAAATAGAAATGTTGCTATAATTGACAAATAATTAATGCCTAACGCCCCAAAACTGATTCCAACGCCTTAGCGTTTTTATCAAACCACCGGAATCACAATTGTCACCCGTGTGCCGAGGGCGTGGCCGGCCTCATCCTCAAGGTCATCGATGACACACGACAGTTTGGCGTTGGCCTCGCTGTTCAAGTCGCGCAGACGGTCGCGGGTGAGCTGCATGCCCACCGACTTGTGCTTGCGTCCCACATTTTTCTCCACCTCTGCCGCCGCCTTCCGGCCTATGCCGTTGTCGGTTATCCGGCAGACCAGACTGTCGCGGTCGTTCTCGCTGATGCTGACGGTTATCAGCCCCTCGCCGTCGGTCTTGTGCATCAGGCCGTGGATGATGGCGTTCTCGATGAACGGCTGGATAAGCATGGGCGGCACGCTCACTATGTCCTCCTCCACCTCGTCGGACACGTCGATGCTGTAGCTGAACTTGTTGCCGAAGCGCGCCCGCTCCAGGTCGAGGTAGAGGCTGAGCGACTGCAGCTCATCGCTCAGCGTCACCATCTGAACCATTGAGTTGTTGAGTATCATGCGCATCAGCTTGGCGAATTTCGACAGGAAACGCACGGCCTCCTGCGCGTTGTTGCTGATGATGTAGTTCTGCACTGAGTTGAGCGCGTTGAAGATGAAGTGCGGGTTCATCTGCGTGCGCAGCAGCGAGCGCTCTGTTTCCAGCGCCTTGTTGCGCAGCTTGTTCTCCTCGTTCTCTTTGGTTGCCTTGTAGAAGAAGAACATGATGACGCCTACAAGTATTATCAAAATAGCGACAATTGTTATTACGCGTGTCCGTATCCGTGTATGCTGCATCTCGTTCTGGTGCTCGGCCTCAATGCGGAGCGTTTCGTAGTGGTGGTTGACGGAGTCTAACATATGCGTGCGCTCCACCTCGGCGTCTTTTATTGTGTTCAGTGTGCTGTCGTTCACAAACGCCATTTTGTACTCCATATATTTCTCGTGATGCTTCAACGCGTTGCGGTAGTCGCCAAGCAGGGAATAGACCTCGTACAATCTTTGATGGTAATCGCTCAATGCGTATGTTAGGCTGCCATCGGTTATGTATTTCTCTACCTTAAGCAGTTCGGCAAGCGCATCGTTGTATCTCTTGTAAAACATCAGATACTCAACATACGTATAGCCATAATCGACCACATAATTATAGGTTCCGGCGATTGACTGATAATAGTTTCCTATCCTTTTAAGACACATATGGCAGCTGTCGGCGTAAGCGGATATGCCTGTCAGCCTTGCCGCCTTGATATAGGCTTTGGCAAGATTGCTATAACCTTCATACTTATTACTAATATCACTATATTTTTTTGAGTTTAAGGCCTCGCTTAAACGAACTGAGCGTGAAAGATTCTCAATGGCGGAGCCGATAAGCGTATCGGATATCTGATACTGGGTTTTCCCAACCTGATTATAACCGGTTACCATTCGCGAAGTGTCATTTAGCAGTATGGCGTAGTCAAGCGATTTCTGATAATTTTTCAGGGCGTTGTCGCATAATTCCATATTAGAGTACACTCTCCCCAAACCGCTGTATGACCTTATCAGATAAACCGTGTCGTGCGTTTCGGTGAAATAGCTTATTGCCTTGTTGTAGTAGTAGAAAATGCTGTCTCTGATGTTCAAATCCTCGTAGCAGTTGGCAATATGAACAAATTGCAGTGCTTCTTCCCTTTTTTCGGACAACTTATTGTACTGTTCGGCCGCCTTAAAACGATACTCCAGCGCATTGCGCGACTCGTCCTTACAGTAATATGCAAAGGCGATGTAGGTATAATTAGCAGCCAAACGACGCTCATAATTTGGATTCGATTCTTTGCAGTACTCGTTTGAGAGGAAGGCATATTTCAGGCAAGTGTCGTTATTGCACGTGAGATATGCTATACGACTGTAATTCCACGTTATTTCGCGGTAGAGAGAGTCGGGGTTGCTGGTGGTGAGCAGCTCCTCGGGGTGGGTGATGCTGAGCAGGCTGTCGATTTCGGCTTGGTTGGGTTCAACAAATTTTTCGCCTTCGGAGACTCCTCCCTGAGATAAAGCAGCATACGGCAGCAACACTGCCAGCAGCAGCGTGAATATAAGGTTCAGCGGTTGGGCGTGTTTCATTTTTCAGATCATAAACAACTAACAACTGGTTACAAAAACTAAAGACAACAAACGGTGGCCTGTGACCAGGGTTCATTGCAAATTTGCTTATTGTACGCCTTTATCTCTAATCCTATAAACAATCTAAACCAAGAGCGGTAATGCCTGTGTTGTCAGGCAACCGCGGCATCTCATTATGCGACAGCCGTATGGCTCACCAATTTATCAATTTCTGTTCTTTTGTGGTCTGACAATCAGGTTATTACCCACAACAGAGCGGTTGCGGCCAGCATATTTGAATGGTCTGATTCGGGCGGCTTTGGCAGTGAGCGGCTGTCCGCCGATAATATCGAGAGCCGCTGCTAATGCCGGATCGTTGGCATCGCCAAACTGATATGCATTAATCAGGTCGTCCTCAACCAGATAGTCAGGAATCAGGCCATCGACAAAATCAGTAAATCCGTTGGCATTGGCGTACTTCATACATACAGGCAGAAGCGCCCAGTTTTTCAAATCCTTGAGCTCGTCGTCAATAGAGCTGTCGAAAACAAACATTCCGGTATATTTTCCGTAGGTGGTGTCGCCAACAAGGGTCACATTCATATAAGGCATCAGGCCGATAGTTACCATCTCGCTGGCCGAAGCGGTGCCTTCAGCGCAAAGCACGTAGAGGTTCTCCATATCGGCATTATGGCTGTTTTTCTCAAAGCGTACCTTAAAGTCGTCCTCACTGCCCTCTTGAGCGAAAACGGTGGTTAGCAAATCGTTATATATATTGGTACTCAATATTTCCTGATTGTCTATTGTTTGGGCAGGTGCTATGGCTGAAGCCAGATGGCGGGCAGTCTCAACATCGCCGCCGCCGTTGTAGCGCAAGTCAAGAATGAGGTCTTTCACTCCGGCAGCCTTGAAGCGGTCGAACACGGCGTCCATTGATGCCTGATAGGTGCGTCCGGTGGTAAAGGCGGTGTAGACGTAATAGCCGACAGACCGGCCGTTAACCTCAAAAATGGTGTCGTAAATTGACGGGTCGGCCTGCACTTTCTCGGCTTGCATAGTCAGCACGCGGCCATCGGGCACCAACTGATTGTTGGCAACGTCGAGGTAAGCAAGAGTGAGTGAGGCTTTTTCTTTTGAGTAGAGGTCGTAGTAATTGTCTGGTGTCAAAGCGGCATTGTTGATGTCGATGATAATGTCGCCGCGTTTGAGTCCGGCACGCGCAGCCGGTGAGCCGGGATAGACATATTCAACAACGATGAGGACGTTTTTCTTATTGTTATAGTACCAGAACTGCGGCGAGTAGCCCATTGAGTAGGGCGAGCCGGCAAGCTCATCGTTCAGTGCCTGGCCGTCTTCGCTGATAAACGACCAGCGGTCGTCGCGGAACAGCAGACTCTCAAAGTAGTCGGCCGGGTAAATGTCTTCACCATTGAAGCGGCGCGGAATGGTATTGTTCCACAAATAGTAGTCTTTCATTATGCCGTGGATGCACTCGTTCACCGACTCATAGCCGTTAGAGTTTTTGTCGCCACACGCAACTGCCAGCAATGCGGCCATTCCTAAAAGAATCAAAGATTTTTTCATTTTATTGTTTTTTTTGTTGATGCAATAATACAATCATTTTTCCATAAAAACCTGTTTTGACGATTTATTGTCATCTTTTCATCGCAAATAGCCATCCTTCCCAATGGACGCAAAGAATGGCTCTGAGGCTTCAGCACAAGCAAAGCACCAAATTTCAGTTAAACAATTAATGGTGATGGATGATGGGTGTTGGAATTTAGGCATTAGGCACTGGATGTTGGGTATTAGGGGTTGGAATTTGGTAATGTGTTAAACCTGCTTAACTTCTAAACCTTTAAACCTTAAACGATTCACCAGTTCAACAAATCCTGTCTGTTGTCCGTAGTCCTAAAAAACAGATCACCAATCCTGCCCGCCTCCCAAAACTAACCGCCAATCTCTCAACTTTCTAAACTTCTTCACCCCTCAACTTCTAAACCTTTGCTATATTTGCACCCAAACACAAAATTATGACCGACAAAAACGAAGTCAACTCATTCATTCTGAAGGTTGGGGCGGTAATCGGGCTGTCGTTTGCGGCCACCATCTTCATTGCTCACCTGCGCGGCATCTGCCACACGCCAGGCGACAATGTATCGTGGCTCAACATCATCATCTTCTCGTTTGTGGTGATGCTCTCGGGCCGACAGTACCGCGAGACCGTCGAAGGCGAAAAGTTCAACTACGGCCGCGCGCTGCTCTACGTCAGCAAACTCAATGTGATTAGCGCCACGGTGCTTGCCGTGTTCGGATATTTCTACTACACCAGCATCGCACCCGACGACCTTCAGAGCCTTATCGGCCAGATAGAACCCGTCTTGCGGCAGCAGTGGGGGATGAACGACGAGCAGACGGCGGCAATGATGCAGTTGTACAACGAATCGCTCTCGGGCGGCTCAATGGCCTTTGTGATGTTCGTTATGCAACTCATTGGCGCGGGATTTTTCAGCCTGATTCTGGCCAACATCATCAAAACAAAACCTTTACTACAGATTAATAATTTAAATCAATGAATATCAGTGTTGTAATACCGCTCTACAACGAGCAGGAATCAATCAGCGAACTTGTGGCTTGGATAGCCAAAGTGATGTACGACAACAATTTCACCTACGAGATTGTGATTGTTGACGATGGCAGTACCGACGGCTCGTGGGACGAAATCCGCAAACTCACCGAGGAGTACGGCTCAATCCGCGCCCTGCGTTTCCGCCGCAACTACGGCAAGTCGGCGGCTCTGTTCTGCGGCTTCCGCGAGGCCGAGGGCGACGTGGTCTTCACAATGGACGCCGACCTGCAGGACAGCCCCGACGAGATTCCCGCAATGTACAAGATGATTGTCAGCGACGGGTTCGACCTTGTGTCGGGTTGGAAGAAAGAGCGCCACGACCCCATCACCAAAACCATTCCGAGCAAGTTCTACAACTGGGTGGGCCGCGTCACCACGGGTATTGGCCTGCACGATATGAACTGCGGCCTGAAGGCTTACCGCCGCGACGTGGTGAAGTCAATCGAGGTTTACGGCGAGATGCACCGCTACATTCCAGTGCTGGCCAAACAGGCGGGCTTCGGCCGAATAGGCGAGAAGGTGGTCGTTCACCGCGCGCGCAAGTACGGCAAGACCAAATTCGGCATTGAGCGCTTCATAAACGGCTTTCTCGACCTGATGTCGATACTCTTTATGACCAAATTCGGCAAAAAACCGATGCACCTTTTCGGCACACTGGGCGTGTTTGTTTTCCTTTTGGGATTCTTTGCCGCCGCCACCGTGGGCGCAATCAAACTCATATCGCTTTCGCGAGGCATTGCCGCGCCGCTCGTCACCAGCAGCCCCTATTTCTATCTGGCGCTCACCTGTATGATTCTGGGCACGCAACTCTTCCTGACGGGATTTCTGGGCGAACTCGTCTCGCGCAGCTCAACCGACCGCAACGATTATCAAATAAAAGAAACATTATGAAACATCTGCTCATTATCAGCCTGTTAGCGATTGCCGCAGGCACGCTTTCGGCTCAAGACTCAATTCCTGCCAGCGCCGTCAAAATGCAGAAGCACTGCGGCCTGAACCGTTTTTATGTCGATAGCGCGCGCGTCAGTCTCGACCGCCTGATTGTGGGCTGCGGCGCCAACGAGCCCGCCGCCGATATGTTCGGCAAGGCGCAGGAGTCGATGTTCTTCGGAAAACTCTTCTGCGTGGTGGGCGGTGTTCTGGTAGCCTATCCGCTCGTGAGTATGATTTGGGACGACTCGCCGAACATTCCGATGTCGGTGGCGGGGTGCTGTATGGCCGCCATTTCGATTCCGATTTTTATGAACTACAACCGCCAGTCGCGCGAGGCTCTGCGCCTGATGGGCACCGAATATGTTCCGCCCAAGGACGATGAGGCGTCGGCCACAATCAACTTCGGCGTAACAGGCAACGGCGTCGGCTTTTGCTTGAGGTTTTGATTAATGGTGAATCGTTTAATCGGCCAATCGTTTAATCGATTAAATCCATTCGATTCACCGATTCACCAGTTCACCGATTAAACTATGAAAGGTCGTTTTGCCCCGTCGCCGAGCGGGCGGATGCATTTAGGGAATATTTACAGCGCCGTGCTCTCGTGGCTTTCGGTTAAGAGCCGTGGCGGTGAGTGGCTGCTGCGCATTGAGGACCTTGACCGCCAGCGGTGCCGCCCCGAGTACGCTGCACAGATTGAGGACGACCTGCTTTGGTTGGGGCTCGAATGGGACGAAGGCGGAAGCCGCGGCGGTCCCAGCGGTCCGTACTATCAGAGCCAGCGCGATGCCGTTTACGAACACGAACTGCAGAAACTTGAGGCTCGCGGATTGCTCTATCCGTGCTTCTGCACCCGCGCCGACATTATGGCGTCGAGCGCACCCCACCAGACGGATGGCGTGGTGGTTTACAGCGGTCGCTGCCGAGCACTTTCGGCTGCCGAGCGCACCGCAATGAGCGCCACACGCAAGCCCGCCACACGACTCTGCGTGCCCGTTGCCGACTGCACCTTCACCGATGGCCATTACGGCTTGCAGCACTACAATCTGGCCTGCGACTGCGGCGATTTCATTGTCCGCCGAGCCGACGGCAACTTCGCCTACCAGTTGGCCGTGGTGGCCGACGACGCTCTGATGGGCGTCACCGAAGTGGTCCGCGGCTGCGACCTTCTGCCGTCAACGCCGCAGCAAATCTATCTTTACGGGCTGCTCGGCTATCCCGCGCCGCAGTTCGCACACATTCCGCTGCTGATGTCAACTGGCGGCCACCGCCTTGCCAAACGCGACCGCGGCACCGATATGGGCAGCCTTCGGCAACACAACACGCCCGAGCAACTTCTGGGCCTTGTCGCCCACCTTGCAGGAATCACCGACCGCCCCGAACCGCTGACAATCAGCGAGATTCTGCACGAATTCAGTTGGGCAAAAGTGCCGACGGAAAATATATTAGTTGAAGGATTGAATGCGTGAAGTTTGGGTTTTCGCTTCGCGAGAAATTTTAAAAAAATTTGATTCAAAATTTATAAAAAATTGATTCTAAGATTTTTATTCCTAACCGATTCAACCCGATTTTAACCGAAAACTTTTCTGATTGAATCTGATAAAATCGGTTAGCGATAAAAATGATTGATTCTAAGATTTTTGTCTCTAACCAAACGAACCCGAATTTATCCAAACAAAGTTTTTGGGTTGTTTTGGATAAGTTTGGTTAGATATTGATTTTTAATAAGAATCTATCACAAAGTTTTGGCTCTAACCGATTCAACCCGATTCTAACCGATAACTTTTTCGGATTGAATCTGATAAAATCGGTTAGCGATAAAAATGATTGATTCTAAGTTTTTTATCCCTAACCAAACGAACCCGAATTTATCCAAACAAAGTTTTTGGGTTGGTTAGGATAAGTTTGGTTAGAAAACTGATTTTGAATAATTTTCTTATAGATTTTTTAAAAATTTCCGCCCGTCAGGGCGTTACCATTAAATTTGTAGGGATGCGATTCACCAATTCACCAGACAAATTTCCGCCAACCGAATCGAAAAACACCCTATATTTAGGCTTCGATAATTAAACGTAAAACTATGGCGACACTATCTATCATTCTGCAACTCTGCATTGTGCTGGGCGCATTGTGGGTTGGCTCGCGCTACGGTTCGCTGGCGCTGGGCGCGATTTCGGGCATTGGCCTGGCAATTCTTGTTTTCGGCTTCGGCCTGAAACCTGGCACACCGCCAACCGACGTTATCTACATAATCATTGCCGCCGTCACTTGCGCTGGCATTATGCAGGCGTCGGGCGGAATGGACTGGCTCATTCAGTTGGCCGAGCGGCTTCTGCGCAAGCACCCCGACCGCATAACCTTTCTGGCGCCGCTCTGCACCTTCTTCCTGACAGTGCTGGTGGGCACAGGCCACGTGGTTTACACGCTGATGCCCATTATCTGCGACATTGCCCTGAAAAAAGGAATCCGCCCCGAGCGCCCGTGCGGCGTGGCCAGCATAGCGTCGCAGGTGGGCATAACCTGTTCGCCCATTGCGGCCGCAGTGGTGGCTTTTGTGTCGATTTCGAACGCCAACGGTTTCGATGTCTCGATTCCTGGCGTGCTGATGGTGAGCATTCCGTCGTGCTTGTGCGGACTGATGGCCGCCGCCGCCGCTTCGTACCACCGCGGTCTCGACCTTGACAAAGACCCACAGTTCCAGGCCAAACTGAAAGACCCTGAGCAGTATAAGTTCATTTACGGCAGTTCGGCCACAACGCTCGACAAAGAGATTCCGCAATCGGCCAAAAACGCCGTTTTCATTTTCCTTGGCGCGCTGGCGGTGATTGTCTTCTTCGCCATTTTCCAGAATGTGCTGCCGTCGTACAGCACGCTGCGGGCCGTGAAAGGCGCGGCACCCACAACCCTTGCCGACGGCACCGTCATTACCCCCGACCAGTTGATTAAATCGGGCATTCAATCGTTCGGAATGACCGAACTGTACCAAAAACCGCTGGCAATGAACCTTGTTATTCAGATAGTTATGATTGCCGCCGCCGCGCTGATGATAATCTTCTGCAAGGCGTCGCCAAAGAAGGCCGTGGCTGGTCCAGTGTGGCAGTCGGGAATGGTGGCTGTGGTGGCCATTTACGGCATTGCGTGGCTGGCCGACACCTTCTTCTCAAACTATCTGACCGAAATGAAGACGTTGCTTTCGGGCATTGTGGCGCAATATCCGTGGTCCATTGCGCTGGTGTTCTTCTGCGTTAGCGTGCTGATAAACTCGCAAGGCGCGGTGGTGGTTGCAATGCTGCCGCTGGCCTATTCGCTCGGCATTCCAGGCTGGGTGCTGCTGGGCGTGCTGCCGTCGGTTTACGGCTATTTCTTCATTCCGAATTACCCGTCCGACATTGCCACCGTCAACTTCGACCGCTCGGGCACAACCGTCATAGGCAAGTACCTGCTCAACCACTCGTTTATGATGCCTGGCCTGATTTGCGTGTCGGTTTCAACGCTTGTGGCTTATCTGATTTCGATGCTGATTTATTGACAGTTGAAAGACATACAAATTTTAAAGAATGTGTGGTGTGCAGCCGCACATTTTTTTTGTAAAAAATTCAAGATGCAGGTAGGGAAAAGCCCCGCTGAATTGTCTTATAGATGTGCGCGTTATCGCACAAAGCAATTCTAATTAAAAACTTAAACTTTTATGAAAAGATTAACACTTCTTGCGCTTGCTCTTGTCGGCTCGCTCTGCGGATACTCGCAAATAATTGAATATCCTAAACATCAGGTTTCTGCATTTTATTGTGATGGTCACTCGCTGTATACGTGGTTTTTTGATTCTTTCGGTGGAGGAACTCACGAAGACTCAGGTAAAGCAGAAGGAAAAGAAAGTTGGGAATACACTGATTTTTCGAACGTTTATAATGTAGAATATTTGCAACGCTTGCATAAACCCTGGCTGTCAATTGGTGTGCTTGTGGGCTATGAAGGAACAGAGTCGAGACATTGGATTAACAGAGAACACAATTTCAAACCAAGCGATAGATGGACAGAAAAAGAGAAGATGCCATTTGTTATCGGTGTTGTTCAATTCGATTGGATAAGAACCAATTGGGTAGGTATGTATGGGAAAGCAGGAATAGGAGCCCGTTTTATTTTTACAGAATCAAAATATGATACAAGGAAGACAGATAATTGGTTTGATTGGATTCCTTGTTTTGTCGGAGCTCTTGGAATCGAGGTTGGACCAAAAATGATAAGAGCCTTCGGTGAAATTGGATTGGGTGCTCAAGGTTTTGCGGCAATTGGAATCAGAAGCAGGTTTTGAAAAATATCGTCATACATTCCTAATTAAAACCTTAAACTATTATGAAAAGATTAACACTTCTTGCGCTTGCTCTTGTCGGCTCGCTCTGCGGACAATCGCAAAACATCGAATATCCTAAAAATCAGATTTCAGCGTTCTACAGCTCAGCAAGTTTTTTCTTTCTTCTTGATATGCCAAACGATGTGCCAGAAAAAACAGACTCTGGCAAGGCAATCTACAAAAATGACTACCACGAAAAAATCCGCCATTACAGTGGCATATACAACGTGCAGTATATGCGCTCAATAACCCCCAAACTTGAACTTGGTTTGGCGGCAAATTACGAACGAATTGACCGACTGACTAATTACAAGAAGCCGAGAATATCAGGTACACAAAAGGATAGATTCTACAGGGTTTTATGCGTCGGGCAGTTCAATATTATCAACAAAGAATATGTGCGCGCATACGCGAAAGGAGGTGCGGGTGTAGGTTTTTTTTGCCGATACAATTTCCATCTTAATTCAGACGGTACGTTCAGCGATGAAACCTTTATTATACCGTGTATAGAAGGTTTGACAGGTATTGAATATGGTCCTGAATTATTACGTCCGTTTATCGAAGTTGGATTTGGTGCACAAGGCATAGTAACATTTGGTCTCAGAACACGATTTTGAGACACCGTTCTCGTTATTGACAATCAAGTAATTATAAAATACTTATTATGGAAAAATTTACTGCAATATTTATATTTATTTTCGGTTGGGCGTTGTGCGGGCACTCTCAAACTGAGAGCCCCAAAAATCAAATAGCCGTGTTCTACGGTATTCCTTCGGCTTATCATTATGATTGGTCAACCGTGGAATCCGCAGACGAAGCGGGAATCAGATATATGATTAAAAAAGGCGGCTACACAGGCATTTTCAACATTCAGTATATGCACAGCATACCACAAATGCCAAAATTAGAAGCAGGTGTGCTGGCAAACTACGAACTGATGGACGGATTAATTTACGATGAGATACTGGAAAAATCGTGGACTGAGAAGTGCCAAATATGGCGTATTATGTGTGTTTTGCAGTGCAATATTATCACAAGAGAGAAATGGCGTATTTATACAAAAGGAGGGCTTGGAATGAACATATCTCGCCGCAATGATTGCGCCGATTTCTCGGGTGACATCTACAATGATATACTTGTTATTCCTTGTATATCAGCTGCGTTTGGAACCGAATATGGTCCTGGTTCTTTCCGTGTGTTTTCTGAAATCGGACCTGCTGCGCAGGGCTGGGCTGTTGCGGGTATAAGAATGCGTTTCTAAATTCATACGGCATAGAATTTCTGAATCATAATTCCATACCATAAAATATATTTGCGCTGGCTTATTTTATAGGTTCGCAAATAATGGATTTGAATATGAAAACAATTGATTTAGAAAACATTTCAAAGCAGACAGAGCAGATTCTGACCAATTTGCTCGATGCCCACCCGATGGCCAAAGGGTCTGTTTTTGTGGTTGGATGCTCGTCGAGCGAGGTTGCCGGCGGTCTGATTGGCAAAAACTCAAGTGCCGAGATTGGCGCAACCATCTTTGCTACAGCGCACCGAATCCTTTCTGAGCGCGGTGTTTATCTTGCCTGCCAATGCTGCGAGCACCTTAACCGCGCGCTTGTGGTTGAGGCCGAATGCGCTGAACGTTACGGCTACGAGCCTGTAAGCGTGGTGCCGTGGCTGCATGGTGGCGGCTCGTTTGCCACTGCGGCATACGGCGGCTTCAGCCAGGCGGTTGTGGTTGAGCACGTTAAGGCTTCGGCTGGGCTCGACATTGGCGACACGCTCATTGGTATGCACCTGAAGGACGTAGCTGTGCCCGTTCACCCCACACCGAACAGCATTGGCTGTGCCCACGTGGTGGCCGCCTTCTGCCGCCCCAAACTCATTGGCGGCGAACGAGCGAGGTATGTTTAATGGGTGTATCAATACGGTTTTCGCTTACGCGAGAAATTTTAAGAAAATTGATTTGAAAAATTATAAAAAATTGATTTTTAGGTTTTTATCTCTAACCGATTCAACCCGATTCTAACCGATACCTTTTTCTGATTTAATCGGATAAAATCGGTTAGAAACAATAATGACATAAAAATCTGATTGTTAGTTTTTTGTCTCTAACCAAACGAACCCGAATTTATCCAAACAAAAGATTTTGGGTTATTTTGGATAAGTTTGGTTAAAAACTGATTTTGAATGATTTTCTTATAGATTTTCTAAAAAATTCCGCCCGTCAGGGCGATACCGGGTGTTGAATATTAGGTGATAGTTGTTGGGGGTTGGAATCTAGGATTTGTCTGTTGTCTGAAGTCTGTTGTCCGTAGTCCTAAAAATACGATTCACCAGTTCACCGACTAAACAAGTCCTGCCTGTTGCCCTCAATACAACGACCTTCCTAAAAACTTGCGGCACACTAATGAAAAAATCCCTACCTTAGACATCGGAATAACACACAGAGTCATGAAAGGAATTTTGAAAACGGCGGGGGCGGTCATTCGCCAAATCGACAATTTTATCAACGAGATTGAGAACGGCCTGCTGCTCTTCCGCGAAGCCGTGAACAACTACACTGATGGCCGCGAAACCGATTTTGAGACGCGCCTGCGACTGGTTGAGGAGAAGGAGTCAGCAGCCGATAATCTTCAGCGCGGCATTGAGAACGATTTTCTGGTGCACTCGCTGCTACCGCAGTTTGCCAGCGATGTGCTGCACCTTCTCGACAAGACCGATGACCTTCTGGACAAGGCCAAATACGTGCTGCAGCAGTTCAGCGTGGAGCGGCCGCAGTTGCCCGACACCATTAAGGCCGATTTCAAGAGTCTTAACGAGATGTCGGCCGAAGCCACTATGGAAGCCGTTGCTGCGGTGCGGGTATTCTTCACCGCGCCCGAATCGGCCAAGGAGCACATCAACAAAATCTACTTCTACGAGCGCGAGAGCGACCGCGCGGCCAACGACCTGCGGCGCGTCATCTTCCAGCAGACGCCTGGCATCGACCTTGCACAGCAGGAGCAGTTGCGCTATTTCACACGCCATGTGGAGCAGTTGAGCGATGCTGCCGAAGATGTGGCTGATATTCTTTCGTTGCTGATAATCAAAGTGATGCTCTGATATGCTGTTGCTTTTTCTGTCGAGCGGACTGTTTCTGGGCTGGAGCCTTGGCGCCAACGACGCAGCCAACATTTTTGGCTCGGCGGTGGGCACGCGTATGGTGCGGTTCCGCACGGCAGCCATTGTGGCGAGCATCTTTGTGATTATCGGCGCAACCTTTCAGGGCGAAGGCGGAGCCGACACTCTGGGCCGTCTTGGCACCATCGACCAGTTGGCGGGCGCGTTCACCGTTGCGCTGGCATCGGCACTTGCAATTTTTATGATGGTGAAATCGAGCCTGATTGTCTCAACATCGCAGGCCATTGTGGGCGCCATCATCGGGTGGAATTTCTTCGCGGGACGCTCAACCGACACCGTTCTGCTGGGTAAGATTGCTTCGTCGTGGGTGGTTGGAATGCTGCTTGGCGCGGTGTTTGCTGTTATTCTGTATCTGATTGTCCACGAAGCCTTTAAGCGTCTGCATTTGCACCTGCTTTGGAAGCACACCGTGCTGAAGATTCTGCTTTTGCTGATTGGCGCTTTCGGCGCTTACAGCCTGGGTGCCAACAACATAGTAAACGTGATGGGCGTGTTTGTGAACGCCGTCAGTCTGCCCGCGCTGAGCATCGGTCCGCTGACACTGTCGAGCAGCCAGCAACTGTTCTTCCTTGGTGCTGTGGCCATTTCGGTGGGCATTTTCACCTACTCACAGCGCACTATGAAGGTTGTGGGCAACGACCTTATGCCACTTTCGGCCGAGACGGCTATGGTGGTGGTGCTGGCGCAGAGCTTGGTGCTGTTCATCTTCTCGTCGAAAGGGCTCTCCGACGCCATTGCCAGCCTTGGCTTGGGGCGCATTCCGCAAGTACCGGTGTCGAGCACGCAGGTTGTTATCGGCTCAATTGTGGGCATCGGTCTGCTCAAAGGCGGCCGCAGCATCAAGTACAAAGTACTGATAAACATTGTTTTGGGTTGGGTTGCCACGCCTGTCATTGCCGGACTCACGGCCTACATTCTGTTGTTTGTGGTGGGCAATATTTTCCAGTTGCCGGTTGCTGGTGAGTGATATTTTCATCTGAGATGGTGAATGACAGGTACGCCCCTGCTTTTACGGCAATAATGCCGATTGCCGTTTTATTTTGGCCAAACATCGAAAAATGAGACAGTTTCTGCAAAAAAAATAGCATCTTTAATGCAAAATTTTAAAACTATGAAAAGGTTGTTAGTTGCATTAGCTATGTTGCCGCTTGCCGCGATAGCGCAAAACGGTGGCCAAGGTGTGCCATTCAACGGTGTGATTGTTGATATTAAAAACGAGCCGGTCAAAAAAGCCCGCGTCTATGTTACTGATGCCAACCGTTTTGCTCTCACTGACCGACAGGGGCGTTTCGGCTTGACCGATGTGAAGCCAACCGACACTTTGCATGTGGTGTATAAGAAAACACTATACATCATTCCTGTGGACGGTGTCAAAGGTATACGCATACGTCTTGCCGACCAGATGCAGTATACGGCCGAAAACGATGAGGATTTGGTGAGCATCGGCTACGACTATGTACGCACACGCGAGCGCTACAATTCCGCAACAACTGTCATTTCGGGTGAGGATATTGTCCGCACCGGCCGCGACGATGTTCTTGAAGCATTGATGGGGTTGGTTCCGGGCCTGAATGTCTTGCGCGGCCATAATGGAGAAGGAGCGAAAGCCTACATTAGAGGCACCACATCAATCAACGGGCCAACTGAGGCTCTGTATGTGGTTGATGGTGTGATTGTTGACACTCTGTTAGGCATTGATGTCTACTCAATTGACCATGTTGAGATTTTGAAAGACGCCAATATATTCGGTGCCATGGGCGGCAATGGTGCCATTGTGGTTTATACCAAGCGGGGAAGCAATCAGTAGCTAAAAGATTGAAACCTACCATCGATAGTGCGGTTTCGAAAAAAAATATCTCTTTTAGTTTGCTATTGAAAGCCAAATTCATACTTTTGTGCCGCTCAAATGAGCGCGTTCAGCACAGAACACTTTGGAGAGGTGGGTGAGTGGCTGAAACCAACAGTTTGCTAAACTGTCGTACGCGATTAGTGTACCACGAGTTCGAATCTCGTCCTCTCCGCTGGAAAGAAAATACAAATAGACAAAGCCTTGACTTACAATAAGTTGAGGCTTTTTTAGTTTCCCCTTAAACCCTAAAAAATGCCTTAATCGGTGTTAAAAAGTGAGACTGACAAAAGTCGCAAAGTGAGACTGAAAAAAGTTGACGCAAATATTTATTGTTCAACATTTTAAAAGTAAAACTGCTATGACTTTTTCATTTCTTTGCAGGGCTTCTAAAGCAAGTAAAAATGGGCTTTGTCCCATTGAGTTTTCAATCAACATTAATGGCGAAAGAAAGTATGTAACCACCAACAGGAAGGCTAAGCCATTTTCTTTCAACCCACGGACACAAAAGGTGTACAATGACAATGAAACCACCGACTATTGGGCAGCATTGAGAGCAAAGTTATATGCTCAAAACTGAAATGATTAAAAGGGACATTCCGATAACAAATTCCCCTATATTTGCTCCTTTATTGCGGCACTATGGAGCAGAGCAAACACCAATACACTTACAAGCGCACCGAGCACCTCAAGCTGCGCAAGGCTATTGAGGCTGTTTTTGTGCAGAACCGCGTGCTGCGGGCGGGCGGCATCAAGCTGGTTTTTGCCGCGGAGCCGGCCGACGCCTACAGCCATCAGGTTGGGTTTGTGGCACCAAAGAAAATCCACCATCTGGCCGTTGACCGCAACCGCAACAAACGCCTTATGCGCGAGGCCTTCAGACTCAACCGCCACATTTTGACCGACGCACTGTGCAACAAACCGCTGAAACTGTCGTTCTTGTTTGTGGCGCAAAACACTGAGCCAATGACGTTTGCCGATGCCGAGAGCAGCGTCAGGCAGCTGCTGGCGCGGCTGGCGGAAAAAGTGGGCCGCAAGAGCGCAGATTTGTGACGATGTTTTACCTTTGTTTGCGGCGGCAAGTCCGCTGGTTTTGAATGAAATTTACAGATGCAATGAATAAATCGAAAGTTAAATGGGGAGTGGCGGCCATAGCGGCTGCCGTAGTGCTGGGCGTCGGGTTTATGGGCACCGGCGAGCGCGATTTTGAGATGTCGAAGAACCTCGACATCTATCACACACTGTTCCGCGAGCTGTCAATCTATTACGTTGACGAGATTGACGCCGGCGACCTTGTGAAGAAGAGCATCGACGAGATGCTCAAATCGCTCGACCCCTACACGGTTTATATTCCCGAGTCGGACATTGAGGATTTCCGCTTTATGACCACCGGCCAGTACGGCGGCATCGGAGCCTACATCCACAGCAAGGGCAAATACGTTGAGGTGAACGAGCCCATTGCCGACGCTCCTGCCGCACAGGCCGGCATCCGCGCAGGCGACATCATCAAAGAGATTGACGGCCGCGACATTGCCGATATGAAAAGCGAGGATGTGAGCGAGCTGCTCAAGGGCGAGCCCAAATCGAAGGTGGTGCTCACCGTTGAGACTCCGTTTACGGGCCAGCTGCGCAAAGTGGAGATTATCCGCCAGAAAATCAAGGTGAAAAGCGTGCCTTACTACGGAATGGTGGCCGACGGAATCGGATACATCCACCTCAACAACTTCACCGAGAATTGCAGCCAGGAGGTTAAAGAGGCTCTGCTCAATCTGAAGAAGAACAACCAGTTGCGCGGCCTTGTGCTCGACCTTCGCGGAAACCCTGGCGGCCTGCTCAACGAGGCCATCAACGTGTCGAACATCTTTGTGGGCAAGGGGCAGGAGATTGTCAGCACCAAGGGCAAGGTGAAGATGTGGAACAAAACCTACTATTCGACCAGTGAGCCCGTTGACACCGAGATTCCGCTGGCAGTGCTCGTCAACAGCGGGTCGGCTTCGGCGTCGGAGATTGTGTCGGGCGTGATTCAGGACCTCGACCGCGGCGTTATTGTGGGCACACGCAGCTACGGCAAGGGCCTTGTGCAAACCACCCGCGACCTTAGCTACAACACCAAGCTCAAGCTCACCACCGCAAAATACTACATTCCCAGCGGCCGTTGCATTCAGGCGCTCGACTACTCGCACCGCAACGCCGACGGCAGTGTGGGCAAGGTGCCCGACTCGCTCATCACCAAGTTTCAGACACGCGCCGGCCGCGATGTGTACGACGGCGGCGGCGTTCTGCCCGATGTGAAGGTGGAGCCCGAGATGATGAGCAACATCACCTACAGCCTCTACAGCAAGAATCTGATTTTCGATTACGCCACGCTCTATGCGCAGAAGCACCCGTCGATTTGCGAGCCGGAGAAATTCGCCCTGAGCGATGCCGACTATGCCGATTTTACCAGCTTTCTGGCCGACAAGAGCTACGACTATAAGCTTGAAAGCGAGAAACTTATTGCCGACCTTGAGAAAGCTGTGAAGCGCGAGAGTCATACCGACGCCATTGAGAGCGACCTGCAACAGCTTCGCGACAAGCTGGCCCACAACAAAGAGCAGGACCTGAAGACGCATCAGTCCGAAATCAGTATGCTGCTCCAAGAGGAGATTGCCAGCCGCTACTACTATCAGGAGGGCCGCGCAAAGGCTCAGCTGCCCGCCGACTCAACGCTCATCAAGGCGGTGGCCGTGCTCAACAACCCCGACGAGTACAAACGCCTGCTCTCGCCGGCCGCCAAAACCGATGCGCAGCCCGACGGCACCAATTCCGAACCACGTAAATAAACCGCAATATGGACCAACTGAAAATTCTGTCGATAGCTCCCGAGCCGCTCTGTCCGCCCGTTTCAGGCGACCAGAAAGGCGTTTTCGGCTATCTTAACGCCCTGGGGCAGTTCGCCAATCTGACTGTCATCACTGGCGTCGGCTCAACCATTCCCGAATGCTCGTTCGAGCTGCGGCCCATCGTCCCGAGGTCGGCTTTCCGTCGCATCTCGCGCGTCAACTACAAAATCATCTACGACCAGGTGGTTGAGCTCAAACCCGATGTGATTATTCTGGAGCAGCCCGTGCTGGGCTGGATGGGCACGCTGTCAAAAAAGACAGGTGTGCCGGTGTTCATCCATTCAATCAACATTGAGTATCTGCGGTCGATGGCCACCGGAAAATGGTGGTGGCCGGCAATGTTTGAGTGGGAGCGTTTTGCGATGAAGATTGCCAAAGGCGCCTTCTTCACCACCGACCAGGACCGCCAGATTGCCATCAACAAGTTCAGCCTGAGTCCCGACAAATGCCACCTGAAACCTTACGGAATCGAGCAGACCGAGCTGCAGCCCGTTGCCGCCGGCGAGCGCGCCACTGTGCTCGGCCGTCACGGCATCGACCCCAACGACAAGATTTTTATGTTCTTCGGCGTGCTGAAATATCTGCCCAGCATCGAGTCTCTGTCAATAATCATCGACGAGATTGCGCCGCGCCTGCAAAAGCTGATGGGCGGCACAGGCTACAAGATTCTCATCTGCGGCGGCGGTCTGTCGAAAGAGTATCAGAGCCGTTTCAACGACCTCAAACGCAACAACATCGTCTATGCCGGTTTTGTTGATGACATCAACGAGTACATCCGCAGTTCCGACGTGGTGATGAACCCAGCGCTGCAGAGCGGCGGCATCAAGTCGAAGGTGATTGAGGCCATCGGGCAGAACCGTCCGGTTGTCTCCACATCGATGGGCGCCATCGGAATTGACACCACCGTGTGCGGAAGCAAGCTGCAGGTGGTGGTCGACAACAACTGGGATATGTTCGCCAGCAGTCTGGTTGGCGCTCTGTCGCTCACGGGCGATACGCCGCAGGCTTTCTACGACAAATACAGCTGGCAGGGCATTGCCAGAAATATGTACGAAACGCTGAAAAAATCGATATAAAACATTGAAAATTAAACTGGAATGCGAGATTTTTTCGACCAGATGTTTATGAAGAACACCATCGGCCAGTGGTTTTGGGCCGTGGCCTTTGTGGTTGGGGCGTTTGTGGTGAGCCACATTCTGCTTTGGATTATCCGTCATATTATCAAGAAGATAGTTAAGCGCACGCCGCCAAAAATCGATGACATTATTGTTGAGGCCATCGAGAGACCGGTGGCCGCCGTGGTGATGCTCATCGGCATCAAGCTGGCCCTGCAGGAGCTGACGCTGCCTGTGCGCGCCGTGTCGTTTATGTCACGCGCCTACGCGATGCTGCTCATTCTCGGCCTGACGTGGTTCCTGTCGCGGTTTGTGGCGCTGCTCATTGTCGAATATGTGCGGCCGTCGGTGTCGGACAAGCTGCCCGGCAAACGCGCCGACAAGCAGATGATTCCGGCCATCAAACGTTCGGTGCAGACCATCATCTGGGGCTTCGGCATTGTCATTGCGCTCAACAATTCGGGCTACGATGTGAAGGCGCTGGTGGCCGGTCTCGGAATCGGCGGTTTGGCTTTGGCCCTGGCGGCGAAAGACACGGTGACCAACATCTTCGGCGGCATAACCATCTTCTTCGACAAGCCGTTCCGTATTGGCGACCGCGTTCGCGTAAGCGGCTACGACGGCTACATTGTGGCCATCGGGCTGCGCAGCTTCCGCCTATCGACGCTTGAGGGCACCGAGGTGGTGATACCGAGCGCCGTCATCATCGACAACGTGGTGGAGAACGTTTCGCGCGAGCCGTCGCGCCGCGTGGTGCTCGAACTGGGCCTCACCTACGACACCACGCCCGACCAGATGAAGCGCGCGATGGAGATTCTGCGCGAGATTGCCGACCAGAACCCCAACGTTGAGAACAGCCCCGTCGTCTATTTCAACACCTTCGCCGATTCATCAATCAACATCAGTTTCATCTATTTCATTATCAAAGGAAAAGATATTTTTGAGACGCAGAGCGAAGTGAATCTTGCCATTCTTGAGCGGTTCAACGCCGAGGGGCTCAACTTCGCCTTCCCGACGCAGAGCCTTTATGTGGAGAACCTGCGCGGCAGCATTGATGTAAAATCTGTAAAAAATTGAAAATGAACGATAAAAAACTCACCATCGCCATCGACGGATTCTCGTCGTGCGGCAAGAGCACAGTGGCAAAAGAGCTTGCGCGGAAACTGGGCTATGTTTATGTCGATACGGGCGCAATGTACCGCGCCGTGACGCTCTACTGTATGCGCAACGGCCTGATTGCCGACGACGGCACTGTTGACGAGGCGGCGCTCAGGCGCGATATTGAAAAAATCGGCATCAGCTTTATCTACGACCCACAGACCAGCAAAAACACCACGCTGCTCAACGGCGAGGTGGTTGAGGACGAAATCCGCCGCATCGAGGTGTCGAACAAGGTGAGTTACGTGAGCCGCATCGATTTTGTGCGCGCCCAAATGGTTAAGCTGCAGCAGGATATGGGCCGTCAGGGCGGAATTGTGATGGACGGCCGCGACATTGGCACCGTGGTCTTCCCTAACGCCGACCTCAAGATTTTTATGACCGCATCGCCCGAAGTCCGCGCCCAGCGCCGTTTCGACGAGCTGACGGCCAAAGGCGAGAAGGTTACCTTCGATGAGATTCTTGAGAATGTAACCCAGCGCGACTACATCGACCAGCACCGCGAGGTGTCGCCTCTGCGCCAGGCCGACGACGCCCGTGTGGTTGACAACAGCCAGATGACGCGCGACGAGCAGTTTGAGCTGATTCTCAAAATGGTTGACGAGGCTAAAGAGGCAAATGCTTGATAATCACAACATCATTGACTGTCGATGAGCAATAGCAACGGCAAACCGCTTCAGATTTCCATCGACCCCGAATCGGGCTTCTGCTTCGGGGTGAAAAACGCCGTGACTAAGGCCACAGCCGAGCTGGCCGACGGCAAGCCGCTCTACAGCCTGGGCGCGATGGTTCACAATCCTATCGAGGTGAACCGTTTGGCCGATATGGGCTTGGTGGTGATTGACCACGACCAGTTTGCCAGCCTGCACGACGCCAAAGTCATCTTCCGCGCCCACGGCGAGCCGCCGTCGAGCTACTCGAACATCAAAGACCGCAACATAAAACTCATCGACGCCACGTGTCCCGTGGTGCTGCGTCTGCAGGAGCGCATCAAGGAGGCGCACCAGGCAATGACCAAATGCAACGGCCAGGTGGTGATTTTCGGCAAAAAAGGTCACGCCGAGGTGGTGGGCCTTATCGGGCAGACCAACGGCGAGGCCATTTTGGTTGAGAACGAAGCCGACCTTGAGAAAATCGACGCCGCGCGGCCGGTTGAGTTTTTCTCGCAGACAACCAAAGACATAGGCCAGTTTATGAAGATGGTGAAGATTCTGGAGCAGCGTGTGCCACGGTTCCGCTGGCACGACACCATCTGCCGCCAGGTGGCCAACCGCGGGCCGCACCTCAAGCAGTTTGCCGCCAGCCACGAGCTGATGATTTTTGTTGGCGGCCACGACAGCTCAAACGCCAAAGCACTCTTTGGTATGTGTCAGCAGGTGAACACCAACTCTTTCTTCATCGAGAACATCGACGAGCTGCGCCCCGAATGGTTCGCCGGAGTGCGTAGCGTAGGCATCAGCGGCGCCACATCAACGCCATCGTGGCTGATTGAGAACGTGAAGGCGCGCATTGAGGAGATTGGCGAAACTGTCGAAGGCAAAAACAATCAGTGATTATACAACATCACTGCTGAACAACGGAGCCACAACGTCTCTCCCCTATTCCATTGTTCAACCATTATCATTCTCAAAAAATTCGTAAACTTGCAGTCCGATTCTAAAACGACGCAGAAATGATAGTAGTTACGGGAGCCGCGGGCTTCATCGGCAGTTGTGTGGTGAGCCGCCTCAACGCCGACAATTTTAATGACATTGTGCTGGTCGATGACTTTGGAAACGCACAGAAAAACAAGAATTTCGAAGGCAAACGGTTCACTGCGAAAGTTGACCGTATGCAGTTTTTCGACTGGCTCGACGCCAACCACCGCTTTGTGGAATTCATCTTCCACCTTGGCGCGCGCTCGGCCACAACGGGCTTCCCGAAGGAAGTTTACGACACGCTCAATCTGAACTACACCAAAACCCTTTGGACAAAATGCGTTGAGTACGGTTTGCCGCTTGTATATGCTTCGTCAGCAGCCACTTACGGAATGGGCGAGTACGGATTCGACGACAACCACGACGTCATCTACAAACTGAAACCGATGAACCTTTACGGCGAGTCGAAGAACGATTTCGACAAGTGGGCGCTGCAGCAGGAACGCAAACCGTTCTTCTGGGCCGGTCTGAAATTCTTCAACGTTTACGGCCCCAACGAGTACCACAAGGGCCGAATGGCGTCGGTCATTCTGCACGCTTTCCATCAGATTCAGGAAACGGGCAAGATGAAGCTCTTCAAATCGCACAATCCGCAGTATGCCGACGGCGGACAGACGCGCGATTTCGTCTATGTGAAAGACCTTTGCGAAGTGATGATGTTTCTGATGCACCACCGCCGCGACTCGGGGCTCTACAATGTGGGCACGGGCAAGGGCCGCACCTTCGCCGACCTGACAATCAACACTTTCCGCGGTATGGGACTTGAGCCGAACATCGAGTACATCGATATGCCGATGGACATCCGCGACAAGTACCAATATTTTACCGAAGCCAATATGAGCAAACTGCGCTCTATCGGCTACGACCGGCCGTTCTACTCGCTCGAAGACGGTGTGGCCGACTACGTTAAGAACTATCTGATTCCCAACAAATACTACTAACCGATGGACAACATTTTTCTACTGATTTTCATAGCGTTTATAATCGGCGTGCTGATGTTCGACCTGCTGTTTGTCGGACGGGGGCACCATGTGGTCAGCATCAAGGAAGCATCGGTGTGGACTGTGGTTTGGGTGACGCTGGCGCTCGGATTCTTCCTGTTTCTCAGGTTCGACGGCCATCTGGTTCACGGCATCGACACGTTCGACGAGCTGCTGCACGTGACGCAGAAATACGGACTGAGTTTCAAGTACGACGGGCTGCCGCTTGAGCAGGCAATGGCCAACGGACTCACCATTGAGTCGGCCATCAGTCAGTATCAGCACAGTATGTCGATTGATTTCCTTTCGGGATACCTGATTGAAGAGACGCTCTCAATCGACAACCTTTTTGTGATGCTGATGCTGCTCACGGGCTTCGGCGTGCGCAAGAAAGATTACAAATCGGTGCTTTTCTGGGGCATTCTGGGCGCCATCATCCTGCGGTTCTCGTTCATCTTCCTGGGCTCGACGCTCATTCAGAAGTTCAACTGGATTCTGCTTGTTTTCGGCGCTTATCTGGCTTATATGGGCGTGAAAATGTTCTTCAAGAAGGAAGACGACAACGCCAATACCGACCCGCGCGACCATAAGCTGGTGAAGTTCCTGTCGAAGCATTTCAGCGTCTATCCGCGTTATGTGAACGGCCGTTTCTTCATCCGCGACCATCGGCACAAACTCTTCATCACGCCGCTGCTAATTGTGGTGATAACCATTGAGTTCACCGACCTGATTTTCGCTTTCGACAGCATACCCGCCATATTCTCAGTCACTTGCGACCCTTACGTGGTGTTCTTCTCGAACATCTTCGCCATCATCGGACTGCGGTCGCTGTTCTTTATGCTCTCGGGCGCGGTTGACAAGTTCTGCTATCTGAAGCAGGGCGTTGCCGTACTGCTGCTCTTTGTGGGCGCCAAGCTGCTGCTGCACCACTGGCTCGACGAGATTGGCTTCAGCTCGGTGCACTCGCTCTATGTCATTCTGGGGATCATCACGCTGAGCATTGTGCTCTCGCTGCTTTTCCCAAAGAAGGATGCGGAAGTTAGGAATTAGGAGTTGAAAGTTAGATATTTGCAAATGGTATTGGAGGTTGGTTATAGGTATTAGGTGTTGGGTGTTGGTAGGGACGCACCGCGTGCGTCCGTTGTCAAACAATCGATTCACCAATTAAACAGTTCACCGATTAAACAATAAAGTATGAAGAACCTGTTTTTTGCATCAACAATTTTTGCCGCAGCCATTATGTTGCTGACAAAGGAAGCTAACGCGCAGTTTGTGGTTAGCGGAACCGCTGGCATTGTATCGGAAAGTAGCGCTAACAATGGCGACAAGGAATCGTCATCATTCAGTTTTGAAGTTGTACCGTCGGTTGGATACGTGATGGGAAGCTGGGAAGTTGGTGTGGGGTTCGGCTACAACCGCAGCAAAACATCGGTTTGGACAGACGGCCACAAAAACACAGAGTCGGAATCGGCTTATGCAATAGAGCCTTATCTGCATTATGATATTCTTCAGGCTGGCAGATTAATCTTTGGCGCCGAAGCCATTTCGGCCTTCGGTTTTGCCGACAGCGAGCGAAGTGTCAAGCTTGAGTTGCTGCCCGTGCTTACAATCGAGATAAACGACCGTTGGGATTTCGACATTTTTGCAAATGTGCTTGGGGTTAATTATTCACACACAAAAAACAAGGACACGGACCACACCACATCCAGCTTCGAGCTTATGGCAAACAACGGCCATCTGCTGAATATGGGGTTCACGTATAAGTTTTAGCTTTAGGTCGATTTACTCCTTGTAAGTCTTCACCTTCTCAAGCGCCTCGTAAACCGAGTGTGCCCAATAGTTGCGAACCCCGAAGCCTGCGGGAGTGCCGCTCAATGTCCAATGGCTGATAACTTTACGGGAGTCGATATCGAAAAGCACAAACACAAATGTGCCCAACTCGCCAGGTTTGTCGAGTGTCTGCATAATCATACACAAACCCAGTCCGTGGTTGTAGCTCACAATGCACAAATCTCTGACTGTCTGCGCGATAGTCGAATCGCTGATGGTGTGCCCCTTGACAATTGTTTTGATGGAATCGAGCGGAATGGTGTCGTTCATATTGGTGACGGCATCAACGCGGATGTCGTTCATCGGTTTGCCCACAAATTTGGCCACGTTGTACTTCTCGGGCTCGGTGATGAAAAGCATATTGATGTCGCCGAAAGCCTTGCGCAGCTTTTCGGGCTCGTCGGCCGCACCGTAAACACGGCCTTTCGAGAAATCGATGCCATAGAAAATCATACCGCCCAAACCAGCCAGCGGACTTGTTTTTTTCTGCGCTGCGGCCGAAAGAACCAATGCGGCCACCATTGCCAATGATAATACAATTCGTTTCATATCTTTTTTTTGACTTCAGACAACGGACGTCAGACTACAGACATCTTCCATCCAAAAACTTATAACTTTTATAACTTACTACTTATAACTCATCTTAAATCGTAGAATTTCACCGGTTTGCGGCTCATTTCGGGGTAGAGCAGCTTGTTGATGTACTCTGGCGACTCGAAACTGATGGACGGCGCCACTCGCACCTTCGAGCGGAAAATGTCCTTGATTTCCTTCGCGTAGGCTTCGTCAGACCGCGTTGAGCCGATGCGCACCTTGATGTCGTCGGTGCCCAGCTCGTTGGTGAACACTTCAACCACGTAGTTCTTCACATCGTGGATGCCGTCAAGAATGTCGAACAGTGCGGGCGGATAAAGTGTTGTGCCTTTGTATTTTATCATCTGTCCCTTGCGCCCGATTACCGAACTGAGGCGCATTGTGTTGCGACCACACTTACAAGGCTCGTTGTAGTGGTAGCACACATCGCCAGTCTTGAATCGTAGCAGCGGCATACCTTCAACGCCGAGCGATGTGATGGTGACTTCGCCTGGCTCGTCGTCGGCCACGGGCTGGTTGTTCTCGTCGAGGAACTCAACAATGATGAGCTCTGGCTGCACGTGTCCGCCGTTGTACTGGTCGCAATCGGTGAACGACGACTGCATCTCGGTACTGGCGTAGGTGGTGTGCAGTTTCAGTTCGGGCCACTTTTCGTTGATGCGCTGGCCGAGCGTGGTGTAGGTTCCGTCGGGTTTGTAGAGTGCTTCTCCAATGCAGATGCACTTTTTCAGGCTCGATTTATGATGGTCGATGCCGTTCTTCTCGGCAAAATCGGCCAACTTGATAAGAAACGACGGCACGCACATACAGCACGTTGGGTGGATGCGGTTGATGGTGTCCCACTGCAGTTCGGGGATTCCGTTGCCCACACGCGAGACGCCCATCCCCACTTCGCGGCAGCCAAGGAAGTAAGCCAGACCAGCCATAAAACGGCGGTCGATGGTGACCATTTCCTGCATAATGTCGTTGCGGGTGAGCCCGGCCGTGGTGAACGACAGATACTCGTTATAAGCCAAACGGTCAAGGTCGTTATTTGTCAAGGCGAACGTTACGGGATTGCCCATTGTGCCCGATGTGGTTACGTAGTCGATGACATCAGCCTTGTCGACGCACAGGAACTCATCGTTGTGCATCTGAAGGTCGGTTTTGGTGGTGACAGGAATCTGCCGCAAATCTTCAATGGTGCGTATCTTGCTGATGTCGATATGGTTATCGGCAAACATACGCTGGTAAAATTTTGAGTGCGCCTGCAGGTAGGCCAGCGCTTCGGCCAGCCGCGCTTCTTGAAAAGCCTTTATCTCGGCAGGCGATTTAAACTGAATCTGTGAATCTTTTACAATCATTCTATTCCAATGTGAACTGATAAGCAAAAGTAATGAGTTTTAGAATGTAGGATGCATGATTTTTAGGTATAAATATTTAGGTTTTGGGTATACCTCACACCGTTTATTGCTAGGCAAACAAGTTGCTCGATGATGCCGGAATGATGGTCGACACCCATGTGCGAATAGCCATGTTTTGTACGACAATCGTATCCGGTCGCACATGTCTGATAAACCGCATATCACACTGGATAAGCAGTATGCCTCAAAACGGCACTTCCGACACGATTGTAATCATTTGGCCCGATTGTGGATGCATGAACTTTATTTCAGTTGCGTGCAGCATAAGCCGCTCAGCCGGGCGACCATAAAGATTATCGCCGACAATTGGACAATTCAACCCCGACTGGTGCGCGGCATGGACACGCAGCTGGTGTGTCCGGCCAGTCTCGGGACGAAAATCGACAAGCGTTTGCCCGCCACGCCGTCCGATGACTGTAAACATCGTAACAGCTTCTTTCCCATGTTCAAAATCAACCATTTGCCGCGGTCTGTCATCAAGATTTGGACACAAGGGAAGGCTGATAATTCCGCTATCGCAAGCGACAATGCCGTCGAGTAGGGCCACATACCGCTTCGTAACTTTATGCGCCACAAACTGTCTCTGAAGACTGACAAACACTTCCTTCGATTTCGCAATGAGCAGTATTCCCGATGTATCCATGTCGAGACGGTGCGCCACAAGCGGTCCGGAGGCATCAGGGAACATCTGCCTGACAATAGAGTAAGCTGACACTTGATGTTCCTTGCCTGGCACAGTCGGCAGACCCGACGGCTTTTCGACTGCCGCCAGCCACTTATCGTTGTATAAGATGCGCAGAGTTGTATACTCCTGCTTTTTAAGGCGGTTTGGCTCAACAGCCATGCCTTGCAGCATAAAGTTGAGCAACGGCTCACACTTGCTATGGCAGGCTGGGTAGAATTGTCCGTGGCGCCTCACCTCGCCTATTGGCGAACCTCCCCACCAGAACTCCGCCATCGCCACTGGTGCAAATCCGTGATTGAAAGCATATTGCAATAGTTTTGGTGCGGCGCACTCGCCGGTGGCCGCCGGTGGCATTGTTCCACGCTCAGCTGCAAAGATGCGGCCGATGGTGCGACTCTCACCTAGCGCATTCCGCACCAAATATTGCTCAAACAGCCAACGCTGCAACGATTCCGACCGCTGCCGCCGCTGCTCCTTCAATTGCTCAATTTGCAGTGTAGTATTTGTGGCTTTGGCCTCGCAGGCGGCGATTTTGGCCTCCCAACGACGTTCAAGGCGCTTCAGCTCGGCCTTTTCGAACTGACTCTGCCGCTCAAGCTCAAGGGCTTGATCAGTGGTGAGCGGCTGAAGGCGTAACGTTGCACGCTCGGCTTTATGCTGCCTGGCAGCAGCTTTAGTCTGGCTTATCTCAGCTTCGGACTGCCGCTTCATGTCGGCAAGCTGGCTCAATGTTAGTCTGTAATGCTCGCTGTTGGTGAGGTTGTCAATTTGGCTATTGATGGCGGAAATAGCACGTTCCTCTGTTTTAAAACGGCCGTCGGGTAGAGTAATGTCGAAAATGGGCGGTACAAACCAGTTGTGGACGCTTCTGCCAGCTATATTGCCCGAAAAAGCCGCCAGAAAACCCAGCCGGCCCCGATCATCGGTTGCCACCAGAACACCGAACATCTTTCCTTGCGCAAGCTCGTCGGCCCATTCGCTGATGGTTTCGATGTGGCGCTGAACCTCACCGGCCGCCCTCACTGCAAGCGGATGCGGCGTGTAGCAGAACGGGCAAGTGAACAACTCGGGCAACGGGGTATTGTCCGGCATTTCTGAAAAAACGTGAAACAAATCGGATGACAACGTATTCGAACTTTGGTAGTTGCTTGATATTAAGCTCGTTATAAAACTAGAGCTGATTCCGCACTTTAAACTGCGCCAACTATTCTCTATAGTAATTCGCGCTGGCTGTACTGGTCTGGATTCTTGCGGATAGCGTTGGCCAAAGTGCGAAATTCGTCAGCTTCAATCTCTTCTGCGGTAAGTTCGAAAAAGCGCGCCACATTGCCTTTAGGCGTTTGGAAGAAAACCTCTATCACGACCACGCCGCTCTTTTTGTAAACGGCATAGCTGTTCATGAAAAAATCGATTTGGTTTTTAGGCGTAACCACCGCCATCTTCGGATTCTTCGCGCCTTCTGTCTGATTCTGACCTTCCATTATTAATCAATTTTGTTATGTTTTTTCCATTGGGACAACACCACAACGGAGTTTGCTGCCCGAAAAGGCGGCGCAATATAACAAAACTTCCGACGGTTGTTACCAAAATTTATTCGTCATCGTCAATTGGGTCGATTGGCGGCTTGTCATCCAAGTTGTTGTCATCGTCAGATTGTTCCTGAGCGACAGCCGCAATGCTCTGGCGGCGCCGCTTCAGCTGCCCGTTGTTCAGCGTATAGGTGAGGACGCTATCATTCTTGTCAAGAAAATCAACAAGCTCATTAGTCATCTCGATTGCCGCCGCGTGCGACAGCAGGTTGATGCTCACACCGGTTTCGGGATCGATGACTCTGAAGTATAGCGCCACTTTGCCTTTGTTGCTTATCACGTTCTTTATCAGCTCAATGTTGCTTTTGTTCACATCCTCAATGCTGATGTTGATGGTAAGCTTGTTCACCATATCGGCGCGGATATTGCTAAGCATTTTGATGCTCTGCACCTTTATTTCGGGCGGAGTCTTGCCGTCTTTGTCGGGGTATTTGCGTTCTTCTATCCTGGCTTTGATGTAGAGCATGCTGTTCTTGCTAATCATTTTGCTGTAAGCCTCGTAGTCTTTTCCGAAAAGAGCGATACTGCATCCGCCGTTGTAATCCTCAATAGTGAACTTCATATAGGGCTTGTTGCTTTTCGTGAGGCTGTCGAACGCATCAGTTACCAGGCCGCCGAATGACACTTCGCGGTTGAGAAAGGCGTTGAGTTTGGTTTCGTCGCTGATTTCGACGGGCGACACGGTGCAGAAATGCTCAAGCTCAAAGCGGAACGGGTCGAGCGGATGCCCCGAAAGGAAGATTCCCACAAGCTCCTTTTCCATGTTGAGCTTCTCGAGCAGCGGCATGTCGGGGAAGTCGGGCATGTGCGGGTGAGGTATGGCCACTGTCTCGCTGATGGCGCCAAACAGTGTGTTGGTGTTCATCTGCTTGTCGGTTTGGAAAACGTTGCCGTAGTGCATCAGGGTATCGAGGAATTTTGTGCCATCGGGCAGCTTCATTATAAACACCTCGCGACGGACACCGAGGTTATCAAATGCGCCTGCTATGGCAAGACTTTCAACAGTTTTTGAATTGCAAGATGACAGATTCACCCTCTCGACAAAGTCGTAAATGTCTTTGAACTTGCCGTTCTTCTGGCGCTCGCTGACGATGGCTTCAACAGCGCCGCCGCCAACACCTTTGATTCCGCCAAGACCGAAAAGAATCTCACCCTTCTTGTTAACCGTGAAGTTGAGCTCCGACTCGTTGATGTCAGGTCCTTTGACCAAAATCTTCATGGACTTGCACTCCTCCATAAACTTCTGCACATCGGTAATTGAGTCTTTGCTTTGCGTGAGGTTGGCAGCCATATATTCGGCCGGATAGTGCGCCTTAAGGTAGCCTGTCTGATAAGCCACCCAGGCGTAGCATGCGGCATGCGATTTGTTGAAAGCGTATGATGCGAATTTTTCCCAGTCGGCCCAGATCTTGAGCAGAGTCTTCTCATCGTGGCCGTTCTTTTTGCCGCCCTCAATAAATTTCGGCTTCAGCATAGCCAGCATTGCGGCAATTTTTTTACCCATCGCCTTACGCAGGGTATCGGCCTCGCCACGGGTGAAATCGGCCAGCAGGCGGCTCAGCAGCATCACCTGTTCTTGATAGACGGTAACTCCGTAAGTGTCTTTCAGATACTTCTCCATCACCGGAATATCGTAAGTGATAGGTTCTGTGCCCTTTTTCCGGCGGATGAACTGCGGAATGTAGTCCATCGGGCCCGGGCGGTAGAGAGCGTTCATGGCTATCAGGTCGGTGATTTGTGTGGGTTGCAGCTCGCGCAGATACTTCTGCATGCCGGGACTTTCGAACTGGAACGTGCCGATGGTGCGACCCTCACTGTAGAGTTTGTATGTGAGTTTGTCATCGATTGGAATATGGTCGATATCGACATCGATGCCGCGTGTTTTCTTCACGTTGGCAATAGCTTCCTTGATGAGAGAAAGCGTGCTCAATCCCAAAAAGTCCATTTTGATTAAGCCGACACTCTCAACAACGTGTCCGTCGTATTGCGTCACAACAACATCCTGCCCGCTCTTTTTATCTCTTACTGTACAAACCGGAGCAAATTTGGTTAGGTCGTCGGCGCCGATAATGACGCCGCAGGCATGAATGCCAATCTGACGGTTGGTATCCTCGAGCTGCTCCGCGTAGGTCAGTACGTCGGGAACAACCTCAGCATACTCGCCAAGATGTATCTCATCAGTATCATGTCCGCCTAAAAGTTTCTGAAACTCAGGCACATACTTGTAGCAGTTTTTCAGATTCACCTTTGGCATTTTTTTTGGCAGAGTGCCCTCAACCGCTTTTACTTGATTCTCAGGGAAATCGCGTTCGGGAACCAGTTTCTTCATGGCATTCGACATGGGGATTGGAATGTCTTGCACACGGCACACGTCGGCAATCGACGATTTGGTGGCCATGGTTCCGTATGTGATGATGTGCGCCACTTTCTCGGCACCATATTTCTGTGTCACCCAGTCCAAAACCTTGCCTCGACCTTCATCATCGAAATCGACATCGATATCGGGCAATGAGATACGGTCAGGGTTGAGGAAACGCTCGAACAGAAGATCGTACTTGAGCGGGTCGAGATCGGTGATGCCCAAGCAGTAGGCCACTACCGAGCCTGCCGCTGAACCACGCCCCGGGCCCACACTCACGCCAAGCTCCTCACGGGCGGCACGGATATAGTCTTGAACTATAAGGAAATAGCCCGGAAAACCCATCGTCTTCATTATGTGCAGCTCAAAAATGATACGCTCTTTTTGCTCGTCAGTCAGACTATCGCCGTAGCGTTTCTGTGCTCCCTCCCATGTGAGTTTTGCAAGGTAATCGGCTTCAAGCTTTATTCTATATAACTTGTCGTACCCTCCCAATTTCTTGATTTTTTTCTCAGCATCTTCCTGACTCAAAACAACCTCATGCTTCTCGTTTTGAGTGAACTCATCGAAAAGCTCTTTTTCGGAGATTTTTTTGCGGTATTCCTCCTCAGTTCCAAAATCGGCCGGAATCGGGAATTTTGGCATAATCGGGTCAGAATCAATACTGTATACCTCAACTTTGTCGGCAATTTCCTGCGTGTTGGCGAGCGCTTCCGGAAGATCGGCAAAAATGGCGGCCATCTCTTCCGGTGTCTTCAGCCACTCCTGCTTGGTGTAAGCCATGCCGCGGTTGGGGTCGGTAAGCCTGGTTCCGGTGCTCAGGCACACCAAGCGCTCATGCGCCTCACCGTGCTCCTCCTCAACAAAGTGAACGTCGTTGGTTGCTACCAGCTTGATATTGTGCTTGCGAGCCAGCTCAATCAGCACCTTGTTCACCTTCACCTGTTTCTCATAGGTGTCGGTGGCGGCATTGCGTTTGTTGGTTTTATGTCGCTGAAGCTCAATATAATAGTCATCGCCAAAAAGATTCTTGAACCATATCACCGACTCCTCGGCTTTGGCCAAATCGCCAGCCAGAATGTACTGTGGCACCTCACCACCAAGGCACGCCGAGCAGCAAATGACTCCCTCATGCCATTTTTCAAGTAGATTATGATCAATGCGGGGACGGTCGTAGAATCCATCGGTATAGGCGATTGACGCCAGTTTGCACAGGCTTTGGTATCCCTTCTTGTTTTTCGCCAGCAAGATAAGGTGCCAGCCGCTACGGTCGATAATGCGCTCTTTACCGGTTTCGGCTGAAATTTCCTTCACATCCTTGTCCTTATCGTAGAGCGTACGGCGGGCGCAGTAGGCCTCAATGCCGATAATCGGCTTGAAAGGCACGAACGCCTCGGCCTTGGCTTTCAGATCGTCGAGTTTTTTCTGGATTTCGGCTTTCTTAGCCTCATCAGTCTCTTTGTCAAGCTCCTCCTGACACTCTTTCACTTTCTTTTTTGGCGCTCCGTTCACCTTGTTGCTGGTATCAATCAAGTCTTTGATTCCGAACATGTTACCATGATCTGTCAGCGCCATGGCGTGCATATTGTTGCGCATGCACTTGTTTATCAGCTCGTCCACCTTCGACATTCCGTCAAGTATTGAGTAGTGAGAGTGGACATGCAAGTGAGTGAACGCAACATTTTTTATGTCAATAGGTTGTGGTTTTGTTTCGGTTTCTTTTCCGGTAGTCGGCTGAGGTTGTGCGGCAACTGCTTCAGCGGCTGGCACCTCAGCCTCGTTTGACGCCTGTGCTGGCTCGGGTTGCACCGATGGAATTTCAAACGATTCAAACTCAACCGGTTCGGGTTGAATGGTCTCGGGGTTGCAGCGCTTAAACTCTTCAAGCTCGGCATCGCTGATGTTCAGCTGCGCGGCGCCAACCACGCCTATGCGCACCAGCTCAAGAAAACAGCGGGTTGTGGCCACCACATCGCCGGCGGCGTTGTGAGCGTCGGTGAATGGTTCGCCGAACAGTTTCTGGTGCAATTCAGTCAGATTCGGCCATTTTGGTTTGCCCTTCTGCATAATGCCGCAGAAGTCGGTCGAGGTCTCTTTTGTGCAGAGCGTGCGAGCTGAGGCCAGCACGTTTTCCATTCCGCAACGCAGATACTCACTGCCCACAATGCTCATATCGAACCCTATATTGTGTCCCACAACAACCGTTGCCTTACGAACATCGGCGGCAAACTCCTCCAGCACTGTCTTCAAATCCTCGCCTATTGCAAGCGCTTTTTCCGTCGTTATGTGATGCACTTTGACCACATCGTCAGGGATAGTGAACCCTACCGGCTTGACAACGTGATTTTTGGCAAACATGAATTTCCCGTCCACATCGTGGCACTGCCAGGCCAGCTGCACAAGTCTTGGCCAGTTTTCAAAATCGGTGAGCGGCGCCTTATAGTTTTTTGGCAAGCCAGTTGTCTCTGTGTCAAAGATTAAGAACATAGCGGAATCTGTTTTTTTGAGTTTCTAAAGATAGGTTTTTGATGCTTGGAAAATATCGGTGTTGATAAGTTTTGACGATGCCACAAGATGCTTGTTATCAGCCGTTTGTCTGAAACATTTCTGGTATTTCTTTGATAATCATAATCGAAAAATTTTTACAATCAGTTACTATTCAGGGCGCAATAGTAATGGCAGCCTGTGCAAGATTGCTGCATAGGTTGTGCTTTTTTGAAAAATCTTTCGAAAAAAAGATTATTCCGTTCCTCGCCTGTTAAATAGCATAAACCCAAGATTGATTTGGAAGTGGAACGGCTTCTCCTCTTTGTAGTAGTAGCTGCCAGTGGCGGCGAGCGGGCCCACCGGAGTGTGCCATACAAAGGCGGCGTTGCCCATAAAGCGCGGCATCGGGAACTCCTCGCTGTACGATGTCTGGTAGCTCTGCGTGCTGATATAGCGATAGGGCTGGAAAATGTGCAGCTCGGTGCGCAGCTGCACCCTGTCGGTGAAGTTGAGAACCGGCATCAGGCCGAAACCAACCCACTGGTTGGCGCGGTATTTCTCAAGAATCTGCGCCTGGCACTGCGGGAACGGGTTGAAAGGCTCGGCGGTGAGCAGCGAGGCTATGCTGTTGGCAAAATCGGGTTTGTTGCTGATGCTGGCAATAGTTTGGAATCCGAGGCTGAAATAGTGGCCGGCGTTCAGGTAGCGGATATGGTGCAGCCTGACGGTTCCCCACTGGTGGCGCGCGCTCACGCTGCCGGCCGACTCGTAGGGCTTGGCCGTGCTACCCGGGCTGTACTCCTCGTTGCCGAAAACGTAGCTGCCCTGAATTGAGAAATAGCGCCCGCTGTTGGCGTACTGGCGGAAGTTGAGCATATTGTACTCATACTTCAGCTTCAGGTCAAAATAGTCGGTCTGCGTCTCGTCGGCGTTGTCGCTCTTGTTGATGTTGGTCGATTGAAAATAGTTGTAGTACATTGTTCCCAGCGCCACGCCGATGGTTGCAATGCCGCGGTTATAGACCGGCACGCCGAGGTCGAGGCCCACATACTTGTCGGTGTTGATGACCTGCGAGAGCGCCTCACTGTCGAAGAAGAGCTCGTTGGTGGTCTTGAAGTAGTCCCAGCGGCTGTAGGCTGCGCGAAAATCGGCAAAAAACGGCGGCATACGCTGTATGATGTTGCGCGGCGACAGGTCGATGCGGAAAAGCGCGTTGGCCGAGTTGTAGAACTGGCCGGCCGCCACGTTGACCGAGGCGTTGTAGATGTTGCGGTGCATAAAGACGTACTCGGCGCCCACCTGCGCGAAACTGCGGTTCGACGACGACAGATTGCCGCCAAACTTCACGTTGAACGACCTCTGCGAAGACACATCCAGTTTAAGGTCGAAATGACCCGTCGCATTGTTGTACTGCGCCTGCGGGTAGATTGATTGCAGAATCTTGTCGGATGTGAGGCGGAAGTAGCCGCTCTCAAGTGCGTGAAAATCAAACGTATCCTTGCCGCGCTTGATGCTCTGCTCAATGTAGCCCGACGCCAAATCGTCAACGCCGCTCACAATCACGTTGCCGAACACCAGACCGGGCTCGCCCCTGACAAACTCGGCACGGCGCTGTGCCAGCGAGTCGGCGCTCACACGGCGGCTCACCAGCGCCTTGATTGAATCGATTTTGGCCATTGTGGCATTGTAGCCGATGGTTGAAATCTCGTCGAACTTTTCAAAATCCATCAGTCCGTACTGGCTCAGCTTTGGAGCAATGAGCACGCCCTTGCCGGGAATGGTGAAGTTGGTCTTGCGCATAAAGAAGTTCATTGCGAGCAGCACCACATCGTCGTCAGTCGGTTTTTCGGGATTCTCGGTCACGGTGCAGCCGATAATCACATCGGGGTGGAATTTCTCGTCCATCAGGTCCGACGGAAAGTTGTTCTGCATTCCGCCGTCGAAAATCAGCTCGCCGTCGATGGTGAGGGGCTTGAAGTATCCCGGAAAGGTCATCGATGCGCGGACGGCCTGCGACAGGTTGCCCTGCGTGAAAACCACGGGGCGGTTGTTGTGCACATCGGAGGCCACGCAGAAAAATGGCACAAAGAGCCGGTTGAAGTCGTAGCCCGCGCGGGCCGCTCCCTGGGCGTAAATCTGCATAAAGCGGAAGTCCATCTGCTCCGGCTCGATGATGTTGGTTGGCAGCACGGCGTTCACCGACGATCCGTCGCGCTTGAGCCTGACGCTAACCCACTCGGCGCCCTCAATCTTGGTTTTGTAGTAGTACTGCTCCTCGGGGCTCATATCGCCCTTCGACCAGCGCAGAAACTCCTCCGACTGGAGCAGCTCGGCCATCTGGTCGGGTGAGTAGCCTATCGCGTAAAGCGACCCGATGATGGCGCCGATTGACGTGCCGCAGATGTAGTCGATGGGGATGTTGTTCTCCTCGAGCACCTTGAGCAGACCCACGTGGGCCAGACCTTTGGCACCGCCGCCGCTGAGCACCACGCCTACGCTCTGCGCGCTGGCCGTTGCCGCTGTCAGGGACAAAAACATCACTATTGACGCCAGTTTTTTCATCGATTCGTAATCAGAACTGCAAATTTATTCTTCCGTACCGATTTTTCGAGGAGGAACAAGCAAATTTTTTGCCAATCGGGATGAAACAGCCGAATGTAGGTGCCGGCCATCGGTTTTTTCGTTTTTCAAGGCAAAAATATCAAATTCGGGTAGGGTTATCCCACTTTTAATTGTTATTATTGTGTAACATTTTAAAATCTAACATTATGAAAAAACTAATTCCAATTTCTTTGTTTGCTATTGCTGCGTTTTGCGGTTGTGGTGATGATTATATAGTCGATTCGATTTATCCGGAATACAAAATCGGCGCATATTATTATGAATCAAGTTCGCTGAAAAAAACCGACACGCTGTATTTGATGTATAAAGATTATGATTTAGAAGACTCTGATAAACACTATTGGGAGATAATTCATTGCACATACGTGAATGTAAGCAATGGCGTCAAATACATAATAGGGTATAAAGAAACCGATTTTTGGTTGTCGGTTGTTTTCGATAACAAACAATTTTTTTATGAGCAAGATTCGACTGCCAAAAAAATGTCCATCAATGAACACACATACAAAGATGTTTACAAGTTTTTCCTGAATGATGTGGATACTGCCATTGTGGCCCATACATTTTATATTTCACCCAAAAATGGTATTCTAAAATACCAATATGATGACAATGAGTATATTCTTTTGACAAACAAATAATTAACACTATGAAAAAGACGTTTTTACCCTTGTTGGCGGCCTTTTCTTTGGTTTCGTGCACAATTGAAACACCCTATGACAATGATACTGACTACGGCAATGAAACCTATATTGAAGAATTGACGCTCAAATATGAAAACGGACAGACATTCAGCTACTATTCACCCGAAACCGGCACGACTATTCATTTGACCGATTCAATCGAGTATTCCCGTTGCGAACGGTTATTTAAAAACCGATTTTGGGACGACTATTCCATAAAGTTTTATAAAAGCAATTCCGAATATTTTTGGATAGAGCAAAATACCGGCAGAATTGATATGTCATATCATAAAGATAACTATATTATTATATATGACTACGAAACTGTTAAATATGTCCCCATTAACGACTCAAATTATTATGTTTATGTTTTGAATTGGTATAGAAGGTACGATACTGATGACTATGTATTTCCTGAAACGATTTATTATTCATTAGAATACGGTATTTTGAAAATGTTTTATTCCGACAGCACTACTTATACATTAACTGGCGTGCAGTAACCCCGTTTTATATGAACAGACTATTACTGCTTTTATTAGTTGTAATAAATTGTAACAGTGCTTTTTGCCAATCCCCGCAAAGGAATCTTGAGAAATACTGGCATTACCGCGACCGCTTGCGCGAAAGGTTTGTGGTTGTGAGCCAGGATGTTGAAGAAGAAGGTGTTAACATTCCGGCGGGCGACATTTTCGGCGACACCGTGAGCTGGTCCGACGGCAACTCGATAATGAGCCACTATCTGTCGCTGCTCTCAACCGAGCTCTGGCTGCTGAAAACCAATCATCAGGACTATTCGCAAACGCTGGCCGAGCTCTACTACGCAATGCTGGCGCTCGAAAGGCTCGATTTATACTCGGAATCGCACTGGCGGCGGTTCGACGGATTGCTGGCCTTTGGAGGAAGCACCGCCGACTCTCTGAAAAGCCGGCAGATAATCGGCCAGATAGGGCAAAAACCGGCAATTGCCACTCACGAGCCGTCGCGGGCCGACATTAACGGAATGCACTTGCGCGACGACATCTCGCCAGCCTTTTGGAACAAGCACCAGTCGCATTTCGGCGTGTCCGAAGTAATATCGAACTTCTACAGCGGGTTGCGCCCTCTTGAAGAAATCAGTCAGGACGTGATGTTCCACAATATTGAAGGTCTGGCGCTGGTGGGCAAACTTGCCGGAACGGAAAATATTGCCAATGTGCCCGTTACATTCAAAACCGATATTATTCCACAGTATCTGGCTGAAAAGGGCATTTTGCGTGGCGACAGTGTCGATTTCGCTCTTTGGGCGGGCGATATTATCAGTCGGTATGTTACTTGTTTTCAAAGCGATAAGCCGCTGCGGCTGCTTTTCAAGAAGAACCATTGGGTGCTGCGCAACACCGTAACCGGCAAAAAAGTTCAGCAAGGCTCAGGCGATATTGGCTGGGACGCGTGGCTGTTTTACAACTACGGGCTTGTGGCCGTGGGGCGTGAGTTTACGGGCAGCGATTTGTGCCGCGTAAAAGGTTGCAAGAAAGGCAGTTGGGCGTTTCAAAGCATTCTCACCGTCGGCTTCAACACAACCATCGACAAAGCCGTTCTGTCAACACTGGCGCCAGGCTACAACCGTCGTGGCGTCAGAATCACCATCGACGTGCTGACGGCGGGCGTTTATGAGCTGCACATTCTGCTGATGAAGGGCGTTGCGGGAATCTGCAATCTGGCGCTCGGCACCAACAACGACGATTATAAGGTGCGCTCGCTGGCCAGCACCAGCAACTATCTGGGCGACAGCACCTACACTGTGCTAAAAAACCGCCGCAGCTACGACCCGTGCCAAACCGGGCAACCAACCGTGTATGAGCATTTGCCGCTAATAAATCTGGCTTTGTACGACTTGGAAGGCTGCAATCTGCATCGCGACAGCGCTCTCTACCGCAACGAGCGGGCTGTTTACGAGTCGCTGCTCGATGAGGCGCCATTCTGCGGCCCCACGGGCAAGTGCGCCCCCGATGCTGACCGCTTTGCGCATAACTGGTCGGAAACATCGCGCTGCGTCTGGCCCGAAAACCTGCGGCCAAGCCGGCGCCGCCCCTGCCGCGACATCGACTTCAACGGAATGGACTATATGATGCTCTATAACCTCTACTGCATCGCTTTCTGCCGCGAGGGGTATGGAAGGTAACGCAAACGTAATACATAAACGGGCCATCTGCCCCCAATACCCAAAACCACTTTTGCCTTGCAACTCGAAAAAACTATATTTGTCTCAACTATTAAAAACACTTGAAAATGAAACACTTTATTATTCCGCTTGTTTTTGCGGCAGCACTCGGAAGTTGCAAAGGAAACGATGACGAAAGCAATGAACGAGTAACCGTTACCGTGTCACCTGAAAGCATCAGTGCCTCAGCCGAGAGAGGAACATTTACGGTGAATGTTTCAACCACGGGCAACGAGTGGCATATTGGAGATGTGAGCGATTTCATTTTCGCGGAAGCGCTGGATACAACCGCTACGGCCGGCTCATTGGCAATAACGGTTTCTGCCAATCCAACGTTGGATTTCCGCACAGGTACTGTTACGATTCTGTCAGACACAGTAAGCCAAATCATAGCCATAACTCAAGCCGGAGCGGATAGTAGCACGTATTATGTGCCTGACGGATATTCGCTTGTTTGGCACGATGAGTTCGATGGTTCGGAGTTGAGCACCGCCGACTGGACACACGAAGTGAAAAACAGCGGCTGGGTGAACGAGGAACTGCAGAATTACGTCAACCACAAAACTCGTAGTGGCACGTTGGTTACCGAGGTTAAAGACGGCCGGCTCCACATCACCTGTCTGAAAGAAAACGGCAAGATTTATTCGGGCCGTATATATGCAAAGGTGCGGCAGGGCTGGACCTACGGCTACATCGAGGGCCGCATCAAACTGCCAAAAGGCAAGGGCACGTGGCCGGCTTTCTGGATGATGCCCGTCAAATTCACAGCCTGGCCCGACGATGGCGAGATTGATATTATGGAGGAGGTGGGCTTTCATCCCGATTATGTTTCGTCGAGCCTTCACGCCAATGCGCACGTGCACTCGAACAACACACAAGTGACGCACGAGATGAAGTGCGAGGGTGCGGAAGGTGAGTTTCATACTTATTCCTTGCTCTGGACCGACAAGAATATCACAACCTACGTCGATGGCAAGTTGCAACTGAGTTACAACAACCGTGGTCTGGGCCGCGACGATTGGCCATACGACGACCCTTTCTACATTATCCTAAATCTTGCCTGGGGCGGCTCGTGGGGCGGAATGCAGGGTGTTGATGAAAGTGCGCTCCCGGCAACAATGGAGATTGATTACGTAAGGGTTTATCAGAAGGAGTAGGTTTGAGTTATTTCTCCAGCGCCTTTTGCTATTTCAGAATGCTTTCTAGTTGAGTACTCATTGTTATGGTGTTGCGAGGCAACAGATGAAGGTCGTTTTTGGGGTTGTAACTTCCGTTATGTGTCAGGAAAGTTACAGCAAATAACTCGGATATGTATTTGTTGATAAATGCATTACCTTCACCATAAGGGTAAGCAAAAGCAATCGGTTCAATTCCAACTCGCTCTTTAATCACATCTTTGCTCCTTTGTAAGTCATTGGTTATGCGGGCAATATAATCTTCATCGCTTTCGCCGGCCTCACGACCAACGCCATTAACTCCGCCAAGTATGTAACTGCCGCCGTTGCTTGGATTGTGCAGCAAGCAGGAGTGCGAACCTATTTCCACCAATCCCGACTGACTCATTTCTCTGCACTCGTCCCAAGTCAGCCAACCGTTCTTTCGCTCTTCGGTTATCCATTCCACTATGACATTTATTTCTGCCTTTAATCCGTATTTTTCAAGCAGTGGATACATATACAGGTAGTTGTTGTAATATCCGTCATCAAAAGTGATGATTACGGTTTTTGGTTTCACAGTGTCGATTGTCAGCAAATCGCGTGGCAGAATGGCCGTGTAACCGTTGTCGGCAAGCCATTTGAAGTCCGATTCAAGTTTCTGTACCGACACTTGTGTGGTGTATTTGACAAGGCTGTCAGCAGCCACAACTTTATGATATGTGAGATTGTACATTTTAGGGACAACAACCGGTTTCGCGGTGTCTTGCAGCGACAGAGTATCAATGGGTTGGGGAATGGTGTCGGTTTCAGGTGCAGGTTCAGGTTCCGGCATAATGCTGTCGTCTGGGTCGCAAGCAGTAAATAAAATTGCTGGCATCATCGTGAAAATGAAGGCAACGAGAAAAAAGAGTTTTTTCATATTGCATTTTTTTACAAAGGTATAATTCTGGTTGTTTTTGCAAGATGCATTTCTTGGTTATTGTATGATGCCTAACTCAAAAAAACAGACTTGTACCGTGTATCTTGCACCTTGTAACTCATAATTCTCTATTTTTGCCGCCGTTATAAAAACTGTTCGACAGTGATAAAAAAATACGATTTCTTGGTAATTGGTTCGGGCGTGGCCGGAATGAGTTACGCGCTGAAAGTGGCCAACGCCGGCAAGGGCCGCGTGGCAATGGTTTGCAAGACAACTCTGGCCGAAGCCAACACTGCCAAAGCACAGGGCGGCATTGCATCGGTCACCAATCTGAAGGTTGACGATTTCGATAAGCACATTGAAGACACAATGATTGCCGGCGACCATTTGAGCGACCGCAAGGCCGTGGAGCAGGTGGTGCGCAACGCACCGTCGCAGATTGCCGAACTTGTGAAATGGGGCGTCAACTTCGACCGCACCGACAGCGGCGAGTTCGACCTTCATCGCGAAGGCGGACACTCTGAATTCCGAATCCTTCACCACGCCGACGACACGGGCGCCGAAATTCAGCGCGGGCTGATGGAAGCCGTCCGTCGGAATCCGAACATCGATGTGCTTGAAAATCACTTTGCTGTGGAGATTATCACACAGCACCATCTGGGCGTTGAAGTTACGCGCCGCACACCCGACATTGAATGCTTCGGAGCGTATATTCTTAATCCTGAAACCAATAAAATCGATACTTATCTGTCGCGCGTCACGCTGATGGCCACTGGCGGAATCGGCTCAATCTACGCCACCACCACCAACCCCAACATCGCCACAGGCGACGGCATTGCAATGGTCTATCGCGCCAAGGGAACGGTGCAGGATATGGAATTTGTGCAGTTCCACCCAACGGCGCTTTTCCACCCTGGCGAGACGCATCCCGCCTATCTTATCACCGAAGCGATGCGCGGTTATGGTGGTATTCTGCGTCTGCCCAACGGCGAAGAGTTTATGCACAAGTACGACGAGCGCCTGAGCCTTGCCCCGCGCGACATTGTAGCCCGCGCCATCGATAAAGAGATGAAAATTCACGGCCTTGACCACGTCTGCCTTGATGTTACGCACAAGGACCCCGAAGAGACCAAGCACCACTTCCCGAACATCTACGCCAAGTGCCTGAGCATTGGCATCGACATAACAAAACAGTACATTCCCGTTGCGCCTTGCGCCCACTATATGTGCGGCGGCATCAAGGTCGATTTGAACGCCTGCTCAAGCATCCGCCGCCTGTATGCCGTGGGCGAGTGCTCGTGCACGGGTCTGCACGGCGGTAACCGTCTGGCTTCCAACTCGTTAATTGAAGCGGTGGTTTATGCCGACGCTGCCGCGAAACACAGTCTGCAGCATATTGATGAATACTCGTTCAACGAGCGGATTCCCGAGTGGAACGATGAAGGCACGATGACAAACGAAGAGAAAGTGCTTATCGCTCAGGATGTTAAGGAAGTGGGGCAGATTATGAGCACCTACGTGGGCATTGTTCGCAGCAATCTGCGCCTGAAACGCGCCTGGGACCGCCTTGACCTGCTCTACGAAGAGACCGAAGACCTTTTCAAACGCGTCAAAGCCACCCGCGACATCTGCGAGTTGCGCAATATGATAAATGTGGGCTATCTGGTTACCCGTCAGGCCATTGAGCGCAAAGAGAGCCGCGGCCTGCACTTTAATGTGGATTATCCGCCTGTGACGAAGGATTGAAGTCCCGATAGCTATCGGGATGAAGGAGTGAAGGAGTGAAGGATTGAATGCGTGAATAACTGAAGGATTGAATAACTGAAGGGCTGATTGAGTAGGGGACTTTCGGCTGTTCTTCCTTTTCCTATTTGTTGAATTGTCGTCTGATGTCGTTTGCCCGATGCCAGTAGTTCAATTTTTTTCCTATCTTGCCCCTACAAAAACTTATAACTTTTAAACTCATAACTTAAAGCTTCCAATGTCCGAAGATTTTCTGCATTTCCTTTGGAAAAACGGCCTTTATCAGATGCCGCTCAATGAGTTCTACTCGGGCGAGACCATCGAAGTGCTGAATCCAGGACTGCACAACCGCGATCAGGGCCCCGATTTCTTCAACGCGCGCATCCGCATCGGGCAGACTGTTTGGGCGGGGAATGTTGAGATTCATCTGCGCTCGAGCGATTGGCTGCGACACCGCCACCAGACCGACGACCACTACAACAACGTTGTGCTGCACGTGGTGGGGCAGAACGATGCCGAAATCCGCAGCCAGACGGGGCAACTCATTCCCGCCACCGAAATCCGCTGCCCGCAACCGCTGCTTGAGCGCTACCAGTTCCTGATGCGCACCGACCGTTGGCTGCCGTGCCAGTCGTATATTGCTGATATCGACCCGTTTGTGATGCAGCAGTGGTACGAGTCGCTGACCGTTGAGCGGCTTGAGAACAAAACGGCCGCCATTGCCGAAAACCTGCGGCTCACGCAGAACAATTGGGAAGAATCGTTCTACTACACCGTGGCGCAATCGTTTGGCTTTAAGACAAATGCGCAGCCTTTTCTTATGCTTGCGCAGTCGCTGCCGCTCAACGTGATTGCCCACCACAAAAACAGCCTGACGCAGGTTGAAGCGCTGCTTTTCGGTCAGGCGGGACTGCTGCCAGCCGAGCCTGCCGACTCCTACACGCAACTGCTCACCCGCGAGTATAACCACCTGAAAATCAAATATCGGCTCGAACCCATCCCTAACCACGTGTGGAAATTCGCCCGAATGCGGCCAGGCAATATGCCCACCGTGCGCATTGCGCAGTTGGCGTCGCTCATCAGCAAATCGTCGGCGCTGCTGTCGAAAATGATTGATTGCCAATCGGTTGACGATGTGAAACGCCTTTTCGCGACAAGCGTTTCCGACTATTGGCTCACGCACTATGTTTTTGAAAAACCGTCGGCGCGGAAGGACAAGAATTTAGGCAACGCGTCGCTCAATCTGCTTGTTATCAACGCTTTTGTGCCGTTTATGTTCCACTACGGAAAGAGCATCGGCAAGACCGAACTCACCGACCGCGCCCTGCAGTGGCTCGAAGACGTGCCCGCCGAGCGCAACACAATTATCAGCCAGTGGGAAAAGTTCGGAATCGAAGCCAAATGCGCGCTCGAGAGCCAGGCGCTCATTCAGTTGGCCAACTGCTACTGCCAGAAAAAACAGTGCCTGAAATGCCGAGTGGGGCGGCAGGTGATGGTTTCAAAAGTTAAAGAATAGCGACCTACGAAGCAATCTATTGGCATTTTTTCCGTTAAATGAAAGCGCAAGGTTTCGGACGTTCACAAAAATCCTTATTTTCGCAAATTGTTTTTAAAAAATTGACATTCCGCATTTTGATTCAATATTGAAAATGAAGAGGATAATTGCAATAACCATCGCTGCGCTTGCCGTAATGCCGGCCGTAGCCCAGCGAAACATCACCGCCAAAGCCGACAAGGCCTTTGAGCTGGGGAAATATTTTGACGCCATCGACGAGTACAAATACGCCTACGCGAAGGCCAAGGACAAAGACAAGAAAAACGATATAATGTTTATGGTGGCTGAGAGCTACCGCATGGTACAGAACAGCCGGCAGGCTGAAATATGGTATCGCAAGGTTATCAAAAAGGGTTATAGCAATCCGTTGGCTACGCTCTATATGGCCGATGCAATGCGCGCTCAAGGCAACTACGAAGAGGCCATGAAAGAGTATCAGAACTACAGTAAGCTCGCTCCTTCTGATGACCGCGGACCGGCTGGCGTTGAGTCGTGCGCGGCGGCTATTGAGTGGATGGGGCAGCCCACCCGTTACAAGATTGAGAACATGCACTATTTCAACTCAAAATGGAGTGATTTTGGCATCGCTTTCGCGAAAGACGACTACAGCATGGTCATCTTCTCGTCGTCGCGCGAAGGCTGCACAGGTGGAAAAATAAGTGGCGTTACTGGTGAATACTACTGCGACTTGTTCCGCTCGCGCGTCGACCGCAAAGGCAAATGGTCTGAACCGGTTGCTCTTGAGGAAGTCATCAACACCGCATACGAAGAGGGAATGCCCAGCACCAACAAAAAGTGCAACACGCTGTATTTCACCAGCTTCCGCGAAGACAAGAACAAAAATATGGTCTGCAAGATTTTCAGCTCGGCAAAAGAGAACGCCGAATGGGGCGAGCCCAAAGAGCTGAACCTTGCCCCCGACACAGTGGCCGTGGGCCATCCGGCTATCAGCGGCGATGAGCTGACTCTGGTTTTTGTGTCGGAGATGGCTGGCGGCTACGGCGGCAAAGACCTCTGGAAAGCTACCCGCGCCAATAAATCGGCTGAATGGAGCAAGCCTGTAAATATGGGCCCGGCCATCAACACCGAGGGCGACGAGATGTTCCCGTTCATCCACCCCGACGGCACGCTCTACTTCTCATCGAACGGCCATCCGGGAATGGGCGGACTCGATATATTCAAGGCCACCGAAAGCAACTCGGGCTGGAAGGTTGAGAATATGAAATACCCCATCAATAGCTCGTCAGACGATTTTGGCATCTGCTTCGAGTCTGAGGTGGAACGCGGCTACTTCTGCTCGAACCGCCCCGGCGGCAAGGGCTCCGACGATATTTACCAGTTCTCGCTTCCGCCGATTGAGTTCACTCTGACCGGCGTTGTGCGCAACGGCAAAACCGACGCCATCATTGCCGGAGCCGAGGTGAACCTGATTGGTAGCGACGGTACAAACATCACCGCCAAAACCGAAACCGACGGCTCATACAACTTCAATCTGGCGCCGAACGCCGATTACCGCATTGTGGTTAAGCGCGGCGGCTTCCTCAACTCGAAGGACAAGACATCGACCAAAGGCCTGACCGACAGCGAGCAGCTGAAGGTGAACATCGACCTTCAGCCCGACGACCGCCGTATGGACCTTGACGGAATTGAATACGAGTTCAACAGCGCCAAACTGAAACCATCGTCGATTGCCGGACTTGAAGTGCTTGTAGGCATCCTGAACGACAACTCGAACATCACCATCGAGATTGGTTCGCACGCCGACTATCGCGGAAGCGACGACGCCAACCTGAAACTGTCGGAGGCGCGCGCCAAATCGGTTGTCGACTTCCTGACCACCTACGGCATCGACCGCGAGCGCCTGACATCGCACGGCTACGGCGAGACAATGCCGAAAGAAGTGGACAAGAAGATGGCTCAGAAATTCCCGTTCCTGAAAGAAGGCGACACTCTGACCGAAGCCTTCATCAAGCGCCTGACCAACGAGCAGCAGGAGATTTGCAACCAAATCAACCGCCGCACCGACTTTGTTGTCACCGGCCGCGATTACGTTCCAAAGGTTAGAAAACGCAGGTAAGAGAGTAAGGTTCAAAGAGTAAGGTGTAAGGGTTAAAGTGTAAAGTTAATTGCTCATTACTCACTGCTCATTACTCATTACACTTTACACATTACTCAACATTAATATGTCAACAATCAAACTGAACAACGGTGTTGAAATGCCCGCAATGGGCTTTGGCACGTGGGCCATTGCCGACGGCGCGGAAGTTGCCGAGGCCGTAAAAACGGCAATCGAGTGCGGATTCCGCCACATCGACACAGCATCGTTCTACAAGAACGAAACAGGCGTTGGACGCGGCATTGCCGCCAGCGGCATCAATCGCAGCCAACTGTGGGTTACAACAAAGGTTTGGCCAACCGAGACCGGCTACGACAACACCCTGCGCGCCTTCGACGCATCGCTCAAGCGTTTGGGTCTCGATTACCTCGATTTGTACCTGATTCACTGGCCGGCGTCACCTTCTCTTTATTCCGACTGGCGCGAGCGCAACCTCGACACCTGGCGCGCCTTTGAAAAACTCTATGCCGACGGCCGTGTGCGGGCCATTGGCGTGAGCAATTTCCTTGCGAGCCATCTGCAACCGCTCATCGACAGCTGCACGGTCAAGCCGATGGTTGACCAGCTCGAAATTCACCCGGGATACACGCAAGCCGATGATGTAAAATTCTGCCAAGCCAACAATATTGTGGTTGAGGCGTGGAGTCCGTTTGGGCGAGGTGCGGCGTTTAAAAGTGCTGAGCTGAAGCAGATTGCCGACCTCAACAACTGTTCAGTGGCGCAGCTCTGCCTTGCCTGGTGCCGCCAGAAGCAGATTGTGCCGCTACCCAAGTCGGTAACGCCCGAACGTGTTAAAGAAAATCTTGAATCAGTTGGCCTTAACCTATCTGAAAACGACATTCTTAAAATCGACCAACTGCCCGAATTCGAATGGTCGGGGCAACATCCCGACAAAGTGACTTTTTAACCAATGAACCGTATGTTTGCGATTGTTCCGCTGCTGTTTTTCGCCATCATTGGTTTGGCCTCCTACTATATGGCCAGCCGCATAGCCTTTGCCACAGGCATTGGCAAGTGGTGGCTTTTTGCTGGCCTTTTTATACTGGCTTTCTTCTCGATTAACTCGATGATGGCCGCCAAAAACTACTATCCGGTGCTTCATCCGGTGGTTGTGGTGCTGTCGGCAATGGTTGGAGTTTTTCTTTATATGCTGTTGGTTATGTTACTGACAGACATAGTGAATATATTTGCGCACTTCCAACCAAAAACCTTCGGATTGATAGTTGCTGCCGGAACAGTTCTGATTTCGTTGTTCGGCATTGTCAACACATCGTGGCCACGACTGAAAACCATCGATATTGAGCTGCCGAAACTCACTGAGCCAGTGCAGATTGCACAACTATCGGATGTTCATTTGGGGCATTTCCGCGGACGGCGCAATCTTGAGAAACTGGTCAATATTGTTAACAAGACCGATGCGCAGATGGTGGTCATTACCGGCGATATGTTCGAGAGTTTCTACAACCTTGAGCCAGAGACACTTGAGCCGCTGAAAAAGCTCTCGGTTCCAATCTTTTTCGTCTCGGGCAACCACGATATGTACGTTGATGTTGACAGCGTGAAGCGGCTGATGCGCGAAGCGGGCGTCAACGTGCTGGAGAACACTATGACGGAGTGCTGCGGCATTCAGATTGTCGGCCTGGACTATATGCGCCCCGACGACCGCACCATCGACCATATGCACGCCGGTGTGGGTGCGAAAACCATTGAAAACACACTGCCGGAAATAGCTCTCGACAGCACCCTCCCGTCGATTCTGCTGCACCACAACCCTGTAGGTGCCGAATATGCCGAGCGGGCCGGCATCGGGCTCTATCTGGCAGGCCACACTCACGGCGGACAGCTCTTCCCGGTCACTCTCGTGAACGACCGCATTTTCAACTTTAACCGAGGCTTGTATCAACACGGCAGCCTTCAAATCTACACATCGGAAGGTTCGGGCACATTCGGCCCGCCAATGCGCGTGGGCACTCGCAGCGAGGTGACGCTGATTCGGCTCAAACCGGGGAAATAACCACAACACCCTGATAGCTATCGGGAACGGAAAACGCGAAAAAACATCGGGAACGAAGTTTTATCGTCCTCAAGTTCCAACTGACTTCAATCGGAACCTCACCAAAACCGGATTATAGTCGTTTTGTTTCTTCATTGCCTCAACAATTCTCTGGGCTAATGGCGACAGCGGTTCACCGGGCTTTATTTTGCTCTCCCAGTCGCCATCGATAATGGTTGTGTAAACACCGTTCTTAATCATCATCGGAAACAATTTATAGTTCAATCCGGCAATGCTGATGCTGTAATTGCGGCTCTCTTTGCCTTTGCAGACAGTATAATAACTGCAGTACTTTTTGCCGATGCGCGGCCTATGCCAATAGGTTATGGTTGAATCGTTTACATCTAAATGATAACCCCCGATGGCAAAGTCTTTCTCCTCTGTGTAGCTGAAATACTTCATCATATCTTCAGTTTTGTTCCCATCAATGTTGCACAAATCGTTGTCGAAATTGAAACTGCCGTAATCGATTTTTGCATACGGCTGCAGCGCGGAGCCGTTATACTGGTAAATGATGTTGCCGGAGCCGGGCATTGCAAAAAATACGCTGCCGCCCTTTGTGCAGAACGATGAAGTGCTGGTGTAAGTATTACTTACATAATTGGTCTCGATGATTCTTTCGGCCGCGCCGCTTTCCAAATTGTAGCGATAGATGCCGCTGTTGGCGCAACTGTCGTAATCATAGCCGGTTAGCAGCAAGTTTTTGTCATCCAGCAGAATCATTGCGTTCACATCTTGCTTCAAATCACGCTTGCCAGCGAACTCGAAACCAGGCATTTTATAACAGTAAATACTCTGTCGGTCAGGCGAGTAGGCGTAGAGGGTTTTGTCGACCGCTGAATACGCTATACCAGTTATGTTCCGGTACTCACGAGGCCCGCGCCCGATGGTTTTCAGCTTCGACACCACGTGGTTATCCACCACGTAATACAATGTCTGCACGTTTTCGTCGAGGGCGACAAACACGCTGTCGCTGCCGCAAATTATAAGAAACGTCTCCAACGGATAGTCGCACACAATGGGCTGCACCTCAATGTCTGTTGCAATATCGTCGAGCCAGACTTCCTCAACCTCCAAAATATCGTTTTTGATTGTCGGCACTTCCGGTGAATGGCTGCACGATGCAAAAGCCATTGCCGCAGCAAGAAGTAAAAGAGGTGTTTTCATAACAGATAGTTTTAGATGATGCAAGATAATCAAAAAAATCTATCAATCAGTATCTAACCACGGTTTACAAAAAAGCCCCGACAGAAAATCCGTCGGGGCCTTTTCTATGAAAAAGTATGTTCTTACTTGTTCAGTGCAGTTGCAACGTCAACGGCCACAGCCACGGTAGCGCCAACCATCGGGTTGTTGCCGATTCCGAGGAAGCCCATCATCTCAACGTGAGCCGGAACTGAAGACGAACCAGCGAATTGAGCGTCAGAGTGCATACGGCCCATTGTGTCGGTCATACCGTACGATGCCGGACCTGCAGCCATATTGTCGGGGTGCAGAGTACGGCCGGTGCCGCCACCCGATGCTACTGAGAAATACTTCTTGCCACGCTCGGTGCACTCTTTCTTGTAAGTGCCTGCAACCGGGTGTTGGAAGCGGGTTGGGTTGGTCGAGTTGCCGGTGATTGACACGTCAACGCCCTCTTTCCACATAATGGCCACGCCCTCACGAACGTCGTTGGCGCCGTAGCAGCGTACTTTTGCGCGCTCGCCGTCAGAGTATTTGATTTCCTCAACCACTTTCAGCTCGCCTGTAAAGTAGTCGAAATCAGTGTGAACGTAGGTGAAACCATTGATACGCGAAATGATTTTGGCAGCGTCTTTGCCCAGACCGTTCAGAATGCAGCGAAGTGGCTCTTTGCGCACCTTGTCGGCCTTTGCGGCGATTTTGATAGCGCCCTCAGCGGCTGCAAACGACTCGTGGCCTGCCAGGAAGGCGAAGCATTTGGTCTCCTCGCGAAGCAGACGAGCGGCCAGGTTGCCGTGTCCCAGACCAACCTTGCGGTCGTCGGCTACAGAGCCGGGGATGCAGAACGACTGCAGACCGATACCGATAGCCTCAGCGGCGTCAGCGGCGTTTTTGCAGCCTTTCTTCAGAGCGATGGCGGCGCCTACAACGTAAGCCCATTTAGCGTTCTCGAAGCAGATTGGCTGTGTGTCCTCGCAGGTTTTGTACGGGTCCAAACCATAAGATTCGCAGATTTGGTTAGCCTCTTCGATACTTTTAATGCCGTTAGCGTTCAAAGCAGCAAGAATCTGCTTCTCGCGACGGTCCTGACTTTCGAATTTTACTTCTCTAATTGCCATATCTGTGTCCTCCTATTCTTTACGTGGGTCAATTTCTTTAACAGCCTCTTCGATGCGGCCATATTTGCCAGATGCTTTCTGAAGAGCCTCGTTGGCGTCCATTCCGCCCTTAATCATATCCATCATACGGCCAAGGTTAACGAAGCGGTAGCCGATAATCTCGTTGTTCTTGTCCAAACCGATTTTGGTGATGTAACCCTCGGCCATCTCAAGGTAACGCGGTCCTTTAACCGATGTGCCGTAGAGTGTGCCGGTGATGCCGCGAAGGCCTTTGCCAAGGTCCTCAAGGCCGGCGCCGATGGTCAGGCCGCCCTCTGAGAAGGCGCTCTGTGTACGGCCGTAAACAATCTGCAGGAACAACTCGCGCATTGCGGTGTTGATTGCGTCGCAAACCAGGTCGGTGTTGAGAGCCTCGAGAATGGTCTTGCCCGGAAGAATCTCAGCGGCCATTGCAGCCGAGTGAGTCATGCCGGTGCAGCCGATGGTCTCAACCAGAGCCTCTTGAATGACACCCTCTTTGACGTTCAACGAGAGTTTGCAGGCACCCTGCTGTGGGGCGCACCAGCCGATACCGTGGGTGAAACCACTGATATCTTTGATTTCTTTAGCCTTCACCCATTTGCCCTCTTCAGGAATCGGGGCGGGGCCATGGTTGGCGCCTTGTGCTACGCAAACCATACCTTGTACTTCGTGTGTAAAGTTCATATTACTAATCTGTTAAAGTTTTATAACCGTAGTGTTGTCCACTAACCAAGCGGCAAATATAACTAAAAACGATGAACCTAAAACAAATGATTCCAATATTAGCCGCCCCACATTGACAAAAAACGCATGACTATTGCTTTAGTAAAAATCATTTCCTATTTTTGTTTCGCGGTATGCAACTAGTGCCGATAAACACGTTTAAATAACTACAAACTAACAAATTATGCGAACAAAACATTTAGCCGCCGCAATGCTGATGCTAGCCGCCGTGGTGGGCTGCAACAGTGAAAAACAAAATGGCCAGTACGAAATTGTAACACTTCAAGAGGAAAATTTGCCGCCAGTGCAGACGCTCCAATTGGAGAAAATCGACCTGCCCGAAGATTACACAATGGGGCGTAACAGTTTGTACATCTATCAAGACAGCGTTTTGATTGTGAGGAAGTTCCAGAATCCATTTCCGATGAAGAAAATGGTGACTTTGGTCAATCTGAACAACGGCGAAATCATTGGCGAGTATTTCACAAACGGACGAGGCCCGCGCGAGTTGCTCGCCTCATACGCAAATCTTAATTACAATCATTTAGATATAATGTGTCCCTCTGGCAAATTAGTGCCGTTTAATCTCGATTCCGCCATTATGTACGGCAACGATTACACGCCTGACATTATCAGAACAGAGCGAGACAATTTTACGTCGGAATGGTGTTCGGTGGACGACACTATGTTTTTGACAGGCAACGATTATTATTTCGACGGCGTTATCGATGGTTGCGAGTCATACACGAAACTGCCCGAATTCTATTGGTTCACCAAAAGCGGACGATGCATTCCCGAGTACAACGCATCTGACTACATAGGCGTAAAATACAAGATGGATGATATTTCCCGTGAATATTTTTCGATTAACAAACAGAAAAACCGTGTGATTTGTTTCAACGCATACCGGCCGTATGCAAAGGTTTTCGATTTGGATTTGAATCTGATAAAAAGGATAAACGGTCCAGAACCAGATGACGGCAAGTATAGAATTAATGATTTTATGGGTGGTGTTTGGTGGAACGAAAGCTACGGAAGAAATTTCTATTACCGTTCTCCTTATGGCGATGACGAGAGCATTTTTGTATTGAACGAACGTACACATCGGTTTGTGGAAAAAAAGGTTGATATTCAACACATTCAGGAAAGTATTGATTATATGACGAAGACGGTGGACGCAAACGCCGAGCTTTTCAGATTCGATTGGGATGGAAACCTGATAGCCAGATACAGTCTCGGCGGCAAGCATCTTTACGGTGGCATAACATACAGCAAAAACAGTAACACTTTGTATTTCTGCATATTGGACGACGACGGCGAGAGCTATATGTATAAAGCCAAATTGTAGGGCGTTGAGGCAGAAATGAGAAACAGCTTCTTTTTTGCCGCGAATCATCCGTGGTAATCAGCCTTTACAATCTTCCGATACTCACTTGGCGTCATTTGCTCATGCTGGCGGAAGCGTCTCGCAAAATACGAGGGATCGGTGATTCCTAACGAATCAGATATCTGAGTCATTGTCAAGGAGGTGTTTTTCAGCATCATTTTGGCGGCCAGCATCAATGACTCATCAATCCAATATGAAACAGGCTTATTGGTGTTTTGCTTAACTGTTTTGTTTAAATGGTTTGCCGTAACATTTAATTTATCAGCATATTCTGCAACCGACATCTTTTTCTGCCCCGTTTCAAAGACCATCTCCATAAATCGGTTGCAAAGCACGTTGCGCGAGGGTACCGCTGCCGTTTTGTTGTTGCCGACGGCCATCTCGACCAAAAAAGAGTTCAGGTTGGCGCGAATCACATCATCGTTACACGGAACCGACAATGTTTCGTTGTAAATGCGCTCAAGCAGCATTTGTATAAAGCTGCTGCGCGAGTGGTCGAACTGCGCAACGTAACCGGCATGGGCCTGCATGAACGAAAATCCGCGGAAACTGTTTGTAACCAGCGGATTGGTGCACAAAAAATCGGTGCTGAAACTGCCCATAAAGCCGCTGCAATTGCGGAAATATCTGATTCTGAATGGCGTTTCGGCAGGAATAGTCAAACACTCGTTGGCAGAAACCAAAAGCTGATCCTGCTCAGCCTCAACCAACACCTCTCCCCTGACAAGAAACATGAATCCATGGTTACGCATACAGGCTATCGGGGTTGGACACGACATGGCGTACCGGGCGCTATCATCAAGCAGACGAATGACAAAGTCGCGTTCCGTCTGATTTCCATTTACTCCGTGATGTACGAGATGTTCCGTATGCATTATGCCCATTTTGAGGCAAAAATACACAAATTTGTATTTGAACATAAACGGTGCATCGCACACTAAAGCATCACTTTTCTCGTTTATTTTCGGGACCGTTTGGTCGGTCAACTTATCTATTTAGAAAAAACTATTTTTGCATCGCTAAAAAAACAGATTGTGTCAAGGATAAGCAAAACAGTCACCCTTTTGAGCATGGCTTCAGCCGCTGTGCTATTGGTTTGCTGTTCGCCTGCCAAAAACACGCCCATACGCCGCGGTTACCATAACCTTACATCGAAATACAACGTCTATTTCAATGGAAACGAGGCATATAAGTCGGGCATGGAGAAAATCTATTCGGCCCACAAAGAGAATTTCTCGCTTGTCCTGCCCGTGTTTGTATATAGCGACAAGGAGGCCGCGCTCACATCGTACAGCGACATGAACCGCGTGATTGAGAAGAGCGAAAAGTGCATACGCAAGCACTCCATCACGGCCAAGCCGAAAACCAAGAAAGGCAAGAAGCTGAACGACAAGCAGAAGGCATTCCAGAACAAAAATGAGTATGTGAAGTGGATTGACAATGCCGAGATGCTCGAGGGCAAGGCGAAAACCATCAAGCAGGATTATTTCGCCGCCATTGAGCAGTTCTCGCAGATTGTCCGCCAGTACGATGAGCAGGACACCAAGACCGAAGCCTACATCTGGCTGGCTCGCTGCTACACCGAGATGGAGAAATATCAGCAGGCCAACGATTTCATCAGCACCGTGACGGGCGACATGAGCAAGGTGTCGCGAAAAATGGAATCGCCGCTGGCTCAGACTCAGGCCGACATTCTGCTTCGGCAGGGCCGCTACGCCGACGCTATCCCATACATGGAAACAGCCGTGCAGAAAATCCGCCGCGACAAACGCCAGAAAATCCGCCTGATGTATATTCTGGCGCAACTCTATCAGTTCAACGAGGACAACCGCAAGGCAAGCGAATGGTATCAGAAGGTTATCGATAAAAACCCTGATTATGAATATGTTTTCAATGCCCGCATCAACAAGGCGAGCATCTTCAGCAGCGAGTCGGGCGGAAGTGCGGCTCTGCAGCGCGAGCTCACCAAAATGCTGAAAGATGACAAGAACACCGATTATCTCGACCAGATTTACTACGCGCTGGGCAACATCGCCTACAACGAGATGCGCGACGACGATGCCCTGTGGTACTTCAAGCAGTCGATTGCCGCAAGCACCACCAACGACAATCAGAAGAGCATCTCTTATCTGGCCGTGGCCGACATCTACTTCGACAAGCCCGACTACCGCAACGCGCAGCTCTACTACGACAGCGCGATGGTGAACCTGCCGCACGAATATCCTGATTATCAGAACATCCGCCGCAAATCGGAGAACCTGACCGACCTGGTAAACTGCATTGAAACCATTCAGACGCAAGACAGCCTTCAGAGACTGGCAAAAATGAGCGAGGATGAACGCAACAAGGTCATCGACCGCAAAATACAGGAAGTAAAGAACGCCGAGCAGGCCGAAAAGAACCGCGAGAACGTAGCCAAAAGCGAACTGGCACAGGCGCAGCAGATGAGCCGCCAGAACACAACGGGCGGCAAATGGTACTTCTACAACCAGTCGTCGCTGAGCCTTGGGCAGGACGAGTTCCGCAAGAAATGGGGCAACCGCAAGCTGGAGGACAACTGGCGCCGAAGCAACAAGACCGTCACCGAGTGGGACGATGTGGGAAGCACGGCTGAGGCTGAGGAGGCTGAGGACGCAAAGAAAGGCCTCGACAACAAGAGCCGCGAGTATTATTTGGTCGATATTCCGCTCACCGACTCGGCTTACAAGGTGTCGGAGCAGAAGATGGAACAGGCCTATTTCAATCTGGGCGTAGTCTACAAAGACAAATTCGCCGACTATCCGCTTGCCATTGACGCTTTTAACGACTACATGAAGAAATATCCAAGGTCGGAAAAAGAAGTGTCGGCAATGTTCAATCTCTACAAAACCTACCTTTTGCAGAAGGACTACGCCAACGCCGACATCTATAAGAAACGGATTATCAGCGAGTATCCCGATACCGACTACGCCAAAATCCTGAACGACCCCGACTACTACAAAGAATTGGAAAGAGCTGAGAATGAGCTCAATTTCATGTATCAAGTTACTTATCGCTACTTCCTTAACGATGAGTGCGACAATGTGAGCTCAACATTCAAGTATGTTGATTCGGCATATCACGAAAGCCGCCTGATGCCTAAATTCGCACTGCTCAACACGTTATGCGAGGGTAAATCAACCGATAGTTTAACATTTGAAGCCAAGCTGAAGGAGTTCATCGGCAAGTATCCGAAGAGCGATGAGAGTGGCTACGCCCGTGACGTGATTGCCGCCCTGAACCGCAAGCCGCACGAGATTGAGGAGAAGACCGAGGAGCAGATTCTAGCCGAGGAGCAGTTGGCAGCGCAAGCCGCCTACGACTCGCTCGACGTGTCGCTCTATAATTTCGATGCCGACGAGCTGCACTACTACATTGTTGTTGTCGACAAGCACAAGCTGGAGGAGAGCCGCATCCGATTCGGTTTCATCGACTTCAACGACGAGTATTTCGACTTCATGAATTTCGATGTCTCGACAGCCAAACTCTCTGAAGATTACGGAATTGTCAAAGTCGATAAATTCAAGAACGCCCGCATGGCACAGAACTACATTGAGTCGGTGATTATTGCCGGCGAAGTGTTCGACGGCGTGGTGAGCGACAGCTACAAGCAATACATCATATCGAAGTCGAACTACGAGAAATTCCTTCAGGACGGCAATCTCGACCGTTACAACAAGTTCTTCGACATGAACTACACGTTGAATCCATAAACATATAGATATGAAACTGATAAAGTGCGCTATCGGCAGCATTGCTTTAATTGCAATTATGGCATCGTGCTGTCAGAAACAGGCAACCGAACCAACCGACCCCGATATGAAACATCTACTGCTGGCCACCGCTTGGTTTCAGCAGTCGGCCGAGATGCGCGCCTGCTACTATCAGTCGTACAATATGGCCAAGCTGGCGCTGAAGGACAACTTGCAGAACTACAAGGGCACGAAACCCGCCGCCGTGGTGCTCGACATCGACGAGACGGTGCTCGACAACAGCCCATTTGAAGCCAAGCTGATGGCCGACCGCCATAACTATTCCGACAGCGCCTGGATGGCGTGGTCGGCACGTGAGGAGGCACTGGCTCTGCCCGGAGCGGCTGAGTTCATTGCCTACGCACGCGAGCTGGGCGTAGAGGTCTTTTTCATATCGAACCGCATTCTTGAGGAGCGCGACCGCACTCTGCGCAACCTTGCCGCCGCAGGAATGGCGGTCGACTCGGCTCACCTCCTGCTCTACGACCTGAGCAAGAAGACATCGTGCAAAGACGAGCGCCGCAATGCCGTTTCGGCCACTCACGAGATAATTCTTTTCGTCGGCGACAACCTGGGCGACTACACTTCGCTCTTCGACCGCCGCGACAGCACGCTTGCCCTGCGGCTCGCCGACTCACTGCACAACGATTTCGGCCGCAAGTTCATCATGCTGCCAAACCCCATGTACGGCGAGTGGGAAAACGCCATCTACAATCACAGCTACAAGCTGCCGATGGCTGAAAAGAACCGCATGATGCTCGGTTTGCTGAGGAAATAAACCTCCGCTTTTTGCCTTATGCCTAACTCCAGAGTGTTTGCTAAACTGGTGAATCAATCGGATTGGGCAGATAATTCTCTTTCTATATAGATAAAAAAACAATGGCCGCCACAATGTAGCAGCCACTGACTTCATTTGTTTTTAAACCTTTCTCAGTGTGAATTTTAATCCGTTAAACAACGCAGCCCCCGATAGCTATCGGGATAAACCTGTTCAAACCGTTAAACTTTAAACTTCAAAAACTTAGAACTTTAAACTCTCACAATCACATCTCCGAATACCTCTTGTACCGCTCCTCGGCATCGTGGCTGCCTTGCTCGAAGAGCTTGTCGGCGTTGTCGGGGAAGCTGCGGGTGAGCGAGTTGTAGCGCACCTCGCCGGCCAGGAACTCCTTGTATGGCATTGTCGGCGCCTTCGAGTCGAGTTGGAACGGGTGCTCGCGGCGCGGGTCGTAGCGGTAGAGCAGCCAGTAGCCGCTCTCAACGGCACGTTTCATCTCCTCCTGAACGCGGTGCATACCAATGCAGATTCCGTGCGACGCGCAAGGCGTGTAGGCAATCACAATCGACGGTCCGTCGTACTCCTCGGCCTCTTTCACGGCCTTAATCAGTTGGTTCGGGTCGGCGCCCATTGCCACCTGTGCCACATACACGTTGCCGTAGGTCATCATTATGGCGCCAAGGTCCTTTTTGCGGCTCTTCTTGCCCGAAGCGGCGAATTTTGCCACAGCGCCCATCGGCGTTGCCTTGCTACTTTGTCCGCCCGTGTTCGAGTAAATCTCTGTGTCAATAATAAATACATTGATATTCTCGCCGCCGGCAATTACGTGGTCAAGGCCGCCGAAGCCAATGTCGTAGGCCCAGCCGTCGCCACCGAACATCCAGAAGGTCTTCTTCGACAGAACGTCTTTCTGAGCCAGAATGTCGGCCGCTTTTGTGTCGGCGTTCTTTTGCAGATTATCTATCAGTGTATCAGTTGCTTCGCGCGATTTATCAATGTCGTTGAATGTGTCGAGCCACTGTTGGCAGGCCTCTTTCAGACTGCCGTTGGCGCTTGCGGCCATAGCCTCAATCTTCTCTTTAAGCAATGCACGGCGCTGTTTGACAGACAGATACATTCCCAGACAGAGTTCGGCATTGTTCTCGAACAGACTGTTGGTCCAGGCGGGGCCGAAGCCGCGGTGGTTCACCGTGTAAGGGATTCCAGGCATTGCCGAGCCCCACGCCTGCGAGCAGCCTGTGGCGTTGGCCCAGAACACGCGGTCGCCGAACAGTTGGGTGAGCAGTTTGGCGTATGGCGTCTCGCCGCAACCCGCGCAGGCTGCCGAGAATTCGAGCAACGGCTGACGGAATTGGCTTCCCTTTATCGAGTATGGTTCAAAAATATCGCCTTTCTGACTGATTGTCAATCCGTAATCGAAGCAGTCGCGGTCTTGTTGGCTGAACACTGCCGGCTGCATTTCAAGCGCATTGGCCGGGCAACTCTGCACGCAACTGCCGCAACTTGTGCAGTCGAGCGCCGATATGCTCAGGGCGAAATGAAGCCCCATAGCCTTCGCCTTTCCGTTGGCCACAACCGTTTTGAACCCTTCGGGCGCGGCGGCTTTTTCGGCCTCGTTCAAAAGATACGGACGAATGACGGCGTGCGGGCAGACGAGCGAGCAGCGGTTGCACTGAATGCACTTGTCGGTGTTCCAGACGGGCACCTTCACGGCAATGCCGCGCTTCTCGTAGGCGGTCAGGCCCATTTCCAGAGTGCCGTCGATGTTATCGGCGAAAGCGCTCACAGGCAGGTCGTCGCCCTTTTGCGCGTTGATGGGCTCGAGCAGATTGCGAACCACAGCCGGACGGTTGTCAACAGCGTTGGTTTCCACTTCTTTAGCCGATGCCCACGCAGCCGGAACCTTAATCTCGCGAACGCCGGCGGCACCCTTGTCGATGGCGGCCACGTTCTTGTTCACAACCTCTTCGCCTTTAGCAAAATAGGTCTTGCGGGCGGCGGCTTTCATAGCCTCAAGCGCCACGTCGGCCTTGATAATGCCCGTGCAGGCGAAGAAGGCGGCCTGAAGCACCGTGTTGGTGTGGCTGCCCAGACCGATATTCATTGCAATGTCGGTGGCGTCAATCACGCAGAAGCGTATCTTGTTGAGTGCCAGCGTCCGTTTCACGTCAGCCGGAAGCCACGCTTCAAGTTCGGCGTCGGTTTTGGTGCAGTTCAGAAGGAACGTGCCACCCGGCTTCACTTCCGACACAATATCGTATTTGCCAATGTAACTCTGATTGTGGCAGGCCACAAAATCGGCGCTTTTCACGTAGTACGAACTCTCGATGGGGTTTTTGCCGAAGCGCAGGTGCGATTTGGTCACGCCGAACGACTTTTTGGCGTCGTACTCAAAGTAGGCCTGACCGTAGAGTCCGGCGCACTCGCTCACAATGTGGACGGTGTTTTTGTTGGCGCCCACCGTTCCGTCGCCGCCAAGGCCCCAGAACTTGCAACTGAAGGTGTCGCCGCCCTGATTGTCGAACGGCAGTGTTGGCAGCGACAGGTGCGTAACGTCGTCGGTGATGCCGATGGTGAAGCCGTTTTTCGGCTCATTTTCAGACAGATTGGCGAACACGGCCAGAATCTGTCCCGGGTCGGTGTCTTTCGACGAAAGTCCGTAGCGGCCGCCCACAACCTTGATTTTTCTGTCGCTGTTCAGGATGACCGAGCAGACGTCCTCAAACAGCGGCTCGCCGGCGCTTCCGGGCTCTTTGCAGCGGTCGAGCACGGCAATGCTCCTGACGCTCTGCGGCAGTGCCTTGAGCAGATGCTCGGCGCTGAACGGACGGTAAAGGTGAACCTGCACAAAGCCGGTCTTCTCGCCTTTGGCGTTCAGGCTGTCAACGGCCTCTTTCACTGCGCCCGAAACGCTGCCCATTGCAACAATGACGCGGTCGGCGTCGGCTGCGCCGTAGTAGTCGAACAGGTGATAGTGTCGGCCTGTCAGAGCGCCTATCTTTTCGAAATAATCTTCAACAATCTGCGGAAGCGCGTTGTAGTAAGGGTTGCAGGCCTCGCGCACTTGGAAGAAGACGTCGGGGTTCTGCACCGTTCCGCGCATAAGCGGATGCTCCGGATTGAGCGCGTGCGAGCGGAAGGCTTGCAGGGCGTCGCGGTCGAGCATATCGGCAAGAGCCTTTGTGTCAATCATTTCCACGGTGTTAATCTCGTGCGACGTGCGGAATCCGTCGAAGAAGTGCATAAACGGTGTCTGCCCCTTGACGGCGGCCAGGTGAGCCACTCCGGCAAGGTCGATAACCTCCTGAACGCTGCCAGTGCAGAGCATTGCGAAACCGGTGTTGCGGCAGCCCATTACGTCGGAATGGTCGCCGAAGATGCTCATTGCGTGCGTTCCCACCGTGCGTGCGGCCACGTGCAGAACCACCGGCAGACGCTCGCCCGCAATGCGGTGCAGCACCGGAATCATAAGCATAAGGCCTTGGCTCGATGTGAAACTTGTGGCCAGCGAGCCCGTCTGCGCCGCTCCGTGGACGGCACCAATGGCACCCGCCTCCGACTGCATTTCAATCAGCGTAACTTGTTGACCGAAAATATTCTTGCGTCCTTTTGCCGACCACGCGTCGGTGTGCTCCGCCATAGGTGACGACGGTGTGATGGGGTAGATTGCGGCAATCTCTGTGAACTCGTACGCAATGTGCGCTGCAGCCTCGTTGCCGTCAACTGTTACAAAATTCTTCGACATATCTTTTTGCAATTTTGGGGTGCAAAATTACAAATCTTTGATTTCTAAATCTTCTTTCGTACCGAGAATATCGTGAAAAAAATTAAAACCATCATTGCATAGTTGATCTCTGATAGTTGTATTCATTTTTTCTCTATCGCCACTTACAAACAGAGGCTTTGTACGTTCATTCTCAACAATAAAACGTGTGATAATCTCTTGAAACCCAAGGTGCCCCAAAGCCCAGATGATGCCACGGATGTAAGTCAGGTTGAATAGGGAACCATAGATGTAAGCATCATCTCTAATAAGTTGACGATGCAGTGTGTTCGATAAAATAGCGAAAGCTTCCTGCTCTGTAAGCGGAAGATGCTGGCGAACGCAGAGGTGTATAAGTTCGTGCATTTCCAGCCGGGAACGGTCTAACGGATAGTTCGATGGCATGCGCATACGGACAGGAAAATAGTGGTAGTCATGTGCCAACTGTTCAAAATGCTCCTCAATAAACTCCGACGAGGCATAATGTGTGAGCAATTTTGCCGCTTCGAAATCATGGTATAGTTGCCATACGGTTTTAATGGCTTTATCGTACGACGGGTCATAATGTTCATCCAGATATTTGAATACAAACACGCGGTCTGTTTTGACTTCAGTATCGAGAAATGCATAGATTGTCCGCCTTTGCTCTGTTGCAGCCAAATATGGCAGACGCTTTTGAAGTTCTTTGCGTGCGGCTTGTTTCTTCTTGCTCTTCGGATTCAGAAAATCTTTCAGCAACTCGTCAACAGGGCGATATTGAGGTTGAGATTCAATGTCGTGCGGCTGCTGGTTTTGCCATTCTTCCCAATTGAGACTTCCCAATATGCGGTCGATGACAGGGGGGTGAGGTGTGTCTTCTAGCATTTGTTTCTCTGTCTTTGACAATGCGCACACCATAGCACGAAGAAGTTTCGGCTCAATATCGGTATCAGCAAGACAGATGACCCTATCAATTGCCGGAAGCGATAAAATGCTGTCAATGTTCTGATTAAGTTTATCCATGGCGATGTTATTATTTATATCGCCACAAAACTATAATACGAAAATTTAATAACGAAACCGAGCAGAACTAAGTTAAAAAATGGCAAAATGGTTAATAAAAAAGCCACCTGTTAGATGTGGCTTGAAAAAGAATTACTGATTCAAATAAGGTTTAATTATGTCAGCCATTTCCATAAATAAATCATCCGACTTCGAGTTAAAACGATTTGTCAAATGACTTGTGTGTAATAGAATATGTTTCATACCGTCATTGTCAATAGCTGTATGGACATTTATAAATTCGCCTTTATGCAAGTTATGATGTGAAATACTAGCATTCCATTTGTTTTTATCTTCCTCTTTTAGTTTGTTATAAGATTCTTTCGGAACAATCATTCCGTCATATTTATAATGAATGCCTAATTTTTCGTCATCAAAACTATTAATGATAGGTATATCTTTATACCAATCAAAGTAATGATATATTGTAAAGATTATCACAGGGAATTTTTTGTAGAAAGAATGTTGCAAAATGCCATTCTCACCTAACCTTCTTTTTATTGAATCTTTTGTGGCATCATTTTTTTGACTTATGGGCATACAATTACTGCTTAATTCTGTCATAAAACAATAATCGTAGAAATTTAGTTGCTGACGTGGCGCAACTTGTTTATTTTCAGGCAATAAGTAGTTGATGAATTTTTGATATGCTTTCCATGTATTAGATGTTCCGTGGTTGCTTGTTTCTAATGTTTTTGGATGCTTTTTTGTAAAATTATCCTTAAGCATAATTTGTCCTAAAAAAGGTTTGCGTGGATGGTAACTTTCAGGATTCCAATTGGATTCGAACCAATCATCTATTGTTTCCGATGTTTTTTCTTTCCAAATCTTAGCATTGTTGAGGAAAAAATAATCTGTACTAGTGCATTCTTTACCAATTATGAGAATTTTAGAATCCGGATTACCCTGACCAATATAATTATCAGTATAGTCTTTTCTCAATAACTCATTGAATCTATCGTTGGAATATTTAATTTTCATAAAAATGAGTTTTTAGATATAACACAAAACTATAGAAAAATCCATCGTGAAATAACAACTTGTAAGAAACAATTTATTGAAAATCTTATCTTTGACCCAATAAACGATCAGCATCTGCTATCTAAAAACGATGAAAATGAAAAGATTAACAGTACTTCTCACAATTTGCCTTGCGCTTTTTGGATGCAAGCAAAAGCCTATTGACGGCGCACAACTATTGAAGATACTCAACGACGAGAATCTTTCTCTTGTAGTTAGCAACAACGACAGCATCAGTCGTCACGCCAGTCCGCGTGTTGACGACCTTATGCGTATTGTGACCACTGAGCCTGAACGCTTGAAAGGCGCCGTTGTGGCCGACAAAAAGGTGGGCAATGCAGCAGCTTCGCTTCTAGCCTTGGGCGGAGTGAGCGAAGTACACACCAACTACACCACACCATCAGCTAAACGCATTCTTGCACAAGCCGGCGTCAAATTGGTGTATACCAGCGAGGGTGATTTCATTTTCAACAACGACAGCACCGGTCAGTGCCCGATGGACTCAACGCTCAACGGCATTGCCGACCATAATGAAGGTTTCGCCCGATTGAAAGAGAAGTTTTACAACAAGTAGTTTTACTTCAGCAACTTTAGAATCTGTTTTTCTGTTGCGTTAGGAAGTATGTCTTTGAGGTGTGCAAAAAGGCGGTTGAATGATTCCTCTGGCGACCTCTGACATTGGCAAGCTGTGAGCCCCAGCTGCCGCTCGGGTGTGGTGAGCAGCGCCCAGCCGAAGCCGTACTCGTGTCCATGCTTGTCGGTGGGATAGACAAAATCTTCGGTAACAATGTAGCAGGCCATTTGCAGGCGGGTGACAAAGGCGTCGAACTTGCTGCGCATTTTCGGTCCGGTGAACCCGCAGGCTGCCCTGAGCTCGCGTGTTATCATGCTGCCGTTCATCTGCAGGGTGGCCACAATGGCTTCTTCAATGCCGCCTTCTTCCAAAACGGGTGTCTGGCTGCGCCGCCAGTTGTAGAAGTCGGGCCACCAGTCAAGACTGATAAACCCAGCCTTTCCGGCGAAAAACTTGCCATAAACGCAACCGCCGTTCTTTATCACCGAGCTTTTCCATGTCCAAAGCGGCCACTCCCAGCTTCCGTCGTCGAACTGCACAAAACGGCACTCCTCGGCCATCAGCCCCTCGGCGCAAAAACCGCTGATACCGCTGTCGAGCAACGGCAGAAACCCCAGCTGGCCGACACGCTCAATGAGCTCGGGGCACGAGTGGATTTCCATTCTGCTGAAACGGCTTGCCCCGCTGCTGTGCTGGTTTTCAAAATAATCGGTCATCGACTCCATCGGGGTTGATTATTATTTGGTGCAAGATAGCAGATTTTTTCAATCGTGAATGACATTGTTTTCTCGCACAAATTACACAGATAACACTGATTTGCGCAGATTTTTCTATTCTGCACCAATGCCCGCCGCCTGCCCCAACATCGACCGCGACCGCTTTACACAAGGCAGCATCTACACCGACAATCTTTATGAGGTTTGGAACAGGCGTTTTGAGCCATTTCGCAACAGAAACTGGGCGCGCACAGGCATCTGCAAGGATTGCAAAGCCTTCAAAATGTGTCTGGGCAACGGAATGCACAATTGGCACGGCACAGGCGAGAACGTGATTAACTGCCATTATCGGAAGACTCTTCTGACCTCCAAATAGGCTCTTTTATTACTCCGTTATTTTCACTTCTTCAAGGCCATTATCCACTTCATAATGCCGACGAGTGCCAGCAGCGCTGCCAGTAGAATCAGGGTCCCGTATGCCGCAATGCGGGCGAAGATGATATAATTGGTGTTCCAACCATATATGAACTGCATTTTCGAGAATTTCCACTGGCCGTCCTCATCTTGCGCCATCAAGCCTGTAACTTGCAGTGGGAAGTTCATTTTTCCAACATCAAGTGTGATATTTCCTGGGAAAACCACATAAGCAATGCTGTCGGCGATTTGGTTGGCATAAAGGCGGTCGATGTCATATTTCACACTGCCCCAATATGTCCAATCGCCATATAGCAGCGCCTGCGCCCCGTCTTTTCCCTTGAGTATTTCGTTGGGATTGGTGCCCAAAATAAAAATCGAAGCGGTGTCGATGGTTCGGGCTATGCACTCGTCGATTTTCGACGCATCGCGCAACGTGTAACCTTCTTGAAATACTTTCAGTGTTTTTTCTATCGCTTGTCTGTTGGGTTCCGAGATATTGCTGGCTGGATAGTTGAATGCTCCTGGTGTGGAATTGATTCTAAGCATAAGAACAATATAAATCCCCGTAAACAGCAATGTCAGCGACGCGATAACGGCAACTATTGATTTCATATCCATCAAGTTTTAATGTGTCAAATTTAAAAAATTGTTTTTATTCACGCACTGACGACACAGTCCCGATAAACTATCGGGGTACGCAGATTTTTTGAACGCAGACGACGCAGAATCAGAACGGATTGTAATCCTTATCTCCAAAAACCAACTCGCGACGTTCGTCTGATGCAAAAATTAGCAGATAGAAGAAACGCAAAATGACAAATATGCAGAACAAAGCTATTGGCGCAGTTACGCAAAACGGAAACCAACCGACATCGTAATATGATATTTCGTGTGGGTCGTGGTATGAATAACTGCCGTCTTCAAGTTCGATGCTGTATATTGTAAGTGTACTTTTTTGCAAGTAACATACTTTTGCATATTTGCCTTCTAATATTTCTCTCCAATACCTTTCTTTTCCTTTGAATTTTTTTTCTTCACTCAAAGCAACGTCTACTCTTGTTCCATTTATTATAATGTAATAGCGCTCTATGTCGTAATGACCTCCACCCTTCCACGTGTGTCCACTTTTAATAACTTCTTTATATTCACTAATAACACCCTCAACATATAGTTTCTTCTGCGTATATGGCCTAAAAAAAATAGATGATAACACACAAGCTCCACCTATAAGAACACACAAAACTTTTGGTGTACGTGCCACAATATTTTTATCAATGAATAACATCATCGCTCATCATCGTTTTAAATTGTTCAAGAAGAGTCTTGCAATCTTTAATTTGTTCTTTACTAAACGCCATTTGCCAAAGTTAAGAAACTTTTCGCACTATTATGCAGACGTTGCTGAAGGTAAAAAGGTTGCGGGGTGCTTGCCGAAAACAAAACAAGGCCACCCAATCAGGCAGCCTTGCTATTTAAACTCTGTGTTCTCTCGTTTTCTCTGCGCGCTCTGCGTCCTTCCTCTCGTTTCCTCTGCGCTCTCTGTGAGATTTATTTCTTCAGCCCCAATTTCTCCACAGCCTCCTCGCGCATCTTGTATTTCAGGATTTTGCCTGCGGCGTTCATCGGGAACGATTTGACGAAATCGATATAGCGCGGAACCTTGTGGCGGGCAAGGCGGCCCATAATGAAGTCGCGCATCTCGGGTTCGCTTATCTCCTCGCCCTCCTTCAGAATAATGCAGGCCATTGCCTCCTCGCCGTATTTCTCGTCGGGAACGCCGATAACCTGAACGTCCTTCACCTTGGGGTGGGTGTAGATAAACTCCTCAATCTCTTTTGGATAGATATTCTCGCCGCCGCGGATAATCATATCTTTCAGGCGGCCTGTGATTTTGTAGTTTCCGTTCTCGTCAACACAGGCAAGGTCGCCGCTGTGAAGCCAACCGTCGGCGTCAATGGTCTGCGCGGTGGCTTCGGGCATCTTGTAGTAGCCTTTCATCACGTTGTAGCCTTTGGCGCAGAACTCGCCGTTGGTGTTGGGCGGAACCTCAAGGCCCGTTTCGGGGTCAACCACCTTGCAGCGCACGTGCGGGAAGGCGTAGCCCACGGTCTCGGTGCGCACGTCGATTGAGTCGGTCCAAGCCGACATTGTGCTGCCTGGCGCCGATTCGGTCTGTCCGTAAACGCTCACAATGCCGCGCATATTCATCTCCGACGGCTCGGCGGCGCGGCGCATCAGTTCGGGCGGACAGCCTGAGCCTGCCATAATGCCTGTGCGCATATATGAGAAGTCGGTGCTGCGGTAGTCGGGGTGGTTGAACATTGCAATGAACATTGTGGGCACGCCGTTGAAGCAGGTTATGTGCTCCTGGTTTATGCACGCCAACGACGATTTGGCCGAAAAGTAGGGCATCGGGCACATTGTGGTGCCGTGCGTCATCGACGAAGTCATCGACAGAACCATTCCGAAGCAGTGGAACATCGGCACCTGAATCATCATTCGGTCGGCTGTTGAAAGGCCCATACGGTCGCCGATACATTTGCCGTTGTTCACCACGTTGTAGTGAGTCAGCATCACGCCCTTCGGGAAACCTGTGGTGCCGCTGGTGTACTGCATATTGCACACGTCGTCGGGTTTGACGGCGGCGGCCATTCGCTGGATTTCCTCCAACGGCACAAGGTCGTGGCGGTCCATTGCCTGTTGCAGCGTCAGACAGCCCTTCTGGCGGAAGCCCACGGTGATAACGTTGCGCAGGAACGGCAGACGCTTGCAGTGAAGCGGCTTGCCCGCCGTGTTGGTGGCAATTTCGGGGCAGAGTTCGTTGATAATGGCGCGATAGTTCGAGTCCAAAGCACTCTCAATCATCACAAGTGTGTGAGTGTCAGACTGCCGCAGCAGATATTCGGCCTCGTGAATCTTGTAGGCGGTGTTCACCGTCACAAGCACGGCGCCGATTTTCACGGTTGCCCAAAATGTTATGTACCAGGCGGGTATGTTGGTGCACCAAACGGCCACTTTCGAGCCTGGTTTCACTCCAAGCGATACAAGCGCGCGGGCGAAGTTGTCAACGTCGTCGCGGAACTCGGCGTAGGTGCGGGTGTAGTCCAAAGTGGTGTATTTGAAGCAGTACTGGTCGGGGAATTCCTCAACAACGCGGTCCAAAACCTGCGAGAAGGTCATATTCAGCAGTTCGTCCTTCTTCCAAATATAGTAGCCTGAGCCGTCGTGGTTCGGGTAGAGTTCGCTGCGTTTGCCGCGGGTGTTCTCGAACTGGCTCATATAGTTGACAAAGTGCGGGAAAATGACGTCGCGGTCGGTGAAGTCAAGCATCCACTCTGGCTTCCACTCAAGTGAGATAAACCCGTCGTAATCGACCGACGAAAGGGCCTTCATCACGTCGGCAATGGGGAAGTTGCCCTCGCCGATAATGTTGTAGCGGTTGGCGTCGTCGCTGTCGCGAAGGTGAACGTGCTTAACGTATGCGCCAAGGTTGGTGATTGTCTGCGCAGGCGTCTCGCCCTTGTCGCGGTAGGGGTGGTGCACATCCCAAATGACGGCAATCTGGTCGCAGGCGAAAAAGTCGAGCAAATCGCGCAGCAAGGCGGTGTCGGCGTATATTCCGCTGGTTTTTATCAGAATGGTGATACCCTTGGCCTCGGCCACAGGAATGAGTCGGGTCAGGTTCTGCTTCACCTGCTCAACGGTGCCCTTCTTCGCGAAAGCGCAAACGTAGGGGCTGCGCATATCGGCGGCAATGCCAATGAGAGCGGTCATCTCGTCAATCATCTCGGCGCTGTCTTCCGAAAGGTCGAGCGAACTGTCGAAGCAGGGAATGGCGAGTTTCTTCTCGCGCAAATCGCGCAGCGAAGCCGTGAGCGAGTACTTGTGGAACGGCCCGCCCTTGGCCACAAATTCAGGCGTTTTGAAAACGTTGTATATCTCGATGCCCGAGAAGCGCATCAGGCTTGCGTTGTCAAGGATTTCGTTCCACGACATATCGGCCCATCCGCGTGTTGAAAATGAAAGTTTCATTTTAAGTGATTTTCTGTAAAATGCTGATAATTTTCGATTTATGCTTCTTCGAATGCTATCTTGTTGACGGCGTTCAGGTAGGCGGCAATGCTTGAGCCGACAATGTCGGTTGAGATTCCGCGGCCCGAGTAGATTTTGCCTTCAGAGCGCAGGCGGACAACGGTTTCGCCCATTGCCTCGCGGCCTTCGGTCACGGCCTGAATCTGGAAGTCGTCGAGTTCGTAGTGCTTGCCAATGACCTTCTCAATGGCCTGGAAGGCGGCGTCAATCGGGCCGTCGCCAATGCAGACGCTCTCGAGCACATCGTCGCCCTTCTTCAAAAGAATGTGGCAGGTGGCCGAGATTATGTTGCCCGAATTGATAACGTAATTCTCTAATTTATAGGTTGGTGGCACCTGGAACGCCGCTGTGGCGATAATGGCGTCGAGTTCCTTCGCGCCAACGGTTTCGTGAGTGGCGGCGGCCTTCAGGAATTCGTTGTAAACGTTGTCGGCATCTTCGTCGGTCAGGTCGAAGTTCAGACTCTGCACGGCCTTGAGCACTGTCTCTTTCGAGTCGCGCACGGTGAGTTGAATGTCGGGGCGCTCGGTGGGGGCAATGTTCGAGAACGAAGTGGGTTTCGAACGGTTGGTCTGGCACAGGCGCTTGATTTGCTCAACGGCGCGGTGCAGTTCGGTGGCGCGCACGTCGCAGCAGGCGTCGCACACATCGGCCTTCACGTTCAGTATCTTGACAAACCTTTCGAGCGAGACGGTGAAGTTGCCGAAAGGCGCCGTCTTAATCTCGTCGGCACCTGCACGCACGGCCGCAATGGCGCACGAGTCGGCCAAATAGAACTCATTTGAGCAGCGCACACCCAACCGAACGTCGGCGGGCAGGTGCTCTTTCACCTGTTTCACAAGGTCGAAAAACTCTTCGGGCAGCAGGTTGCCTGCAGCGTCGCACACCGTGACGGTGGTTGCGCCGTTCTGCGTGGCGGCCTCAATGGCCTGCCACAGGAAACTGATGTCGCTGCGGCCAAAATCTTCGGCCACAAACTCAACATCGGGGCAGAGCGCGCGGCTTTGCTTGGTCAGGCTGGCAATCATCTCGACAATGGCGGCGGGTTTCTTATGGCAGAAATATTCCATCTGCACGGTGCTCACAGGGACCGAAATCTGCAATCGCGGGTGAGCGGCGCCCTTCAAGGCGTTCCAAGTGGTTTCAACGGTGTCGGCCTCGCTAATGTTGAGCGGCACGGCCACGGCGCTGTTCTTCACCGCCGAAGCGAGCGATTTGATTAACAGCGAGTCGGTTTTGCCGTCGGTTATAGGTGCAAGTTCAATGACCGAAAGGCCTGTTTTGTCAAGCATTTTGGCCAATTCAATCTTCTCGCGGAACGAGAAGGCGTAGTCGGCCTTGTCGGCGGCCTGTTTCATTGTAATGTCGCCAATGGTGATTTTACGTTTCATATCGCGTTTTTCTAGTATTCCAAAAAATCGGGCAAAAATAGTTAATTGTGCTGGTTTAAATGTTGGGTGATAAAAAATTGGTGGATTTTCGTATATCGTAGTGTATACGATTAAAAAAACGCATCAAAAAAAATAATCCATTCTGCTGTTACATTTTTGATTTTGGCGCGTCATTAGAGTGAGTGAAATAAAAACGCGGCTCCCTCTGCCGCAAAATATGATTAAAAAACTTATTATGAAAAGGTCAATAAGAATATCGATGGTCAGCGCCGCACTGATGGCGGCCACATCAGTTTTTGCCGAGCCCTTTGCGGCCGACACTACTATCACAAATGCCAAAATCAGCGATGGTCAGATTAAAACACACACCGACACCGCCAGCCACTTCTATTTCGGTCGGCGCGAAGTTGTTGTGGACAACAACGGCATCCACTTCGTCAAAACTTATACAAACAAATTCGACGACGATTACGATGACAACTACCGCAAGTACGGTTTGTCATGGGTCAACCTGCACGATGACACGCATGTCGATGCGTTCGACTTTGGTGTGTCGGGCTATGGCTCGAAAACCTTCTCAAACAATATTGCCGACAGCGCCAACTTTATGGAGCTGAACCGCGGTTTCCATATTGCCTTCGGCCTTTGCGAGGCATCGCTGCCGATTGTAGATAACAGGCTCTATTTAGGAACTGACATCGGCTTTAAGTTCGACATCTACTCGTTTTCAAACAACGACATGATTTTGAGCAAAGGGCCTGCCGGCCTGGCTTACAGTCACGACAGCACGACAAGCTACAGCAAGAGCAAGCTGCGCTGCACCTATCTAACGGTTCCGCTTATTCTGGAATGGCAGAGAGGCGGCGATGACTTCTACATTATGGCCGGCATTGAGGGCAACCTGCGCATCGGCTCATCGACAAAGACAAAAACAACGTCAGGTGACAAGGAAAAACACCGCAACGATTTGTATATGAACCGATTCAACTACAATCTCGTGGCGCGAGTTGGAATAAAAGGAGTGGGTGTGTTTGTGAAAGCCAATATGTCGCCGCTGTTCCGCGACGGCAAAGGCCCCGAGCTCTATCCCTTCTCGGCCGGCATAAGTTTCGGCGGGTTTGATTAAACATAATTACTCATTAAATCTAATGTCAAATGAGAACAATAATAAAACTTACAATGACTGGTGTCGTGCTGATGGCTGCGACATCGCTATTCGCGGAGACTGACGGTGCGACTGCACTTGATTTTTCCGCAGACTCTGCCTATTCGCAGACCAAAACCAACGATGCCAAAAGCTATCATTTCGGAAAACGCGAGGTGATTTTCGATGACAACGGAATACACATCATGAAAGACCGCGACAACTTTGACCAAAGTTTCGACGACGATAACTTCCGTGGCAATCAAGGCGGCGGCTACACCCCGCAAACAAACAACAACGGAAACGTTTCAAACCAAAATGGCGGAAATTCTTCAAGCAAACACAATAAATATCGATACTTCTCGCCTAACCTGTCATCGATTGATTTTGGTGTGTCGCAGTTTGCGTCAAACCCGCTGTCGTTCACCATTGACGATGCCGGTTACATGGATCTCAAACGTGGGTTCCATTTGAGTGCGTGCCTGGATGCGGCAGGATTGCCAATCATTTCGCGCCGTTTGGGCATTGCCGTCGGTGTTGGTGTGAAATGCGATTTTTACACGTTCGCGACACAAAATCTCGCTCTCGAGAAGGTTGACGGCCGCCTGGTGCACTACGCCGATACATCGAAATCGTACAAAAAAAGCAAACTAACCAATACCTATCTTACTGTTCCGGTGGTTATTGAGGTACACGCAAAAGATGTCTGGCTGATGGCTGGTGTCGAAGGCAATCTGCTTGCATGGTCGAATACAAAACTGAAGACATCGTCGGGCCACAAAGACCGCGTACACTCAAATTTCTGCCAAAATCTTTTCAGCTACAATCTTGTGGCAAAAATCGGTGTTGACTGTGTGGGAGCGTATGTGCGCGCCAACATGTCACCGCTGTTCAGCAAAGACAAGGGGCCTGAGCTCTATCCGTATTCGGCGGGAATATCTTTGACGTTCTGATAATATGATTGAACGTTTGGCAATGAACAATATAAGTCACAGAATAACATCATCATAATTCAGTTTTTAGTTTACGGCATTGGAGGCGTTCCGACGGGGCGTCTCTTTGCTATTTTAGAAAAAACACAGGGAATCTTAACAATCTAAACAACAATAGTTATTTTTACACATCGGTTGAATTGAGTAAATTCATCGCATTATTTTACAACTAAATACTTACGAGTATGAAAAAACTATCAATTATCGCGGCCATTGCCGCAAGTATGCTGATGCCTTCGCAGATGAAGGCGCAGCAAATTCCACAGCTTCCGCTCGACACGGCGGTTGTCTTTGGCAAACTGCCCAACGGGCTCACTTATTACGTTCGTCACAACGAGGAACCTCGCGAGCGAGCCTACTTCTACTTGGCGCAGCGTGTGGGCTCAGTGCAAGAAGAGGAGGAGCAGCGCGGTCTGGCCCACTTCCTTGAGCATATGTGCTTCAACGGAACAAAGCACTTCCCCGGCGACTCGATTGTGAAATACTGTGAGAGCATTGGCGTGAAGTTCGGCAACAACCTGAACGCCTACACCAGCACCGACGAGACAGTGTATAACATTGACGATGTGCCGGTTACTGATGGCAACATCGACTCGTGCCTGCTCATCCTCCGCGATTGGTCGGACGGCCTTCTGCTGCTGCCCGAAGAGATTGACAAGGAGCGCGGCGTGATTCACGAGGAGTGGCGTATGCGCACCAGCGCGCAAATGCGAATTCTGAACCGCAATCTGGAAACTCTCTACCCCAACTCGCGCTACGGCAAGCGTATGCCCATCGGCCTGATGAGCGTGGTTGACAACTTTGCGCCGCAAACCCTGCGCGACTACTACGAGAAATGGTACCGCCCCGACCTTCAGGGAATTATTGTTGTGGGCGATGTTGACGCGAAGGACATCGAAAAACGCATTCAGAAACTGTTTGGCGATGTTGAGATGCCCGAGAATCCGGCCGACTTCAAGCGCTTCGACGTGCCTGCCACACCAGAGCCAATCTACGTGATTGACAAGGACAAGGAGATGCAGCGCACACTCATCGAAGTGATGTATAAGACGCCCGCCATTCCCTACGAAATGGCCAATACCACAACAACTTACGTGCAAGGGTTTGTGCGCAGCATAATTGCAAATTCGCTTAACGCCCGTCTGGCTGAGCTTGCGCGGAAAGACGATTGCCCGTTTGCTATGGCTGAATGCGGCTTCGACAGCTACCTTCTGGCAAATACCGAAGACTGTTTCTACGGCGCTGTGATTCCGAAGGAGGGCCGCGACAAAGAGGCTGTGGCTCTGCTTATGCAGGAGATTGAGCGCGCCCGCCGCTTCGGCATCACCGGAACCGAGGCTTACCGCGCCCGTCAGGAGATTCTGAGCTCGGTTGAGCGCAGCTACGACAATCGCGACAAGCAATACAGCAGCTACTACGTGAACAAGGCCGTGCGCCACTTCCTGAGCAACCGTCCGTATCCGGGCCTTGCCGCCGAATACGACCTCTACAAAATGCTCGACCAGCAGATTCCTGTTGAGCTCTGCTCGCAGCTGATGGCCCAGTCGGCAGCGTCAATCGACACCAACTTTGTCTTCCTGGCGATGTATCCCGACAAGGAAGGCCTTGAAATGCCGGCCGTTGACGATATGAAAAAGGTTGTCGCCGATGCCCGCGCGGCCGAGCTGGAGCCTTATGTTGATAATGTGAAGGACGAGCCGCTGATTGCGCAGCTGCCCAAGAAAGGCAAAATCACCAAAGAGAGCGCGTCTGACTTTGGCTACACAATGTGGACGCTCTCGAACGGCGCCCGCGTGTTCTTCAAACAGACCGATTTCAGCAACACCGAGGTGCGTGCGCTGGCCATCAGCTGGGGCGGCAACGCAACCATCACCGACCCGGCTCTGCTGCCGACAATCAAGACTTTCAACAGCGTGATTTCGAGCACCGGTCTGGGCAACTTCACCACTACCGAGCTCAGCAAGAAACTGGCCGGAAAGCAAGTTGGCCTGCGCCCGCAGCTGAGCACCTACCAGGAATACTTGTCGGGCAACTCAACGCCGAAAGACCTGCGCACGCTGTTCGAGCTCATCTATATGCGTTTCCAGGAGCCAGCCAACGACGTTGACGGATTCAACAGCTGTATGGCGCGTTTGCGCACATCGCTTGAGAACGCCGCCAAAGACCCGATGAACGCTTTCAACGATTCAATCAACGCCACCATCTACGACCACAATCCGCGCCAGATGGACATCAAGCTTGAGGACCTTGACAAGGTTAAATATGAGGACGTGCGCCGCATCTACAGCGAGCGTTTCAAATCGGCCGGTGACTTCGACTTCATCTTCACCGGAGCGTTCAACACCGACTCGCTGCGACTGTATGTTGAGCAGTACATTGCATCGCTGCCAGGCGTAAAGAAACGTGAGGCCCGCGCCACTAAGCAGGTTGAAACCTACCATCAGGGCTCGACCGAAAACCGCTTTGTGCGCTCAATGGAGACTCCGCAGGCCTGGTTCTACCAGTTCTGGCACGGAGCACATCAGTATAACCTGCAAGAGGCGGTTGCGGCTTCGGCCTTCGGCTCTATTCTGCGCCAGCGCTACATCAAGACTATCCGCGAGGAGAAAGGATTCGCTTACTCGGTATCGGCGTCAGCCGCATTGGGACGCGGCGTTAAGGACGGCCTGTCGGTTGAAATCTACTGCCCGTTCACACCGGCAAAATGCGACTCGGTGGCTATGCTTGTCCGCCAGAGCATTGATGAGATTGCCGCCGACGGCGTGACCAGCGATGAGCTGACCAGCTTCAAACTGTTCCAAAAGAAGCAGTTCGACAACAACCAGCGCCAGAACGGCTACTGGGCCGGCCTGATTGAGGACAAACTTGAATGGGACATCGACTCGCGCACCGAGTTTGAGGCCATTCTGGAGAAACTCTCGTCGGACGACATCCGCAACTACGTGAAAAACGTGGTTCTGCCGGCCAACAACTGCATAACCATCATTATGCTCCCCGAGGATTTCACTGAGAAGGAATTGCACGAGAGATAATCGGACTGCGATTGATAACAAAAGCGCCGTTGCAGAGTTTTGCGACGGCGCTTTTTTGTTGCCCCGTAGGTCTATCGATTGGTAGAAAAATTGTTCCGTAAATAAATGACGCGCTGGAAGCGCAACCTGTTCATAGCCCAAGGCAAGCGTAGCGGCGCCTTGGTTAACCAATGCAAAGCAAGCCCTCGCCCTGTAGGGGTAAAAGATTCATATGTGATTGGTTTGCAGACTTTTGCCCCTACGGGGCGACTCCTGGTGGTTGCAAATTTTCCCAAGGCGGTGCCTTGGGTTATGCGCTTTTGCCCCTGCGGGGCGAACTATTTATACCAATTGTTTGCCCACAACGGCGCAACTACCGCTATTTGTAGTAATTCTTCAAATTCCGCTCAAACAGTTTCTTGTTGATGGCGTTCACCTGGCGGATGACACCCTGCATAAGTTGCATACGCTGGTCAATCTCGTCGGCGCTGAGCGTTTCCTGCTGATTGAAGACCACATTGTCAATCTTGTAGCCTTCGTGGTCGAGCGTCATTGCCACAGCTGCGCCAAAATCGTCGAAGATGATGACCGACGGCAGACTGTTCATCGAGTATTTCATAATGGACCGCGACACTGCGCCCTGGATGAGCGAAATCTGGTCCAGACCAAGATAGTTGGCGCTCACCAGCAGACGAATCATATCAATGATGGCCACTTTGTTGGTCTCGCCGTCGGCCTTCAGTTGCTCGTACTGCTTTTGATTGGTGCCAAGAAAAAGGTCGATGAACGATTTGGGCAGCAGTTGCATATCGCCCAGCTCGCCGTTCTTCTGTTTGGTAAGATACTCTTTCTGAGCAAGTTTCTGATTGTCGGGGAAGTAGTATTTCCAGTTTTTGGTGCGGCGGTACGACTCGGTCATCGGTTTTGGCTTCCAGTTCGACTCGGGCCGGCGATAGAATGGCGACCAAAGGTTCAGACTTTTCGATTCCAAGCTGTAAATCAAGCAATTGATGAAATGAATGTAACCTCCGCCAATCTCACCGTGCAGTGCGCTCCATAGCGTTTTGGCTCGCACGGTGTCAGAAAATTTCATTGCAGCCGCCGTGTCGCCGCCGAAACTTTCTATCCGCTTGTTTTTCAGCGCGTCAATAAACTCGGGGTCGAGCGTCACGGGGTAGTAGGTCACTTCTTCCGACCCGACGGCCATCTGCGGCATTGTTGATGTTGAGTGGTAAAGTCCGCGCACATCGAGAATTGATGTTGAGTCGTTGCTGAAGGTGATGTGAATGTTGAAGTCGGCGCCCCACCGCATCGACGAAATCTCGTTGCGCTGCGCCGTGGCCGTTGCGGCAAACGCAATGCAAAATATTGATATGAAAGCTTTTCTCATAATTTCAGAATCTTATTTCCGACCCCAAAAATACTCGGCTTATCGCGAATGCGGCACCTGCGAGAAAAGAAGTTATTTACAATGGGCGGTGAGTTTTTTCGAATGGCACCAATTTGTCTGCCACCCAATTTATTTTTGCGTTTTCAGTTTGCGTTAATTACTTTTATCGCCTTATTTTAGAAACGAACGATATTTGATATTCTAAACTTAAATAACAGAAAATGAGTACAAACGCAACAAATCTGGCTGCCAATAACATTCGTATTCTGGCAGCGTCGATGGTCGAAAAGGCCAAATCGGGACACCCGGGCGGTGCTATGGGTGGCGCCGACTTCATCAATGTTCTTTATTCGGAATTCCTGCAGTACGACCCGCAGAATCCGTCGTGGATTGGCCGCGACCGCTTCTTCCTTGACCCGGGCCATATGGCACCTATGCTCTACGCACAGTTGGCTCTGACCGGCAAATACACGCTCGACGAACTGGCACAGTTGCGTCAATGGGGCTCACCAACCACCGGTCACCCTGAGTTTGAAATCGCTCGTGGTGTTGAGAACACATCGGGCCCGCTCGGACAAGGCCACAGCTATGCTGTTGGTGCCGCCATTGCCGCCAAATTCCTGGCTGCTCACACCGGAAACCCCACTTTCGAGAAGGAAACCATCTACGCCTACATCTCTGACGGCGGCGTTCAGGAAGAGATTTCGCAAGGCTCGGCACGTATTGCCGGCGTTCTCGGTCTGGACAACCTGGTAATGTTCTACGACTCGAACGACATCCAACTTTCGACTGAAACAAAGGCTGTTATGAACGAAGACACAGCCGCTAAATATCGCGCTCTGGGTTGGGAAGTTATCGAAATCAACGGTAACGACGCCGACCAAATCCGCAAGGCACTGGCTCAGGCCAAAGCTGTGAAGGGCAAACCGGCTCTCATCATCGGCAAGTGCATTATGGGCAAGGGCGCGCTGAAAGAAGACGGCTCGTCGTATGAGCGCAACTGCAAGACTCACGGCGCACCGCTCGGTGGCGACGCTTACAAGAACACCATCAAGAACCTTGGCGGCGACCCGGAGAATCCGTTCGTAATCTTCCCCGAAGTGAAGGAACTCTACGCTAAACGCGCCGAAGAGTTGAAGAAGATTGTTGCCGACCGCTACGCAGAAGAGAAAGCCTGGGCATCGGCTAACGCTGACAAGGCTGCCCAACTGACAGAGTGGTTCAGCGGCAAGGCACCGAAAATTGACTGGAGCAAGGTTCAACAGAAAGACAACGACGCCACACGTAACGCAAGCGCCGCCTGCTTGAGCGTTCTGGCAGAGCAGGTTCCGAATATGATTTGTGCATCGGCCGACTTGTCGAACTCTGACAAGACCGACGGCTTCCTGAAGAAGACCACCGCATTCACCAAAGGTGACTTCTCGGGCGCATTCTTCCAGGCTGGTGTTGCCGAGCTGACAATGGCTTGCTGCTGCATTGGTATGGCACTGCACGGCGGCGTTATTCCGGCTTGCGGCACATTCTTCGTATTCTCTGACTATATGAAACCGGCTGTGCGTATGGCTGCCCTTATGCAACTTCCTGTTAAGTTCATCTGGACACACGACGCATTCCGCGTTGGCGAAGACGGCCCAACCCACGAGCCAGTGGAGCAAGAGGCTCAAATCCGCCTGATGGAGAAACTGAAAAACCACAAAGGACAGAACTCAATGCTGGTTCTTCGTCCAGCCGACGCACAAGAGACCACAGCCGCTTGGAAACTTGCAATGGAGAACACTGCAACTCCGACTGCTTTGATTCTTTCGCGTCAGAACATCAACAACCTGCCAACCGGAAACGACTATTCGCAGGCTGCCAAAGGCGCTTACATTGTTGCCGGAAGCGACAACAATCCTGATGTTATCCTGGTTGCCAGCGGTTCTGAAGTTTCTACTTTGGTTGCCGGTGCCGAACTCATCCGCAAAGACGGCAAAAAGGTTCGCATTGTGAGCGTTCCGTCGGAAGGCTTGTTCCGCAGCCAGAGCAAAGACTATCAGAAGAGCGTTCTGCCTGCAGGCGTGAAGAAATTCGGCTTGACCGCCGGTCTGCCGGTGAACTTGCAAGGCCTGGTTCCGGAAAGCGAAGGCGCTGTCTGGGGCTTGGAGAGCTTCGGTTTCTCGGCACCTTACAAAGTGCTCGACGAGAAACTAGGCTTCACTGCTGAAAATGTTTACAATCAGGTTAAGAAGTTGTTCTAATACAGCGTCTTACAATACGAAAAAGCCCTGCTCCGGTTGGAGTGGGGCTTTTTTTGTGCGTAATTGTTGAACGGCCATTTGCAAGCCGCGTCCGATAAACACTGGATAGCTTATTCGGCAACAGGCGACAATGAGTAGCTGAAATCGATCGGAATGCGCAGTTCGGTGACATTGCCATTTAGTTCTTTATCAGCCACATGTTTAACACTGATTTTCAAACTGTTGATAGAGTTCAGCCTCTCAATCAGATTGTTGATCATTGGTATGTTCGGGTCGTCTGTCGATTTCAGATCCCGAGCCGGAGCATCGTCTGAGATGCTTATAATCAATGTGTTACTGTTTTTATCTTCATCTATCAGTAACGATATTTTTCCATGCTCACCTGTTGGCAGAATACCTTTTTTCAGCGCGTTCTCGACGTAGCAGAAAATGCTGAACGCCGGCACTCGCACCATGTCATTCACATAAGGCATTTGTTTGACGGTGAAATCGAACTGTTTATTGAACCTGAATTTTTCTAGCGTCAAGTAGTTCTTCACAAACGACACCTCCTCGCTCAACTCATGCCCGAAAACACCTATGTCACTAATTGATGTGCGCAGCATTTTCGATAGAGCACCAAGGTTGGCAGATGCAGTGGTTACATCGTTTTTGTTGATTGAATAAGATATCGAGTTGATGGCGTTAAAAAGGAAGTGCGGATTGAGCGAACCTTTCATCATCTCCATTTCCAAGTCGTAAAACTCCTTCTGACGCTCAAGTGCCTTCTGTGTGCGTTTTTGCTGGTTCTGATAGAAAAGACAAGCGGCTGCCGTAAGAAGTAGCACTGCCATTAGTTTTACAGCAAATAAATCGACAAGGCAACTTATCAGAAGAATGGCTATTATAATCGCCCCGGCAATAATCAGATTCCGTTTCATTTCTTTCGCGATATTGTGTAGTCAATCAGGTCGATAAGCGATTGGCGGGCCGCGTTGTCGGGCGTTTCGGCCAGCACCGCCTTCGCCTTTTCAACGTAATCGGCCATCACCGTTTGGGCGTGCTCAATGCCGCCGTGGCCGCGCACAAAGTTCATCAGCGTGTCGATGTCGGCGTCGGTTTTCACCTTCTGACGCAGGATTTTTATCATCTGCCGACGCTCGCTCGGCGTGCTGTTTTGCAGGGCGTGCATCAGCGGAAGCGTGATTTTGCGTTCGCGAAGGTCGTTGCCCGCAGGCTTGCCGAAAATGCCATTCATTTCATAATCAAACAAATCGTCGCGGATTTGGAAGGCGATGCCAATGTATTCGCCCAGCCGTTCCATCCGCTCAACATCGGCTTCGGCCGCGCCCACCGAGCAAGCGCCAGCGGTGGTGCAGGCAATCATCAGCGCCGCCGTTTTCTTGCGGATAACATCGAAATATGTCTGATTATCAATGTTCAAATGCCGAGCCTTCTCAATTTGCAGCAGTTCGCCTTCGCTCATCTCTTCAACGGCGCGCGACACAATCTCGAGTTGCCGATGCTCGCTTTTGTTCACCGCCAGCAGCAGGCCGCGGGCCAGCAGATAATCGCCCAGAAGCACCGCCACCTTGTTCTTCCAGATGGCGTTCACCGACCAGAATCCACGCCGCTTGTCCGACTCATCAACCACATCGTCGTGCACGAGCGAAGCCGTGTGCATCAGTTCGATGAGCGCGGCGGCGTGGTAGGTGTGCTCGTTGACGGTGCCGTAGAGTTTGGCCGTCAAGAACACCAGCATCGGCCTGATTTGCTTGCCTTTCTGCTTCTGCACGTAGAAAAGCAGCAGGTCGAGCAGGCGCGTGCCGCTACGCAGAAAATTGCGGAAAAAGGGCTGAAACTCGTCCATTTCCGCCTTGATGGGTGCCTTGATAGTCTGCAAATCAGCCATTCGTAGGTTTTTCGCCAAAAGTATAACAATTTGCCGTCGTTAGTGCGTAAGCCGATGTTTTTTCTCGATAACAGATTTTTGCCCGTAGGCGTTTTTGCGCTAATCGATTTTTCCCGATTTAAACCGATGTTTATCCACAAGCGGATGATGGTTTTCGGGTGCCGCTGCGCGGGAAATTTTAAGAACATCCAAGAAAACGTCTGAAAGACGTGATTTGCATAACCGGCAGTAAGCAAAGCGCAACTGCCGGATAAAAAGCATATAGGATAACACTCTGAAAGAGTGAACCTTGCCAGTGTTCAGTCCTTCGGACTGTTTTTCGTGGTGTGGCGTACATCCACGGGTTACGCTTCGCTTACCCGCGGTTATGCAGATATTGTCTTTCAGACAATTAAAAGGTTTTTATCCGCAGGCGGATTATGGGGTTGGGATGCCGCTACGCGGGAATTTTTAAGAAAATCATATTAAAAATTTATAAAAAATTTGATTTTTAAAATTTTATAGAATTTTGCTTTCAAATTTTCTTATAATTTCCGCCCGATAGGGCGCGGCATAAAACACGTAGAGACGTGCCATGGCGCGTCTCTACAAAAACAAATTATCAATTATTTACCTATCAATCATTCACCATCACCCGTTTGGCCTCGGCGCCAACCTTCACAATGTAAACGCCTGCGCCGCTGACGCGGATTTCTGCACGAATGCCCGATTCAGCAACCGTAGAGACGTGGCGCGCCGCGTCTCTACACACAAGGCGTCCCATTGCATCATAAACACTGATTTCCTCTGTTGCATTCTCAACAACAATGGTGTTGCCATAGGCGTAGATGTTTACAGCATCGGCGGCAGATTCGTTGACGGCAGTGGCATCAGCCCAAATAACCGGCCGATTATTAGGATTCCAATTCGATTTCCAGCCGGACGGTTTCGAACTTGCTTCGCAATAAATTGTCAGGTTGTTGCATTTCTCAAAAGCATAATCGCCTATTGTTTCAACAGATTTTGGAATAGTCACTGATGTCAGATTGCTACCCGCAAAGGCATAGCCGCCGATGCTTGTAACCGTTTTTGGAATTTCTATCTCTGTAATTTCTTCATCACCAATATATAAGTGCTGCGCATTGTAAAGTGGATTTGCTTCGTTTGAACCGAACTCTATTCCACACAAACTTTCAATGCTTGAGAATTCTGCTTTTTTCAATCCCGTACACCCTCCAAATGCCCCTGCACCAATGCTTTTAACTGATTTAGGAATACTGATTGATGTCAGGCTGGAGCAATCTCCGAAAGCGTTATCACTAATACTCGTAACTGTATTTGGAATAAAAACAGATGTCAACCTTGTGCAACCAATAAAAGTACCCATGCCAATATTTGTAATCGAGCCTGGGATATTGATTGATGTCAGACTTGTACAATTAGCAAATGCATAGTCATCTAAATTTGTATTCGGGTTGAGAATAGTTACCGTGGTTAAACTTTTGCACCAGTTGAATGCGGAACTGCCGATGTATTTAACCGATTCCGGGATTGATATTGAGGTCAGACCAATGCAATTTGAAAACGCACCCCGACTAATTTCGGTAACTGTATTTGGAATAACTATCGAAGATAGTCCGCTGCAAAAGAACATATCAGCACCGATAGTGGTTATAGCATTCGGAAGGGTTACCGATGTAAGTCCGCTGCAATATGCAAACGCCGCGTCGCCAATACTATCAACTGAGTTGGGAATTGTTATCGAGGTTAGACTGCTGCAACTTTGGAATGCGGAACATCCTATACTCTTAACCGAATTTGGAATGGTAACCGATGACAGTTTATCGCATTGGCTGAAAGCAAAACCTCCAATGGTAGTAACCGAATTTGGAATGGTTATCGATGACAAACTGCCACATTCAAGGAATGCCAGTTCGCCAATGATAGTAACGGAATTTGGAATATTTATTGACGCCAGAGCATCGCACCCATAAAATGTGCCTACGCCGATACGGGTAATTGAGTTTGGAATATCCACCGACTCCAAACTATCACAAAATTCGAACGCATAATTGCCAATTGATGCCAATGTGTTCGGGAAGGTTATTGTTTTTATTGCGGTTCCCCTGAACGCATAATCGCCAATCTTTGTAACTGAATTCGGAATGGTTAACGATGACAATTTGCTGCAGCCTTCAAACGCCCACTCACCTATTTTTGTGACAGAACCGGGTATTGTTATTGTATCCAGGCTGCTGCAACCATTGAACGCATTACCACATATTTCTGTAACCGATTCGGGAATGGTTATTGAATTCAGTCCGCTACATCCGGCAAAGACTCCTCCTTCAATCTTTGTAATCGATTTTGGGATGGTTATTGTAGTCAGTTTGCTACATCCTGAAAACGCTGCCGGACAAATGTTTTTTACGGAATCGGAGATGGATATTGATTCCAAATTCTCACAATCAGAGAATGCATAATTGCCGATTTTTATAACCGAGTTAGAAATGGTTGCCGAAACGAGACCACTGCATCGGATGAATGCGCCATATCCAATAGTTGTAACAGTGTTCGGGATGCTTACTGATGTCAACGACTCGCATTCAGAGAACGCGTAGTCGCCAATGCCAGAAACCGAATAAGCTACATTTTCATTTTTAACTGTATCTGGAATTTGCAATTCGCCTGAAATTCCACTTTCAGCCTTGATAATAGAAACTTTGTGATTTGCGGAATCCGATACTGTGTATTCCAAATTTCCGACAGTAAAATCATGCGCCCATGCCTGCCCCGCAAGCATTGTGGCAAAAATTAATGAAATAGTTTTTTTCATAACATCTTACACTGCATTTGTGTCGTGTGCAACTTAGATTTAGTATTAATTGTGTAATTCAGCTCTTGCATGGTTAACGCAGAGCAATACAAATGTATAAATGAAAACTGATTCCGGTGCCGAAAAATGTAAAATCTTCGCATCAACATTTTCTGCCATCCCGCATTCTTTTGGCAAAATTCGCATTTTTGATGAGGTGTGATTGGTGTTGGTTTGTTCGTTTAATACGCAAACCGTCATAAAACACGTAGAGACGCCATAATATGACGTCTCTACAGCATTATCAATTATTTACCGAATTCTCATTTAATCATAACACGTTTCGCGGTGTTGCCGGTTTTAACAATGTAAACGCCTGTACGGCTGATTGTTATCGTACGTACAGGGCTCGCAACGTCTCTACCTACAAGACGACCCATTGCATCATAAACGCTGATTTCATCCGTTGCATTCTCAACCACAATGGTGTTGCCGTAGGCGTAGATGTTGACGGCGTTGGCGGCCGTTTCGGTGACGGCGGTGCCAGGATTGTTATTTCCACCTTGATTCTCGTTGCCACCCTGATTCTCATTTCCACCTTGGTTTTCATTTCCGCCTTGGTTTGCCGTGCCATTGCAATTCCAAACCACAGGCCTGTTGTCAGGATTCCAATTAGATGCCCAATACCACGTTGTTGTATCAGTTTCGCATCTGATAGTTAAGTTATAGCATTCTGCAAATGCAGAACTTCCTACTCGTTCTACACCGATTGGAATTGTTATAGTTGACAATGACGTGTCGGAAGCAAATGCGTTAGAATTAATGCAAAGCACAGAGTTTGGAATGTTTACCGACTGCAATTTAGGCAAACCTGCGAGCGCATAATCTCCAATAAATTTACAGTTTTCATTTATGTTGAATGTGGTTAGGTCTGCAGTGGTAACTTTTACCAAATAAATGTATGGGTTGTTGTCGTTGCCAAGGTAAAGTCCACCATCTTTTTGGTTAAATTTTAAACTCTTGATATCCATAAATCGCTGAGCATCCATTACTGTAACTGCATCAGGAATGTTGATTGATTCGAGATTGCTGCAACTCATAAACGCCCAACCACCAATGTATTCTACTGATTCGGGTATGTCAATTGCTGTTAATGCATAGCAATGCCAAAACAAATAGCTTTCTATCCGTGTAAGCGAATTAGGAAGATCGACAGACGATAATTTGGCGCAATCATCAAACACCGAACTTCCAATGAATTTAACAGAGTTGGGTATATCAATTGTTTCCAATTTCCAACAATGTTGGAAGGCATTGTCAAAAATAAAACGGCAGCCATTGTTAATATTGCACTCTGTTATTTGATTTGAATAGGCCTTGACCAAACACAGGTACGGGTTATCATCGTTACCCAGATAGCAGGCATTATCATATACATTGTATTCCAAATTGTTGCAATTATTAATAATTGTGTTGTAAATGGTGTCAACAGAATTTGGGACAACAAGTGTTTTCAGGTTATCAAGTTGGCAAAATGCTCCGTTTTTGATCCCTTTAACCGTTGCGGGTATTGTAACGCTTTCGGCGTTTCCTGTGTAAGCCGTCAGAAGCGTTTTGCTAGCATCGTGATAAATAAAATCGCCATCAATTACACCATTGTAGGTTTGTGCGCCCCACGGTGCGCCTTGGGCAGCCCCTGCGTATGCCACATTTCTCACAAGACCAAACGCGTTTGCCCCAATGTTTTCAATCGTATTGGGTACGGTCAGCGATGCGATGTGCGCGCAGTTGTAAAACGCACCTTCATAGATGTATTTGCAATTGCTGTTAATCTCGCACGATGTAATATCTTGTGATTTCGCCTTAATCAGCCACAAATACGGATTTTCGGCATTTCCCAAATACAAGGCATTGTCGTACTCGTTGTATTCCAAACTTTCGCAGCCATTAAATGCAGAAGAGCCAATGTTAGAAACCAAATTGGGTATATTTATGGTTTTCAGGTTCTTACAATTATCGAAAGCATAGTTTCCAATCTCTTCGAGCGACTCGGGAAGCGTGATTGACTGAAGACCTTCACAACCGCCAAACAGATTGTAGTTAAGGCTTTTAACAGTGTTTTCCAACACAACATCACCACCATTGCCAAAATAGTATGTTATTTTTTCCTTTTTGGCATCGGTATAAATGAAATCGTTTTCAATCAGTCCATTGACTGTTAGCGCCCCCCACGGACTACCTTTGGAATTGCCTGTATAATTGATATTGGGAACATTTCCAAACGCACCACTAGCAATACTTTTCACCGTGTTTGGCACCGTTATTGAAACAAGGTTTTCATATCCCTCTAATGAAAGCATCATACCACCTATGGAATCAACCGAATTTCCAATAGTTACGTTCTTCAGTTTTGTGCAAAACCACAATACCCTTTCACCAATTGTTTTTACTGAATTTCCGAAAGTTATGTCTTCAAGACTGGTGCACTGAAAAAATGTTCCGTCTTCAACTTTTTTGGTGTTTATGGTTGCCGATTTCAATCCATTGCATCCATAAAAAGCAAAAATACCCATATCGGTAACAGTTTCAGGAATTATAACGGTATCCAAACTATAGCAGGCGGCAAATGCGTCTTCACCAATGCTTTTTACAGACAGGCCAAATGTGAACGACTCCAATTTTACACAGGCACTGAAAGCGTAATATCCGACACTCTGTAAATTATCGCCAAACGTGGCCGATGTGAGTTCATCACAACCTTCAAATGCTTTTTCCCCAATGCTTACTATCGACGAAGCGGTTACTGTCTCCAATTTTCTGCAATTATAAAATGCACGTTCGCCAATGCTTGTAACAGAGTAAGTTACATCATTATATTCGACAGTCTCAGGGATGTTAATTGTTGTCAGGTTAGAGTAGGAATTAGAAAAATCGCCTCCTTCGCGGACCAATTCCACAGTTTTTGGTTCATCGCTGCTTGTGATGTTGTAATACAAGCCATCTTTTTCAAAATCAGCCGCCATTGCCTGCCCTGCAAGCGTTGCGGCAAATAAAAATGATAATGTCTTTTTAATCATAATCGTAAAATTTTATTTGTTGTTAAGATATTGATTTAGTGTTTATTGAAATATGTGCCACACGACTTTTCGGCAGCTGTGGTTGCGCACGTCGTGCAACGTACCTGTTGGGGGGTGGTTGCAGAGCGTGGCAGGGGAAATATTATTATGAAACAAGAATATGCTATTGAGCGCAATAACGGCCGTAGGGGAGGTGAAAATCAATGAGTTACGTAAAGACGATGGATGACCCGTTTTATGTGACACGTCATTCAGGCTGCCCGCCAGCATATTAGCATTGCAATGTTCACCAAATATCAGCATCATTTAACGTGCTTTCCCGTTTATAGTTGTTGGTCAAAGATATAAAAACTGAGAAAATGACAAAGCCATCTGCTATAAATCAGCGTTGACAATCCAATGTCCGCCTTTGTCGCTGCCAATGCGGCTGATAATTCCCATATCGCGGAATTTCTTTATCTGTTTCTCCACACCGCGTTTGCTGAGTCCAGTGTGTTCGGCAATCTCGGCGGCTGTTATTGTCGGGGTTTCACTCAAAAGCAGCAGAACCATTTTTTCATTTACACCGAACTTTACACCGAACTTTACACCGAACTTTTTACCAATTTTCTCATCGAAAGCGCGGTCTATTTCTGCCTTGTTCTCTGAAGGTTTGTTTTGCGCATTAGTGATTGGTTCGCCCTGATGCTCTATGAGTGTTTTGTATATCTCATTGAGCATAAAATCGATAAACGGTCCCGATTCGCCCGTCTTGGTGCTTGCCGTGATAGCGTCGTAATAGGCTTGTTGGTTGGCATACACCATATTCTCGACGGGCAGATGCTCAAACAGTGGGTGTAGTTTGCCCAATATGAGCGATTGCCACAAACGCCCCGTGCGGCCATTGCCATCAATAAACGGATGAATGAACTCAAACTCGTAGTGAAACACACACGAGCGCACAAGCAAATGGTCTTTTGAATATTTCAGCCAGTTGAAAAGGTCTCCCATCAAGTAAGGAACTCTATCGGCAGGTGGTGCAAGGTGTATAAGTCCCTGATTGCCAAAGACACCAACTCCGCCACGTCGATAGCGCCCAGCATCGTCAATCAGTGCCTTCATCATCACTCCGTGCGCCTTCAAAAGGTCTTTCTCGTTAAAAGCATCGAGCGTCGGGTACATTTCATAAGTTTCAATGGCGTTTTTAACCTCTTGAATCTGTCGGATTGGCGCCACAACCGTTTTCCCATCAATAATATCACGCACTTCGTCTTCTGTCAGGGTATTGCCTTCAATCGCCAGCGACGAATGGATGGTCCTTATGCGGTTCGCTTTTCGCAGTCGTAGTCCGTCACTCTGCTCCATACGGATAGCGTAACGCTCAATCTGACCTGAGATTTTTGCTATCAGATTTATTGCTTCTGCACTGACCGTAAACGGCGGCACGTATGTCGGTTCACTCTTTTTTGCCATTGTAATGCTGTGTGCCGCAATCAATTATGCTTTTCGCGGACACTTACAAATTTAGTAAAAAAACATCGGTTTTGCCAGTGTTTTTGTGTGAAAATCCATTGCCGTAAAAACACAAAACGCGGCCCCGTTCCGAGCCGCGTTCAGCGTTTTATTGCACTCAAATATTATTCAAACTCTTTTCTGATTTTCTCGGCAATGGCCTCAAACTCATCCTTTGTCAGTTCCTGCTTCTTGTCGAAACGCACGTCGGCCTCGCTGTTCATCGGAATCAGATGGATGTGAGCGTGCGGCACTTCGAGTCCGAGTACCACCACAGCCACCTTCTTGCACGGAATGGCCTTGCGGATGGCCTTTGCCACGCGCTGCGCAAACTGATGCAGACCGCCCAGAACCGCAGGTTCAAGGTCGAAAATGTAGTCAACCTCCTGCTTCGGAATCACCAGCACGTGACCTTTCTGCACAGGGCTGATGTCGAGAAAAGCAAAATAATCCTTGTCCTCCGCTATCTTATAGCAGGGGATTTCGCCGTTGACGATTTTTGTGAATATCGATGCCATAACTCAAGAGATTGGGCCGATTTCAACAATTTCGAACTTCATAATTCCGTTCGGAACCTTCACCTCGGCAACATCGCCCACCTTGTGGCCCATCAGGCCCTGAGCAATCGGCGTGTTGACCGAAATCTTGAACTCCTTCAGGTTTGCTTCGGTTTCCGAAACAATGCTGTAGGTCATTGTGGCGCCGTTGGCCACGTTCTTGATTTTCACCTTCGAAAGGATTTGCACCTTGCTGAAGTCGAGTTTCGACTCGTCGATGACGCGTGAGTTTATGATTTTCGCCTCAAGTTGCGATATTTTCATTTCCAAAAGGCCCTGAGCCTCTTTAGCGGCATCGTACTCCGCATTCTCCGACAGGTCGCCCTTGTCTCTTGCCTCGGCAATAGCCTGCGAGATGCGCGGTCGCTCCACTGATTTCAGATACTCCACTTCGGCCACGAGTTTTTTCAACCCTTCGCTTGTAATGTAGGATACTTTGTCCATGTCAATGTTTTTTAAAAAATTATATAAAACAAAAAGAATTCCGCGGTACGCGGAACTCTTTCGGTTAGCAAATATACTGTTTTTTCGTTAAAGTCCGCCTAAAAGTCGGATTTTAACGTTTTTTATTTCTCTTTGAAGCCTACCAATATTGAAACACAGCCGCATTTGGCCTCTTCGTCGGTGGTGTTTTCCGGCACGCTCACCTCAACTGTCAGCAGTTGGGTTGAGTTGGTCGAGAAGTCCCAAGTGTCGGTGTAGTTGTGGTCGGCATTGGTGAACAGCTCCTTGCCCTGAAGGTCGAGCAGGCGGAAAGTAACATCGCCCAAACCATCATTGCATACGACAATGCGGTAGTCCTGGTTGCTGTAGAATGTGAGCATCAACTCGGCCATATCACCTTGATTTAGAATAGCGCTATTCATTTGCCCATTATAGATGTATGGTGCAAGTTTTGGTTTACATTCGTTTTTAATGAATGTCTTGCATTGTGCCTCTGCGTTTGTATTGATGGTTAAGCAAAGTGCGGCAACTGATAATATGCTTATAATCTTTTTCATCTCTATAACTATTTCGTTAACAGGTTATCCAATTATTTTGTTTCTAATGCCTTTGATCAAGTTGGCGATTTCCTTCAACTGGTCTTTGGTGATGTTCACAGTCACTGGTGCGTCGATGCTGGTCACATGATCTTCCTGGTCGGTGCTCACCACAACCGATTTGTCATAAACAACCTCAATCGAGTTGTAGATGTCCTGAACCTTGTTGAAGTCGTCAATCAGCGATGAAACTTCAGGTGTTTCTTTGTAGGTGTCAAGCAGGTTGACAAGGTTTGCAACTGTGTACTTCTGGTCAACGATGTTGTTTACGATGTCATCATTGGCGTTGGGTTGGAGTGCAAGGGTGGTTGCAAAGTACATACCCTCAATCCAGGCGCCGGCCAAAATCAGCGATGCGGTCATGTCGCGCTCATTCTCTTTTAGATAGCTGTCGGCGCGAGCGTATGTATCTGAAATGATGTAGAATATCGAGTCGCGGTTTTCAAGGCTCTGCTCAATGCGGTTGATGGTTTCCGAACCTTCTTCCTCGGGAATCTGCAGCTTCTCAGTAACTTTTTTTATTACTGACAGATAGTTGATGGCCTCTTGCAACTGGTCGTAAACGCGGCAATAGCAGAGGTCGGCGCCGTAGATGCCGAAGTTGAGCGCCAGACTGCTCGATGTGTTGTATTTCTCAAGATTGTCCGATGAGTTCAGCATGTCGCTGTTAAACGGCTCCTCGGTTTTGAGAAGTGTCTGCGTGATTTCGACAGGCGACGGCAGATTGAAGAAGATTTTCTTCACGGTTGCCTCACATTCGCTACTGTCAATGGTCAGTGCGCTCTTCAGTTGCTGCTCTTTGGCGCGTTTGCTCTCGCTTGTGCAAGCCACGGCAAGGCAGGCAAGAAACAACGGCAACACTTTGTATGTCAATTTCATATACGTAGATATTTAGATATAAGATGTAGTCCGTCGGTGTTTTTGGCACAACGGTACTTTACATTCGAGCCAAAGTTAATCAAACTTATGTGTTTTCGCCACAACGTGGCAATTTTTTTTTGAAATGCCGTATTTTACTGATGCCGGCTCACTTTTTTAGCCCTGTCCGGGTTCCACAAATCACTTGAACTGACCGATGATTGCCTTGATTTTATCGAGTTTTTCGCTGAGCATCTGCTCGGTTTTGGCTTCGGCCAAAAGTCGCAAATAGGGCTCGGTGTTCGACGGGCGGATGTTGAACCACCAATCGGCAAACTCAACGCGGTAGCCGTCGAAATCGTACGAAGCGGTGGCCTGCTCGGTCTGCGTGAAGTAGTCGCGCACAGCGTCCATCGCCTGCTGCTTCTGCTCAATCTTGAAGTTGATTTCGCCCGAATTGGCGTAGCGCGATATGGCCGCGATGGCTTCGGAAATGGTCCGGCCCTGCCGCTTGAGTCTGGCCACGATGCCCAACACGATGAGCGACGCCATTATGCCCGAATCGCTGTAGAAGAAGTCGCGGAAATAGTAGTGCCCGGCCAACTCGCCACCGTAGATGCCGTCAATCTCGCGCAGCTTCGGCGCGGCGTAGGCGCGACCGACACGCCACATATTGATGACGCCGCCGAACTTCGCCACATATTCGCCCACGGCTTTCGATGTGCGGATGTCTTGCAGCACATTGCCCTTCAGGCCGCGCTCTTCAAGGAAATAGTGTGCCATCAGGCCGATAATCAGGTCGGGGCTGATGAAATGGCCGCGCTCGTCGATGAACATCACGCGGTCGGCGTCGCCGTCGTAGATGACGCCCACATCGGCCTTGACCTGGCGGACAAGCGCTTCAAGGTCGCGGCAGTTGTCTTCAATGAGCGGGTTGGGCTCGTGGTGCGGGAAGGTGCCGTCGAGCGTGTCGTATATATAAGTAGGTGTGTCGCCCAAAATGTCGTGCACGAGCATCGACGCCATACCGTTCGAACAATCGACGGCAATTGTCAGGTTCGACAGGTCTTTCAGATACTGCTTTTGAAAGCTGATGTACTCGGCCCGGAAATCGAAATCGGCGATTTTGCCTTTCTGAGCCACCGGCACGGCGGGACGCGTTTCCATCATCCGCTTCAGCTCGCCAAGGCCGGTATCAAGCCCGACGGGCAGGGCGTTGGCGCGCGAAATCTTCATTCCGTTGTACTCGCGCGGATTGTGCGAAGCGGTTATCTGCACCGATGCGTCGAAACCGAATTTGGCCGTGGCGTAGTAAATCATCGGGGTGGTGGTGAGTCCGGCGTTGCACACGTCGGCGCCGGCGTCGGTGATGCCGCGGCACAGCGACTCAAAAATCTCGGGCGACGATGTGCGCATATCGCGGCCAACGAGTATCTTTTTGGTTTTCAACAGTTCCGGCAGAAAAAAGCCGATTTTGTAGCAGTCGTCTTTATTGAATTGTTCGGGGTAGATGCCGCGAATGTCGTAGGCGTGAAATGCGTTCATAGCTGTGAGTTTTTAGTTTTTCACGAAGATATGATTTTTGTTTAATCGGTGAATCGGCCAATTGTATAATTGTCGGGGTTCGGATTTTTAAATTTAGGGAAAGCTGTTTCAAATTCGGATATTTTTAACGCTGAATATCGATTTATTGCCGCGCCGGAAAACCACCGGCATCAATTTTAATTATGTTTGTGTACCGTAAACTAAACTTAAACACGTAATAATATGAAGAACAAGAGTTTGATTGTTGTTGGTGCCGCATTTGCCATTGCTGGCTGCACATCGACACAACAGCCGCCATTGGTTTACAATGCGGAAAACACCGGCGCCGCTCTGCCGAAAATTGAGTATGTGAACCCCGACCAACTGCCGCAGTGCGCCGGCTTGCCCGACCCGTTCGCCTGGGCCGACGGCAGCGGACGCTCGACCAAGTTCGCCGACTGGGAACGCCGCCGCAATGAGATTAAATCGGAAATCGAGTTTTACGAAATCGGCGCCAAGCCCGACAAACCTGAAGAAGTCACGGCTTCGCTCGCCGACTCGGTTCTGACCGTGGTTGTGAAGCACAACGGCGAGACGCTGACGCTCACAAGCCGCCTGCGCATACCCAAAACGGGCGACGGTCCGTTCCCCATCAGCATTGGAATGGGACGGTTCAGCGGCACGGGCGCTCTGCCGCGCAATCTGTTCGAAGGCTGCATTCAGGTGCCTTTCGACCACGACCAAGTTATCCGCAGCAGCCATCAGGCGGTGCGCGACGACAGTGCACGGTTCTATAAACTGTATCCCGACGCTCGCGCCAACGGCAACTACAGCGCCTGGGCGTGGGGTGTGAGCCGCATCATCGACGGCCTTGAGCTGGTGGCCAAAGATTTGAACGCCGACCTGAGCCACATCTGCGTGACGGGCTGCTCTTACGCCGGCAAGATGGCAATGTACTCGAGCGCACTCGACGAGCGTGTGGCTTTGGCCATTGTGCAGGAATCGGGTGGTGGTGGCATCAACTCGTGGCGCGTGAGCGACGATTTCACCGCCCGTACCGACACCAATGTTGAGCGCATCACCAACACCAATTACACCTGGTTCAGCCCGGCTTTGAAAGACAATTTCGACGGCCGCGTCGACCGTCTGCCGTTCGACCATCACGAGATTCTGGCAATGATTGCGCCGCGCGCCGTGCTGGTTCTGGGCAACGGCGACTACGAGTGGCTCTGCGACCATTCGGGCTACGTATCGTGCCGCGCCGCCGAGTATGTTTATCAGACATTCGGCATTGCCGACCGCTTCGGCTATGTGTTCGACAACAAGCATCCGCACTGCCGCGCATCGGACCTGCAGTCAGACGCTGTGAAGGCATTTGTGGCTAAATATCTGTTTGGCGACCAAACTGCCAACACTATGATTCGTGAAGCCACCCCGACGCTTAACAACATCGATTACAAGAAATGGATTGACGCGTGGGCGAAGTGATTTTTGATTTAGGATTTAGGAATTAGGATTTTTGATTTGGCCCTGATAGTTATCGGGGTTAGCATAACCAAAAAGAGCCGCAAGATTCGTCTTACGGCTCTTTTTGGTTTATATCATCTGTAAATTACAGATTGAATGCGTTTTTCACAACATCGACATAGTCGAGTTTTTCCCAAGTGAAGAGTTCCACGGTGAGTTCGCGGCGGCCCATATACGGTGACTCGAACACTTTAGTGACAGTCTTCGGCTCGCGGCCCATATGTCCGTACGATGCGGTCTCTTCGTAGATCGGGTTGCGCAGTTTCAGGCGGTCTTCGATGGCTGCCGGGCGAAGGTCGAAAATCTCGGCCACCTTTTGGGCAATCTCGCCGTCGGTCATCTTCACCTTCGATGTGCCGTAGGTGTTCACAAACACGCCCACCGGTTTTGCAACGCCAATGGCATAAGCCACCTGCACAAGCATTTCAGAAGCAACGCCGGCTGCAACCATATTTTTGGCGATGTGGCGTGCTGCGTAGGCTGCCGAACGGTCAACCTTCGATGGGTCTTTGCCCGAGAAAGCGCCACCGCCGTGTGCGCCGCGGCCGCCATAGGTGTCAACAATAATCTTGCGTCCGGTCAGGCCGGTATCGCCGTGGGGTCCGCCAATCACAAACTTGCCCGTGGGGTTCACGTGCAGGGTGAAGGTTCCGTCGAACAGTTTCTGGACGCGGGCCGGCAGTTTGGCCACAGTGCGCGGAATCAAGATGTCTTTCACATCCTGCTTGATTTTGGCAAGCATCGGCTCGTCGGCATCGAACTCGTCGTGCTGTGTCGAAACAACAATGGTATCAATGCGTTTCGGCTGATTATTGTCGTCGTACTCAATTGTCACCTGGCTTTTTGCGTCGGGGCGCAGATAGGTCATCACCTTGCCCTCACGACGGATGGCGGCCAGCTCAATCAGTAGGCTGTGAGCCAGCTCAAGCGGCAGCGGCATATAGTTGTCGGTTTCCGAGCAAGCGTAACCGAACATCATTCCCTGGTCGCCAGCGCCCTGATCCATATGGTTGGCACGTTCAACGCCACGGTTGATGTCGGCCGACTGTTCGTGAATGGCCGACAGAACGCCGCACGAGTCGCCCTCGAAACGATATTCGCCTTTAGTGTAACCAATGCGGTTGATGACGCGGCGCGCAACTTCTTGAACATCAATGTAAGCATCGCTGCGAACCTCACCGGCCAGAACCACCTGTCCGGTTGTTACAAGTGTCTCGCAAGCCACTTTCGATTTGGGGTCGAAAGCGAGAAAGCGGTCAACAAGCGCGTCTGAAATTTGGTCGGCAACTTTGTCAGGATGACCTTCCGAAACCGACTCTGAAGTAAATAAATAACCCATATCTATAAAGTTTTAAATTAGAAACTTAACTGATGGGAAAAATCGGGGAAGGTGCAATTGAAAATCGTGCTTTAGCATTTTTTTCTGTGGTTGCAATCAACTCAAATCTTTCCACAACGGGCGCAAAGGTAATATTTTTTTAGAAGCAGCAAGAGAGTAAAAACAGAAAGTGAACAAGGTTAGATAGTACGGTTTATTTACTCAACATACCTCTGCCACTTTCCTTCACCAAGCAATGATGCTCTTGGCCGCGTTACAAAACAGACCGACGCCCGCGGAAACATCACCACCAACACCTACAACGCCTCAGGGTTGCTGATCAAACAGATTTGCGGTGGAGTGACAACTACCTACGAGTATGACAGCAACCTGCGTCTGAAAAAAGAAACCACTGGCAGTCAGAGCATTAGCTACACTTATGATAAATATAACCGTCTGATAAAAAAATCATATTCCATCGACGGAACGGCTCTGATTTTTTCGTATACTTACAACTCAAACGGCCAGATGGCCACGCAGACTTTCCCCGACGGAATGATTGAAACCTACACATACGACGCCAACGGCTACCTTACCCTCATAACAATGGGCGGGCAGAAGGTGTGGGAGCTCAAATCCAACACCGGCACGCAGCGCACTGTACATTTGGGTACAACTCCGCTTGTGCTCACCACATCGTACGATTTCAATGACTTGTAAAGTCGCTTGGAACAGGTGGATATTACATAAGGCAGGGAAATGCACAAGAGTTAACTTTATTTAATGTGAATAAAATTACAATTGAAATGATTGGCACACCAATTGTTCCAATAGAAACGATAAATATATCATCGACTAAAATTCTCGGAATACCTACATGTACCCCATCGTTTGATACAATCATAGAAACAAGATTGCCATGGTTAAATTATTATTGATAATTGTGTTTGTACTTTTCGGATTGGGTGCAAACGCACAAAATTTAGTAGAAAATCCCAGTTTTGAGGAGATGAGCATCCCAGAATATGATGCTAAACACTGGGGTATTTTCTATGGCTATTTCAACACGCATCATTTTGTAGAAGAAATGAGAGTTCCAAATGTGAACGATAGTGTAAAAGGAACACCTTTCGGTGATGGATTTGTGGCGTTCAGACCTTTTTTCTATGACATATTTCAGGCTATAGAAGATGAATATTTGGAAGGATGGCTGACAGACTCGTTAATTGTCGGGCACAAATACAAATTGAGTTTTTATTATTGCAGTAGTGGTTATAATGCTTTAGACTTGAAAATACTTGATGCATACATAAGTAATGATGGTTGGTTTGAGATGCTTAACAGAAGAGACAGACCGTATCCCACAATTACATTCAATTTGATTAATAATGGTGTTTGGAATAAGGCTGAAAGTACGTTTGTGGCACAAAATTCAGGAAATCAAATAGCATTAGGCATTTTCAAACACGACAATATGACATATGAAGATTTATATATCAAATACCATAAATGCGGTTATAATATCAAAAGGCTATTGTCTTTTTTTACTAATACACAATGTCTGTTTTATCCCAAACCATACGATGCCAATTCAACAGGCAGGCCTTTTTATATGGATTCAACAGGAAAGGTCGTGCTGTATGAAGAGTTCGTTAAAAAGAACAAATCACAGCGTTTAGGGTATAGTTTAATTAAATTAGGGAATAGTTTAATTGAAGACAGACATGTATGGCCCTTGTACTTTATTGATAACATTGAACTGTATGATATAACAGAGCTTGATGAAGAATAAGAAAAATCGAGGCTGCTGAGAATTGCGGCAGCCTCGGTTTTGTAATTATCATTTAGTGAATTAAAAACTATTAGAATATGAATAAATTAATAAAGTGTCTGTCATTATGGCTTATAATGTCATTGACGCAAAATGTAGCAGCGCAGCAATACCCAAGAGGTATATATATGTCGTTTGAGGAGATTCAGAATCGACAACCGTCATTGCCAGATTCTGCCAATGTCAAAAAACGCAGTGGATTTGACATTAGCATGAATGGCGGCAATGACTACAAAATCATATCATTAGACAATGCCATAAATAAAATACTAAAACGCAAGGCTTGGGCTTATTCTGACGGAGATACACTCTACATCAATTGCCATCAGTATAAGGCTCAACCCTGGTATGCAAAGGTTCTCAGCTATGGCGATTACCTTCTGTTTGACGCAGGTATGTCGAAACTGACAAAAAACGAGAATGGCGGAGCCGTTGCTGCAGGGGTAATGGGCGGTGCACTGGGCGGTGCACTGGGCGGTGCGGCAATGGCACAAATGCGTTTCCCCTACGCCTTAGAAGTCAGGACAAATACGCTACATCTGATAACTTTGGATTTTATTGATAAAGTAATGCAGAGCAAAGGCGCAGCCGCGTATGCAACATTCCAAAACGAGAAAAAGGGAATTGAAATGCTGCGTGCAGAGCGGCAAAAAGAAATTGCAACCGAAACATTGATAAACAAATATATTCCGTTAATCAATGCTGCAATAACTGAATAACATTTGTTTGGTTTAAATCCACCGGCAACCTCAAAAAAGGCGGCTTGCGGATTTTTCATTTTCCCCGGAGCTTTCCATCAATAATGTCGGTTTGAACGTATATTGAGGCAAACATTAGATGATCAAATATTCATTGAACGATTTGTAGTCAAATGTTGTATCAGACAAAATATTTTTGTTTTTTTACGCTGTTTATTAGGCGTATTCTATGAGTGAATCAATTTTAAAGGCATTGATGCAGCTTTTCGCAATCATTGCCACTGCAAACAAAGAAGGCGTCAACGAGAAATCGCGCTCTATTGTTGAGTCATATTTGAGACTGATGCTCAGTTCGGAACAGGTGACTGAGTATCTGCAACTGTTCGACAAATACGTTGAGGAACGCGGCGGCGGCGTCAAAAAAGACGGCACGCAGGAACGCAAGCGCACATCGCTCAACTCGGTTAAGGTGCTGCGCATCTGCGAGCAGATTAACGGCGAGCTGAAACAGGATCAAAAACTGCTGGTGCTGCTGCAATTGCTCGAGTTCATCAGCTTTGGCGAAGAAATCACCGAACAGGAAATCGACTTCGTGAAAACCGTTTCGGACATCTTCAATATTCCTGAAGATGAATATTTTAACTGCTATGCCTTCACTCTCAATCCAAAACTCGATGAAATTCCGCACAAGGAAAACATACTGATTCTCGACAAGAACAACGAATCGCCAAACGCCGAGGTCAAACACTTGCGTTTCAAAGATTTGGAAGGACACGTGATGATTCTGTTCCTGCCGTCAATCAATGCGTACGCTTTCCGCTACGTGGGCGAGACCGAACTCTACCTGAACGGCCACAGCATTATGCTCAACCGCACCTATGTGCTGCCGAAAGGCTCGGCCATCCGCAGCCCGCGTATCGGCTCAATCTACTACAGCGACATTGTTTCGAAATTCATCAACGCTATGAACGCCGAGAAAGTGGTGTTCACGGCCAAAGGTGTTGAATTCCGATTCAAAGGCAGCAAGAACGGCCTGCACAACTTCAATTTCTGCGAGCAGGGCGGCGAGCTTATCGGCATTATGGGCGGCTCGGGCGTGGGAAAATCGACGCTGCTCAACGTGCTCAACGGCAATCTGCAACCGCAGAGCGGCGAGATTCTCATCAACGGCTACAACATCTACACCGAAAAAGAGAAACTGAACGGCGTCATCGGATTTGTGCCGCAGGACGATTTGCTGATTGAGGAACTTACTGTATATCAGAACCTTTACTATAGCGCCAAACTCTGCTTCAGCGATTACACCGAAGAGCAGATTGACGAGGCCGTGAACAAGGTTTTGGAAGACCTTGACCTGAAGGCCACCGCCGACCTGGTGGTGGGCAACCCGCTGAACAAGACCATCAGCGGCGGTCAGCGCAAGCGCCTGAACATTGCTCTGGAACTTATCCGCGAGCCGCTTGTAATGTTCGTCGATGAGCCGACTTCGGGACTTTCGTCGATGGACTCGGAAATGGTTATGGACCTTCTGAAGGAACAGACGCTGAAGGGTAAGTTGGTGATTGTCAACATTCACCAACCATCGTCGGTCATCTTCAAAATGTTCGACAAACTGCTCATTATGGACAAGGGCGGCTATCTGGTTTACTACGGCAACCCGGTTGACTCGGTGGTTTACTTCAAGACAATGAGCAACCACGTAAATGCCACAGAGAGTGAGTGTTACCACTGCGGTAACATCAATCCCGAGCAGGTGCTTCAGATTCTTGAGTCGAAGGTGGTTGACGAGTACGGCCGCACCACCCACAAGCGCAAGACAACGCCCGAGGAATGGGCCGCAATGTATGAGGAACACTCGAAATCGAAGATAAAATTCGACACCGAAAAGCAGGATTTGCCGAAGAACAACTTCAGCATTCCGGGAATGTTCAAGCAGTTCCGCATCTTCTGCGAACGCAACATTCTGTCGAAGCTGGCAAACCGCCAATATATGCTCATCAACTTTCTTGAGGCACCGGTGCTGGCGCTCATTCTGGCCTACTTTACGAAGTACATCGCCGGCGAGGGCGGCAATCCGAACATCTTTGTCTTCAGCGGCAACGAGAACCTGCCCATCTACCTGTTTATGGGCGTTGTGGTTTCAATCTTCATCGGCTTGACCGTGAGCGCTGAAGAGATTATCCGCGACCGTCAGCTGTTGAAGCGCGAGTCGTTCCTGAACTTGAGCCACGTAAGTTATCTGAACAGCAAAATAGCCGTTCTGTTTGTGATTTCGGCCATTCAGACGCTCTCGTTCGTGCTCATCGGCAACACAATAATGGAAATTCACGGTATGACGCTGGCCCACTGGCTGATACTGTTCACCTCTTCGTGCGTGTCGAATATGATTGGTCTGAACATCTCGGCCGCGCTCGACTCGGTTGTCACCATCTACATTCTGATTCCGTTCCTGATTGTGCCGCAGCTGCTTTTCAGCGGAACAATGGTGAAGTTCGACAAGCTGAACAAGGCAATCAGCTCATACGAGGTGGTGCCTGTGATTGGCGACCTTATGCCGTCGCGCTGGGCCTACGAGGCAATGGCTGTGAAGCAGTTCCGCGACAACGAGTATATGAAGAATTTCTTCCTGATTGAGCAGAAGAAGAGCGAGGCGGCTTACATCGGCTCGTACCTGGTGCCGGCGCTGAACAACAAGATTGCCAAACTGGCTAATGCCGACGAGGAAACCCGCAATCAGATTATCGGCCTTCTGCACACCGAGGTGACTAAAATCAACGACCGCACGCCGAAACAGCAATTCGAGGACATCGACATGCTCACACCCGAAAAATACAACGATGATGTGCAAGAAAACCTGACATCGTTCCTTGACAAAACTGCCAAGCTCTATCAGCAGAAGCAGAACAAGGCCATATCGGTTCTTGACCGCGAAATCAGCAGTCTGGCCGAAGAGCTGGGTGGCAACAAGGCGCTTGTTGAGCTGAAGAAGAACTACACCAACGAGGCGCTGTCGAACTTTGTGCTGAACCGCGTTGATATTGAGAAGATTCACGATATGGGCGACCATTTCATTCAAGTGTCGGACCCCGTTTACAAAGAGCCCGAGAGCCGCTGCGGCCGCGCCCATTTCTACGCGCCGTTCAAGCAGATTGGCAACCTGCAGATTGACACGTTCTGGTTCAACATTATTGTGATGTGGATTATGAACGGCCTGCTCTACGTGCTGCTTGTTTGCGACGGTCTGCGCTGGACGATTACGAAATTCTCGAAACGGCGTTGAGTTTTGATTGTCAACAAATTAAAACCGGGCCTTCTGATGGATGGTTCGGTTTTTTTATGTGAATGAAGATTATATTTTTGCCGTATGCGAATATCACTGGCACCGATGCAGGGCTATACCGAAGCCATTTTCAGGTCGGCAATCAACCGGATTGGCGGCATTGGTGTGTTTTACGCGCCCTTTATCAGGATTGAGAACGGTGAAATCCGCAAAAAATACTTTGCCGACATTGCCCCCGAGAACAATCGGGGCCTGCAAGTTGTGCCGCAGGTGCTCGCCAACAGCGCCGCCGATATTCTGCAAGTGGCCAATGCTGTGGCGGCTATGGGCTACACCGAACTGAACTGGAATCTGGGCTGCCCATTTCCAATGGTTGCCAAGCGGCAGCTGGGCGCCGGGCTGCTGCCCTACCCCGAAAAAATCGACAGCATACTCACCGAAGTCGAGGCGCGGAGCGATATCTCACTTTCGGTGAAGATGCGAACGGGCTACCTTTCGCCTGACGAGATTTGGCCCGTGCTTGACGTGCTTAACCGTCACAAAATAAAAGAGATAATCGTGCATCCGCAAATTGGGAAGCAAATGTATAACGGCGAGGCCGACAGCAGCGTTTTGCCCGAGATTATCGCGAAAGCGGCGCACCCGGTGGCTTACAACGGCGACATCCGCACCGCGGAGCAAGCGCACCTTCTGATTGAGAAAAACCCCACCGTGACGCACCTTATGATTGGCCGCGGACTGCTCTGCAACCCGTTTCTGGCGCTCGAAATCGCCGGTCAGACACTGAACGGCTACAACCGCCGCAACCTGCTGATGAACTTTGTGGGCACCATCGCCGAAAGGCAACTCGACCACCTTCAAGGAGCTGGGCATTTCCTGCAAAAAATGACAACCTACTGGGAATACTGGTCGGCAATGTTCGACGACGCGCACCGCGCCCTGAAAACCATCAAAAAATGCCGCACAGTTGAGGAGTACACCGACAAGGTGCAGGATATTGTGCTGGGGTGGAAGATGAATAGTATTGAATAATAAACTTATTAGAAATTGGCAATAGGCGCCCATGTTAATCGGGAAGTAATGACCCACGGCCATGCTTTACTTCAGATATTGTCCATGGTATAAAGCTTAAAACCAATTCAATGATTGAACAATTCAACCTTTTCTTATCTTCGCCGCAAAACTTCTGAAACAATGTTTGCAGTTTTCAAAAAAGAGTTGGCCGTCTTTTTCAGTTCAGTGATGGGCTACCTGGCCATTCTTATCTTCTTGATAGCCACTGGGTTGTTTCTTTGGGTGATTCCTGGCGGCAACAATGTGCTCGACGGCGGCTATGCCACGCTCGACGGGCTTTTCGGGCTGGCGCCGTGGCTGTTTCTGTTTCTGATTCCCGCCATCACAATGCGCAGTTTCGCCGAAGAGCGCAAAACGGGCACGCTCGACCTGCTGCAAACACGCCCGCTCACTGAAACACAACTGGTTC
>CAMHPA010000001.1 GCA_946186925.1 uncultured Bacteroidota bacterium | reverse complement strand
ATGACCGGATTAACAGAATATCTGAACACTAAAGGCGAAAAAGATATTATGGCTATCGGTGTGTCAACAGACTATTGTATGGATGCAACCATTAAAAGCGGATTTGAAAAGGGATTCAACATTTATGTTCCGGCATACACCAACTCCACCTATGACAATCCTTATTTTGATAAGGAAACTGCCTACAAATATTATAATGAATTTATGTGGGGAAAGCGGTACGCAAAGGTGATTACAGTTGAACAGGCAATCCAATTGTTACAACACAAAATTACTACCGGGCAAACCGAACAATAGCTTTCAGATTATTAATGAAACGAGAGGTTTTTTATTATGCAAGAGGATTTTTATGAATCGGTATCGAAGCCATTGAGGAACAAACAGATATTTGAGATGGCGAAAGGTTACGCATTCGATTACATCGATGGAATTTCAAATCGGAATGTGTATCCAAAAGAGGAGGATTTACTAAAGCTTAAGAACTTTTATGAACCACTGCCTCAAGTTGGCACAGATGAAGAGGAAATTTTGTCAGCACTTCATCAGAATGGTTCGCCCAATACATTGGCACAGACCGGAGGAAGATACTTCGGATTTGTGAATGGCGGTGCGTTACCGGTCACACTTGCCGTCAAATGGCTGACTGACGTGTGGGATCAGAATTCTGTACTCTATGTTGCATCGCCTGTTGCGGGTGTAATTGAAGAAGTGTGTGAGAAATGGATTGTTGATTTGTTCGGGCTTCCGGCAGAAACTGCGATGGGATTGGTTGGGGGTTCTTCTGATGCATCACTGTGCGCGCTGACCGTTGCGCGAAATACCATATTGGAACGTAACGGATACAACATCTACGAAAACGGATTGATGGGTGCCCCTGAGATACGGGTTGTATTGAGTGAAAATGCTCACGCAACCATCTTCAAAGCCTTATCCATTTTGGGAATCGGTTCCAAAAATATAATTAAGGCAGAGGCAAATCCTGACGGGACATTGCGTTTGGACAAGCTGCCTGAACTTGATGAAAGAACGATTTTGATTCTTCAAGCCGGTAATGTAAACACAGGAGCATTCGACAAGTTCGACACACTCTGCGATTTGGCCAATGAAAAGAATGCTTGGGTCCATATTGATGGAGCGTTCGGACTATGGGCAAAAACAAGCAAGGAATATGCTTATCTGGCAAAGGGAATTGAAAAAGCCACATCGTGGTCTGTCGATGCGCATAAAACATTAAATGTTCCGTACGATTGCGGAATTGTTCTTTGCAAATATCGGGACGCATTCTGCAAAGCTTTACAAGCCAATGGCGAATATATCATTTACAGTGGGAAACGAGATGGTATGTTATATACAACGGCTATGTCAAGAAGAGCAAGAGCTTTTGAATTGTGGGCGGCCATTAAATACCTGGGCAAAGAAGGAATCGGAGCGCTTGTGGAAACTCTTTGTGAGAATGCAAAAACCTTTGCCGGGCGACTGTCGCAACTCGGATTTACGATACTGAATGATGTTGTGTATAACCAAGTGTTGATACAGTATGTAGATGACGAGATGACAAAACGTGTTATTGAATATGTCCAGAAGGATCGTGTGTGCTGGTGCGGACCGACGCATTGGAAAGGGAATATGGCCATCCGATTAAGTGTATGCTCCTGGGCAACCACAAAGGAAGATATTGAATTATGTATCAATAGTTTTAAAAGAGGTATTTCAAAAAAAATATAATTTCGAAAACATTAACCGACGAGCCGCGGCCGTCACTAAAAACCTTTAAACAATGAAAAATCATTAATTGCGCTATGTTGCGCCGCCGTCTGCACCGCTTGCAGCCAGCAGACAACCGACCAGAAACTCGACGCTTATTTCAGCACTCTCGACGGGCATTTTATGGGCTCGGTGGTGGTGCAGCGCGACGGGCAGACCATCTATCAGCGCTCGTTGGGTTGGGCCGACGTTGAGAACCAGATTCCCTGCACAGCCGAGACGCAGTTCCGCATCGGGTCAATCTCGAAACCGTTCACAGCCGTTATGGTGCTGAAGGCCGCCAACGAGGGCCGTCTGTCGCTCAACGACCCGTTGGCAAAATATTTCTCCGACGCGCAAATAACAACATACTTCGTAACAGCTTTGTTCTAAAACCAAAAAAGGCCTGAACCTTCGTTCAGACCTCATTCGGTAATAAAAATCAATTTGTTTACGTTTCCCCTTTTTATGCGTTCAAACTCTGCTCGCGCATGTTGGCGCGCTTGCGCTCGGTTTCGTCGAGAATAATCTTGCGCAGACGCATTGAGTGCGGCGTAATTTCCACATATTCATCCTTTTGGATGTACTCAAGCGCTTCTTCGAGCGAGAATTTCACCGGCGGTGCAATGCTCACCTTCTCATCAGAGCCCGAAGCACGCATATTGGTGAGTTTCTTTGTCTTGGTCACGTTTATCACGATGTCGCCCGGGCGGGTGCTTTCGCCGATAACCTGACCGGCGTAAACCTCTTCCATCGGCTCAATGAAGAATTTGCCGCGGTCTTGCAGCTTGTTGAGCGCGTACGCGATGCTTGTTCCGCTTTCCATAACAATCAGCGAGCCGTTGATGCGTTTCTCAATCTCGCCCTTGTAAGGCTCAAAATCGATGAAGCGGTGCGCAATCACAGCCTCGCCGGCGGTGGCGGTCATCATGTTGCTCGACAGGCCGATAATGCCGCGCGACGGGATTTTGAAGTCCAAGTGAACGCGGTCGCCCTTGCGGTCCATATTCAGCAGTTCGCCCTTGCGGCGTGTCACCATCTCAATGGCCTTGCCCGAGCAGTCTTCAGGCAAGTCGATGGTAAGTTCCTCAACAGGCTCGCATTTTTCGCCATCGATTTCCTTTATAATTACCTGTGGCTGACCAACTTGCAGTTCGTAGCCCTCGCGGCGCATTGTCTCAATCAGAATCGACAAGTGAAGCACGCCACGGCCGTAAACGGTGAACGCATCGGCAGAGTCTGTCGGCTCAACGCGCAGTGCCAGGTTCTTTTCCAACTCTTTTTCAAGACGATCTTTCAGGTGGCGCGATGTCACGAATTTGCCGTCCTTGCCAAAGAATGGTGAGTTGTTGATTGTGAACAACATACTCATTGTCGGCTCATCAACGGCGATTGGCGGCAGAGCGTCCGGATTCTCGTTGTCGGCAATGGTGTCGCCGATTTCGAATCCCTCAATGCCCATCACGGCGCAGATGTCGCCGGCCTCAACCTGCTCAACCTTCGCCTTGCCCATTCCCTCGAACACATAGAGCTCCTTCACGCGCGATTTCACAATTGAGCCGTCGCGTTTGCAAAGGCTGATTTGCTCGCCCGAGTGGATGGTGCCCCTGTGGACGCGGCCCACAGCAATTCGGCCCACATACGACGAGTAGTCGAGCGATGTGATAAGCATCTGCAGCGAGCCCTCTTCGGCGTGCGGTTCGGGAATATATTTCAGGATGGCCTCAAGCAACGGCAGCATATCGGTCGACGGCTTTTTCAGGTCGTCGGTCATCCAGCCGTTCTTTGCCGAGCCGTAGATAACCGGAAAATCCAGTTGGTCCTCGTTGGCATCGAGTTGGAACATCAGCTCGAACACCTGCTCACAAACTTCGTCGGGACGGCAGTTTTGCTTGTCCACTTTGTTGATGACAACAATCGGTTTCAGGCCGAGTTGCAGGGCTTTCTGAAGCACGAAACGTGTCTGCGGCATCGGGCCCTCGAAGGCGTCAACCAAAAGCAGAACACCATCGGCCATGTTCAGCACGCGCTCAACCTCGCCACCAAAATCGGAGTGCCCCGGGGTGTCGATAATGTTGATTTTCACACCCTTGTAAACCATCGAAACGTTTTTCGACAAGATGGTTATGCCGCGCTCTCGCTCAAGATCGTTGTTGTCGAGAAAGAGTTCGCCGGCGGCGTGCTCCTTGAACTGCTTGGTTTGCAGCAAGATTTTGTCAACTAATGTGGTTTTTCCGTGGTCGACGTGTGCGATGATTGCGATGTTTCTGATTTGCTTCATTTTTAGCCCAATTTTTTGAGGGTGCAAAAGTAATTGTTTTTACAATACAGTGTACTGACTCTTAAAAAGATAGGGTAAATATTTTGATGTCAATTGGTTGTGCGTCACAAATCATGCTTTCGGACAGCTTGGAAAGCTGCGCATATGTATTTGTTTCGGCGTAATCAAGCTTTTTTTGTCAATCAATTAGTCTAAAACACGCGACTGACAAATTAAACATGGTATGGAAAATATAAGTAGAATGTACGGAGGCACATAACGTACAACACATTGTCAATCTTTCATTTTCAAGCTCTCGATCACTCCTTAAAATCGGCCCATCTCCTTATCGAGCTCTTCATAGATTGAGTTCTGACTCAAAAATTCTGGCACAATCTCTTTCATCTGCTTCACAACCTTGAAATTATCTTGCTCAGCAATCATCGGCACAAACTCGTCGATTTTGGCGTTAGCCTCGTCGTGATTGTACTCGCGAACTTTAGCCACCATTATTTGTGGGTGCGGAGTCGGAATGGTATTTTCCTTGTTTGCAAGCAGTTCCTCGTATAATTTCTCACCCGGACGCAAGCCCGTGTAAGTTATCTGAATGTCCTTGCCCAATTCCAATCCCGACAGTTTTATCATCTTCTTCGCCAAATCGACAATCTTCACCGACTTGCCCATATCGAAAATGAAAATCTCGCCGCCCTTACCCGAGGCCCCTGCCTCCAACACAAGCTGACAAGCTTCTGGAATGGTCATAAAATAGCGGGTAATCTGCGGATGCGTAACGGTTATCGGCCCGCCTTCCTCAATCTGTTTCTTGAAGCGCGGAATCACCGAACCATTAGATCCAAGCACATTGCCGAAACGTGTTGTAATAAAACGAGTTGCCGATTTGCCGTTGAGCGACTGTGTGTAAATTTCCGCAATGCGCTTCGATGCGCCCATCACGTTGGTGGGGTTCACGGCCTTGTCGGTCGAGACCATCACAAAGCGGCTGACACCGTATTTCACAGCCATATCGGCAATCAGGCGCGTGCCAAGCACATTGTTGCGGACAGCCTCAACGGGGTTGTTCTCCATCATCGGCACGTGCTTGTAGGCCGCAGCGTGGTAAACAATTTCGGGTTTGTAAAGCTCGAACACCTCTTTAACGCGCTGCTCGTCGGTAATGTCGCCAATCACAATTGTAATGTTACTTGCCGATTGCGAGTCGCGCAACTCCATTTCGATGTCGTACATCGGTGTTTCGGCCTGGTCGAAAAGCACAATGTTGTGCGGTTCAAATCTGATGAGCTGGCGCACAATCTCGCTTCCGATAGAACCAGCAGCACCGGTAACCAACATTGTCTTGCCTTTTACTTGCTCCTGTATCCTGTTGAAATCAAGCTGAATAGGGTTGCGCTCAAGCAAGTCCTCAATCCTGATGTTTTTTATCTGCTTCGAACTCAACTCACCGTTAATCCAGCGTTCAACTTTTGGCACGTTGAACATTGTGAGACCGCTGTTCAAACCAAGTTCTATAATCTCCTGCTTCTTCTCAATTGACTGGAACGGTTTTGCCAAAAGCAGATGATGAACATCGTGTTCTCCTATGAGTTCCGCAATATTGTCGATTGAATAGATGGGCAAGTCATCAATTTTCTTGTTCGATTTTTTGTCGATGTCATCAACGAAAGCCACCACCTTGAAATTAGAGTCGCGGTCCTCCTCAATGGCATGTTTGGCGGCCTGAGCGTTACGGTCGGTGCCGTACACAATCACATTTTTCGCCTTTGCTGTGGTCTTGAATTCAAAGAATATCGATTTGGCGAGAAACCGCAATGCAATCATAAAGAACATTGTGGTGAAATATTCGATTATGAGTATCGACATCGGCACAATGAAAGCCGGCGTAATCCCCGAATAATAACATACAATATTGAGTATCACAACCAAAAGGCTTCCGCTTGTTATGGTTAAGAAAATACGCTTGGCGTCGCTCAACCCTGTGTACCTCACAATTCCTGCATATGTGCCTGCAATCAAGAAACTTACGAGTCTGACGCCAACCATAAGTTCAATAACAAGTGTAAGCTCTCCAACTTTTTCGTTTTCGGGAATCTCAAAATTGAACCGCAGCATATATGCCATTACGATTGATGCTACACTGATGAAAACATCAATCATTAATACTATCCAACGCGGTGTGTATTTTTTATTGAAAATCGACATTCTTCCCAAATATTTGCCGCAAAAATACTTTTTTGGATCAAAAACCAATATAAAGTTTATTACCGATGCTTTTTCTTTGACAATTCTCACTTTTTTGTGTTCCCAAATTATAATCCACCACACATAAAATTGGCAAAAACACTCAAAAACTTGATAACAAGAGCGGCGCGAGAGCCAAATCTCTTTGTAAATTAGCGGCTCGAAATAACAAACAGAAACGGATGAAAAAGATTTTAGGAATGGGCAATGCCCTTGTCGATATTATGACCACTCTGCCCGACGACGGCGTGCTGGCCGAATTTAATCTGCCAAAAGGCAGTATGCAGCTGGTTGATAGCGATTTGTGCGATAGAATCAACAAGCGTATTGAGTGCTACAACCCGAAGATTTCGGCCGGAGGCTCGGCGGCCAACACCATCAAGGCTCTGGCGCACCTTGGCGCGCCTTGCGGTTTCATTGGCAAAACCAGTCGCGACAAGCTGGGCACGCTTTTCCGTCAGGACCTTGCCACAGCGGGCGTTGAGCCGCACGTGCTCGACAGCCAGTCGGCTACGGGCCACGCCATTGCGCTGGTCTCGCCCAATGCCGAGCGCACCTTTGCAACACATCTGGGCGCGGCAGTTGAGCTGTCGGCTTCCGAAATCGACCCGAAGGTTTTTGCCCAGTACGACTATTTTTATATTGAAGGTTATCTGGTTCAGAATCACGAGCTTATTGAAAGTGCCGTGAAAACCGCCCGCTCGCTGAATATGAAAGTTGCCATCGACCTTGCAAGCTACAACGTGGTGTCCGAAAACCTTGATTTTCTGCGCCGTATATCGAAAGAATATGTCGATATAATTTTTGCCAACGAGGAGGAGGCCAAGGCGTTCACCGGCAAAGAGGCCGAGGCTGCCGCCGAAGAGCTTGCCGCATTGTGCGACATTGCCGTGGTGAAAGTGGGCAAGCGCGGCTCGATTATCCGTCAGGGCGACAAGGTTTTCCGCACGGGAATCATTGATGCCAACTGCATCGACACCACGGGCGCCGGCGACTTCTACGCTGCCGGATTTATGTTCGGCTTGGCGTCGGGCTACAGTCTCGACCGCTGCGGACAGCTGGGCGCTCTGCTCTCGGGCAAGGTGATTGAAAGCCTGGGCGCGCAAATCTCGCCCGAGGGCTGGGATTTTGTCGGCAAGGAGATGAAAAAGATTTAAATCAGCCGCGTCTGCGGAAAATGTTTATCGGGTTGAATCGGTTAGAGACAAACTAATGCTTTGGTTACGCAAAATATTGACAATCATTCTGCTAATAGCATCATTCGACGGCGCCGTTGCGCAGCCTGCCGAATACCGGTTCACGTTTGAGTTCACCAGCCGCGCACAGCTCGACAGCCTGTCGCAGATGATTTCGATTGACCGCGTAGATGGCAGCCGCGTGTGGGCGTACGCCAATGCAGATGAGATGGATTGGTTCCGCCGGACGGGCATCGGCTACAGCCTTCTGCCAGACAAAAGCGCAACGAAAGCCTCAGCGCCAATGGCCGCAACAGTGGCGCAGATGCGGAACATCGACCGTTACCCGACATATCAGGTTTACGACTCGCTGATGCGGAATTTTGTGCACGACTACCCTCGGCTCTGCCGGCTCGAAGTTGTTGCCACACTGTCCTCGGGGCGGCAGATTCTTGCGCTGAAGATTTCGAATGACGTCGAACTCAATAACACTGACAAACCCGAGGTGCTCCTCACATCGACCATACACGGCGACGAGGGCATCTGCGCCACCACTGCACTCAACTTCTGCAATCATCTGCTCAGCAATTACGGCACCGACAGCCGCATCAACCGTCTGCTGGACAGCATCGAATTTTGGGTGATTCCGATTATGAATCCTGACGGAATGTACAAGGGCGGCAACATCTCAATTAGCGAATCGACCCGCTCGAACGGAAACGGTTACGACCTGAACCGCAATTTCCCGCGGGTGAGCGGCGGCGGCAACACCCTGCAGCCCGAAACAATGGCAATGATGGATTTCTTTGCCAGACACCACTTTTCACTATCGACAAACCTGCACGCCGGCAACGAGTGTTTCAACTATCCGTGGGATACATGGGAACGCACAACTGCCGACAATGAATGGTGGCGGCTGGTTGGCGCGGCTTATCGCGACACAGCTCAACATTACAGCCCCAACGGCTATTTTGACGACGGTTGCTCAAATTCGGCCAACGGCCTGACTAACGGCTATGCGTGGTACTCAATTTCGGGCGGACAGCAGGATTGGGCTAACTACTTTATGCACTGCCGCGAGGTAACCATCGAGGTTTGCGGCACAAAGGAGCCCACATCCACCACAACAATCGCCAATATTTGGAAGTACAATAAAAACGCGCTCTTGAACTTCTACGCCGAGAGTCTGAACGGCGTGCGCGGAACGGTGACAAACGCCGCCGGAACACCGCTTGCGGCCCGCGTCACGATTGAGGGGCACGACAAGGACAACTCGTGGGTTGAGACCGACGCCCGCGCCGGCGACTACCATCGTTATCTGAAAGCCGGAACCTACAACCTCACATTTGAGGCCGATGGCTATCTGCCGCAAACCGTCACCGCCACTGTGGTTGACGGCCAGCCGACGTGGCTCGATGTGCAACTCTATGGCGTCTCTCCGAATTTGCTTGTAAGCGTTGACTCAATGGCCACCGCATTGCCCACCGGCTCGCAGACGCGGCGTACGTTCACAGTCAGCAACATTGGCGGCACAGTCAATGCCTACTCGCTCATTGTTACCGATAGTGCCGACTGGCTGTCGTTCAGCCGTTTGGGCGGCAATATGGCTGTTGACCAGACCGATACGATAACCGTGATTTTCAACAGCGACAAACTTGAGCCGGGCTTTTTTGGTGCGAATGTGGTGTTTGAGTCTGTGAGTCAGACCGTTACTGCAAGGTTTAGTCTCGAAGTAAACAACAATCCGGTGGATGTGAGCATTGCCACGCTGCCGCGGAAACTCTGCTATTTTGTCGGTGACACGCTTGACACCGGCGGCGGCACGCTCAATGTTCGTTTCTGCAACGATTCTGCGGCCGTCTGGCCCATCACCAGTGCAATGGTGCGCAATTTCAGCAGCACCACTGCCGGAATCAAGTTGCTGAAAGTGATAGCCGGAACGCTCGAAACAAGTTTCAACATTATGGTACTCAACAGCTTGATGCCACCACAAGAGCCTGCAATTCTGAATTTCAATATCGTGTCGCTGCCACAAAAACGCACATATTGTATTGGCGATACTCTCGACCTCAGCGGAGGCCTTTTGGCTGCAACCTACACTGATGGCTCCATTGACACACTGCCCATCAGCGCCGATATGGTGCGCGGGTTCAGCAATCAAAAAGAAGGACGCCTGCTGCTTACAATAAAAGCAGGCTCGTTCACAAGCGCATTCACTATTGATGTTGTTCGAAAATCAGTTGAAACTATTGACACCCTTCCATTTGAACCAATTGTTATTACTAAGGTGTCTGTTGAAACTTTGCCACTAAAACTGGAATATAAAATTGGAGATTCACTTGATGTGAGCGGAGGATCTCTATCTGTATTGTTCAGCAACGACTCCACATCAACTATTGCCATGCAAGACAGCATGGTTAGCGGCTTTGACAGCGAAACAAGTGGTCTGAAAATGGTCACTGTTGAATATGGGAACACCATTAATATATTCAGCGTTTACGTTGTGGCCGACACTCTAACCCCACCGGACGACACCACTAGCATTGCTGAAGAAACACTTTGTGAACCAGCTGTCTATGTCGTAAGAAACTCCATTATTATTGAAAACGCCACATCAGAGATATACATTTACGATACCATGGGACGTATGGTTAGCCGACATGCCGCCACCAACCATCTTATTGTTCAAATGAAACACACTGGCGTGTATATCCTAAAAACAGGAAAAACAACGAAAAAAGTGATGTTGGAGGATAACTATTAATAACACAAAACTTATCCCCTTTGCGCGACATCAATACTTTACATAGTTGAACGGGTAGCGTAGCATCTTTGAAAAACCCTGTCCAGCCTCATACATATCCTCATCGTCTTCTGCAAAATACCAATTGAAAACCAACGTGTTTTTGCTGTTGACAAGCGCTTTTAGCTGTACCATCATATCAAATAGATATTTTGTTGATGCCGTATTGAAATATTTGAGTTTAAAGCTGACACTGGTATTTGCATTAGGGGTTTTCAAATACTCGTCGTTCCATGCAATTATCTGGTCATAAAATTTTCGGGCGTTCTCTGGAATAGATGTGCCTGTGATTGTAAATTTTCCAGTCGTTGGGTCGAAGATTACCTCTGGCGTATCCTCAGTGCTGTTGATTACTAACGGTGTCATTGAAAAGAGTTTTTTGTGATTCACAAATTTAAATTGAATTTGATAAAAACACCCGACCACTGACGAAAAAACTTTTTCAGCCATTTGATTATGTTGCAAATTGTTAATTATGAATGACTTGTTGCAAAAACAACCGCATTCTCACAATCGCAATCCCGCGGTTGAAGATTAAACCGGCGGCTATGGTGTTGTTTTTGCAGTTTATTACAACGATTTTTGTATATTTAAGCACCGGCAGACGGTTAAAATATTTTGATGATGAGATTGAGGAAAAATAGATTAGTGGCACTATTAGGATTGTCTATGCTGATGGGCGGGTGCCAGCATAAGGAAGTGGCAGACCTGATAATTAAGAATGCCAAAATATATACCGTCAACAACAGTTTTGCCGTAATGCAAAGTGCCGCCATCCGTGACGGCAAGTTTGTGGCTGTCGGCAGCGATGCCAACATCAGTGCCCGCTTTATGTCAGATAGCATTTTGGATTTGCGCGGCAAATTCGTCTATCCGGGATTCATTGATGGACACGCGCATTTTGTAGAGTTCGCATTATCCTTGTCGCAGGCCGATCTGTCTGATGCCGAGAGTCTTAACGCCGTGATTAATAAATTGTCTGACTACAAGAAAAAACATCCGGGAGAATGGATAATTGCTCAAAACCTTATTTACAACTCTCCTGACGACTGCATAATAACCGACAACACCCTACTAAACAAATTTTTTGAAGATACACCTGTCTTCATCTGGACAAAAGATTATAAATGGGCCTTGGCCAACAATGCATTACTTGATGCCGTTGGTCTGAAATCAATTGCCGGCAACGGCTACCTCGACAGCCAACAGGCACAACAAGCGGCCCGGCAGATTCCGCGGCCGGCAGACAGTGATCTGTCTGTTTTGCTCAAACAGGCTGAACGTCAATATTTTAATGCCGGAGTAACATCAACCACCGACTTCGGATGTACCTATCAAAATGTCAGACTGATTGACAGTTTGCGTGAAATCGGGTATTTGCAAATACCGGTTTATTTGATTCTTGAACCGTCGAAAGAAAATATTGACAATTATATCAGTAAAACTCCCGTCAATACTGGTAAACAGAAAATGATGGCGGTCGGCATTGACCTCGACGGCCGCATGTCGCAGTACCGTGCCGTAACACTACAACCCATTGCCGATGGCAAATCGAACGGCAAACTGCGCATCAGTCCGGACAGTCTCATGCGCCTTTGTCAGTTCGCCTACGATCACGGCTTCCAAATGTGCGTAGGCTGCGTTGGCGATTCAGCCGTCAGACTGGCTTTGAAAACATATGCCAACATATTACCTAACAAAAACCAACTGCGCTGGCGCATCGAAAACCTTCACATGATTGCGCACAAAGACTTGAAATATTTCAATCACTACAATATTATTCCATCAATACAGCCTGTTAATTACCAGTATAATAAGCTGTTTGTTTCAGAAAATATGGACCGCAAGCACAAAAAGGAGGTTTTTGCCTGGAAACAACTGCTGGGGCAGAATCAAGGCATTGTGAGCGGTAGTAACGCCCCCTATGGCAGCCTCAACCCAACTGAGATTATGTATGACGCCATGAGTCAGGAAAAACGCCGCATCCACAACAAACAAAATCAGAAAATGACACCTACACAGGCGTTGAAATCACTCACAATCTGGAGCGCCTACGCTCAATTCGACGAACAACAAAAAGGCAGCATAGAAGTGGGGAAATGGGCTGATTTCGTGGTTGTTGGAAAAAGCATCACAACCATGTACCAGCCGGATCTTCCTCAGGTTGTTGTCGAACGGACCTACTTGAAGGGGAAAAGGGTTAAATAAGGTTGCGCCATCCGTAATTAAAATCTCCGCATACAAAAAATGCCATCCTGCAGGATGGCATTATATTGTTTGTGTGCCTCGATATTATTCAGCGGCCTCTTCTGTGGCTGAAGCAGCTGCGGGGAAATTGCCTTGCTGCATAAACGGCTCGGCAGTCTCCTCAATTTTCTCTTGAAGCATGCTTCCCTCAACTTCGACTTCACCACGAGGAATGAAAGCCGATGCCAGAATGCAAAGAACCAGCAAGGCGCCTGCCAAGGTCCAAGTTCCTTTTTCAAGAAAATCGGTGGTCTTGCGGACACCCATCACCTGATTGGCGCTACTGAAATTAGCGGCCAGACCGCCACCTTTCGAATTTTGAACCAAAACAATGAGTATCATTAAGATGCACACAAAGAAAACAAGCACTGTGATAATTGTAAACATTTCCTTAAGTTATTTATTGTTAATAATTTCCTTTATTTTCTCAATTTGAGCCGCAAAGTAAGAGTTTTTTTCTGGAATTGTCAAGCACAATTTTTCATACATGCTCAAAGCCTGTTTGTAGTTTCCTGTTTTGAAGAATGTGTCGGCAAGCGTTTCCATAAGGCCGGAATCGACAACCGAACTTTTCTCCGACAAATCGATACCATCCACCGGCGGCTCGCCAGGTGATAGCCGCATTCTCTTGAATTCATGCAAAGTGTGGTCTCCTCTATTAGATTGTGGCTCGACAGCCGTCTTGTTTTTCTTGCCAAATGCCTGGCGGAAATCATCCATATCGATTTTATTACTCAGATCGCCAAAATAATCCGCCACAAGTTTGGGCGTCTTTTTTGATGGTTGCGACACTGTAAAATCCGTCATCCGGGCCAGTTTTGCAAAATCAAAAATTTCCTCTTCCACTGCTATTTGCGATGGATCAGCATCATGCTTGATTATGACGCGCTCGTCGAGCAGAAAGAACAGCTTGGTGCGATTGTTCACAAAAACAGCTGTCTCGCGCAGCACCTTGCCATAATTCGAGTAGCCCTGATTCCGCAAATTCTTGACATAGAGCATTCTTGCCGACTGAAAGAATGGGTATTCCTCAACCAACTCTTTCACCTCGGGCAAATCGCGGTCACCCATCAGTTCGGGATTCCGCATCAGAATCATCAGCCTGCTCTTGTCCATTTTTTCTTGCTTGCGTATTGACTACCAATTCACTACCGCTTTTGTAAACACATCATCGACAAGGCTTTCGACAATTGATTTCACAAGCTCAGCCTCAACATCGTTCAGATTGTACTGGCTATCGTAATCCTCATAGCGCGAAAACGAGGTGTCGAAGTTTGCGTTTTTGTCCATTCGGTTCACGAACTTAACTTTTATGGTGATTGTCAAACGGTTCTGTGATGCGACATCACCGCTTTTAATGGCCACCGGCTGTGTGCCATAGGCGGTTATCGAACCTTCAAAATAGAGGTCAGCGTTTTCATCGCCTAACTTGAGCGATGTCTGCCCGACAAATTTGTCTTTCAACGCCTCTGTCAAATCGTTGGCAAGCGCGGGGTTCACCAATAGCGCCACATTCTTGAAATCGCCAACAAACACTGTTTTAGCATCGGGCGGAATTGACGCGCCCGTGAACGAGTACTTAATGGTGCATCCCGTCGCCATAATAATTATTGATATAAAAATCAGCAGGTTTCGCATTTTTCGATTGTTTAATCGGTAAAAGTTTAGTGTTTAGAGTTGAGCGCTTCGCTGTTGAGAAGGTTTAGTTTCTTTAACTACAGACAAAAGATCTAAGACCAAACTTGTACCTTGCCACTTGTAACTTATTAAATCCTAATTTCTAAATCCTAATTATTATTCAAGATTATGCTCTTTGATTTTCCGATATAGGGTGCGCTCCGATATGCCCAAATCCTCAGCGGCATACTTGCGTTTGCCATTATGCCGTTGAAGCGCCTTACGAATCATCTCCACCTCTTTGTCCTCAAGCGAGAGCGACTCCTCTACAAACTCCTCTGTGTCTTGAATATGATGACTTTGCGCGTTCGCGTGGTGTGTTATAATCATTGGCGCGTCCTCGGCATCGTCGTAGCCAGTCTTCTCATCTGAATAAATGCTTTGAATGATGCGGGCATGGTCTTTGGTAAGCTGGGCATCGTCACCACGCTGCTCCATCAGGTCGTGAACAAGCCGCTTGAGGTCGTTCATGTCATTTTTCATATCGAACAATACTTTATATAGTATCTCGCGTTCCGACGCAAACGACTGCTCATCGGCGTGACCGACAACTGCCGGCAGATGGGCTCCCTCGTTTTCTGGCAGATAGCGACGCAACGTTTCGGCGGTAATGGTGCGGTTCTCCTCCAGAATCGACAGCTGCTCGGTGATGTTCTTCAGCTGGCGCACGTTGCCCGGCCAGCGGAAGCGCTCCAGCATTGCGCGGGCGTCGGGGGTGAGTGTCAGCGGCGGCATTTTGAACTTGTCGGCAAAATCAGCTGTGAACTTGCGGAAAAGCAGGTGAATGTCTTCAACGCGCTCACGCAAAGGCGGAACCTTGATTGGCACGGTGTTGAGCCGGTAGTAGAGATCCTCGCGGAACTTGCCCATCTCAACGGCTTGCAGCACATTCACATTGGTTGCGGCCACCACGCGCACGTTGGTTTTCTGCACTTTTGAAGAGCCAACGCGGATAAACTCTCCGCTCTCCAAAACACGCAGCAGACGCGCCTGCGTTGAAAGCGGCATCTCGGCCACCTCGTCGAGGAAGATGGTTCCGTTGTCGGCCACCTCAAAGTAGCCTTTGCGAGCCTCGTGAGCGCCGGTGAAAGCGCCCTTCTCGTGTCCGAACAGCTCCGAATCGATGGTGCCTTCGGGTATTGCTCCGCAGTTGACGGCAATATACTCGCCGTGCTTGCGCGAACTGTATTGATGAATAATCTTCGGGAATGTCTCCTTGCCGGTGCCGCTCTCGCCGGTTACCAGCACGGCCAAATCGGTGGGCGCCACCTGGATGGCGCGCTCAATGGCGCGGTTCAACCCCTCAGTGTTGCCAATAATCCCGAACCGCTGTTTGACTTGCTGTAAGTCCATGATGATTTCGTTAAGACTGACAAAATTACATTATTTAGCAAAATGCTGTCAGTTTTTTGTGTTGGTCACCCACAAAAAAAACGGCACAAGTGCCGTTTTCATTATGTATTAGGTTGTATCCTCAATCAAACAATGCTGTTACGCATTTTTTTGACAATGCTTGCCACACCATCAAATTTTTCAGAGTTGCTCATATCGGCTTTATACTCTTCCACCTGTTTCATGAGCTCAGTCAAATCGTTGTAGAAATCGATAAAATCCGGATTGCTTTTCCTGCTTTCAATATACTTGAGAATGGTTGACGCATATTCGAAATGATTCAACGAACCTTTAAGAAAATCGTCATTGCTGGCTTCCAACTCCGACACCGAAGTGCAGATGTAAGCGCTCTCAACCCAACTGCCAATAAGGAAAAGCAGCGCCGTCTCTGTCTGGCTTGTTTGATTTAGAATGTATTGTGATTCCTTAAATACATCTTTCACAACGTCAATCAATCCGTCAACATTGTCGATGCTGTTTTCGAATTTGCTTGATATTTTGTCCGCATCAATACTGATGTTCAAGTCACTTGCCATAGTCAAAATGCATCGCAGGTACTCCTCGGTTTCGGCTTTTTTATGATAGGCAACATCGTAACTCAAATCGGCGGCATAAACACCCAGGTTCAACGCTTTTTGTTTGGTGCTCAAGTAGTTTTCTTGGTTAGCCAAACTATTTGTGACATCATACATATAAGGCAGACCGAGTTTGTTTATCATCTCCATCAAATCAACTGTGGTTGGAGTTGGAACATTTTCTAAGTCCTCAATTATCTGTGCAACAGATATATCATCTATTTCTGCTGCTGCTTTATTTGTTTTGTTTCCGCTATTACTGCAAGCCGCAATTATAGCGAAACCCATGATTAAAAACGCTAATGATTTAATTGATTTCATAATACGCTCAATTATAGATACAACTTGAATTTTAATAGACAAAAGTATAACTTTTGGGAATCATAATACGCGGTTTTTAAAAAATCTGCATAGATTTTTTTGCAAAAGATAGTATCTACAAATAGTCAAATGGCTGTTTGCTAATAACGTTTTTCCTTGAATTACACTTGTTAGTCCTGCGTAACTTGGTAAATATGTACGTGTTATGATTTTAGAACAATGGTTATAATCAATTTGTATTTGTTATTTTGCAATTAGTTTACACTGGTTAACTATTAAATCTTCAACTCTCTACCATAGTAGAAATCCAGAATCTTCATTCGGAACAGATACTCGTATTTGGCCTGGATGAAGGTTGACTGCGCCTGCGCAAGGCGGTTTTTGGCTTCATTGAACTCGAGCGGCGTCACAATGCCAAGGTCGAATTTCTCTTTCACATAGCGGAACGACTCGTCGGCGCTGCTCACGGCTTTCTGGCTCGACTCGTAGCGCTTCAGGGCGGCCTGCGCGTTCACATACACCTGCTGAATCTCTTTCAAAAGTGTGTTTTTGGCCTGCTGCAGTTCGAGTTGTGAGTTTTGGTATTGCAACTTGCTGTTTTTCACGCTTGTGCGAGCCTGCCAGCCGTTGAAAATGGGTATGTTCAGCGACAATCCGATGTTTTTGCTGCCGTGAACGTCAATTTGGTCTTTAAAGGAAGGATTATCCTTCCCTAACATTATTTGGTAACTGTTGTTGTAGCTGGCACTTGCGCTTAACGTCGGGTACTGCTGCGCCTTTGCCACGGCAATCTGACGGTCGGCGCTCTCAACGGCCAACTCACGGCTCTTAATCTCGGGCCGCTCCTCAACAGCGTGCTCATAAACCGTGTCAACCGACAGCAGCGTGGCAGCCACCTGGTCGAAATCAATGTCAGGTACAACTATGTCAAATTTCTCGTTAACAGGCAGTTCCAGCAGTTGCTGAAGAGTGATTTTCGAAATCAGCAAAGAGTTCTCGCGGTTGGTCACGTCGAGTTCCTCCTGCGCCGCTTGCGACTCGGTCTCAAGCAGTTTGCCAGCGGCCAGCGTTCCGGACTCCACCTGCTGGCGGTTGGTCTCAATCTGCGCGCGCGTCAGTTCAAGTTGCTCGCGCGATGTCTCCAGCAACTCCTTGTTCAGCAGAACGTCGAGATAGGCCGATGTGATGTTCAGCGATATATTGTTCTTGGCTTGCTCCAGATTCTGCAAAGCCGCTTCGTAGTTGAGTTTACTCACTTTTATCTGGTTGTATTTCGACAGTCCGTTGAACAGCGTCATATGGGCCGAGATGTTAGCTGATGTTCCTGAAGCGTTGTTATGAACATTTATATTGTCTGCACCCGTTGATTGACCGAACGAGAACGACTGGCTCAACCCCGCATTCACGCTTGGCAGCACGCTCAGGCGCGTCTGTTCGTGCGAGTTTTTCTGCTGCTCGACGCTCAACTGCTGCTGCTTGATGGTTATGTTGTTGTCGATGGCGTAACTGATGCAGCGCTCCAGCGTCCACGGCTCCTGCGCTCCGGCCGTTGCGGCCCCCATTATCGCGGCAAATGCCAATATTGCTGACTTTTTCATTGTTGATTTTCGATTTTTAATTTCTGATTAATTGAACGCAGATGACACAGATTTAACTGATTTTAAGGATTTTTCTCTAACCGATTTCACCCGATTCTATCCGATGAACTGACGCGATGAATCGCTTCCCTAGCAACACCTAAAACCATTCTGTTTACACCTATATGCCTTATTCATTGTTAATTGTTAATTCCTAATTAATCTTCAAGTTCCCTTTGATTTGGTCGTTCCAGTCGAGTCCGCTCTTTATTTCGATATTGATGCCGTCCGACGAGCCAATCTCAACAAACCGGCGCTCGAAGCGTTGCGGCATTTCGGTTGAGTCGCTCACCATCACGTTCACAAACGAGCTGTCGTTCTCGAAGAAAAGCAGACCTTCAGATATGGCCATTACGCTGTCGCGACGGTCGAGAATGATGTTGGCGTTGGCGCTGTAGCCCGCGCGGATAAACTTGCCCTCTTGCAGCTGCACCTTGGCTTTGATGTCGAACTGCACGGCGCCGTTCTGCTCAACGCCCTTTGGCGAGATGTACTCAAGCACGGCGTCGTAGTGCGTGTCGATGATGGCGCCGATGGTCAGGTCCAAATGCATTCCCTCGTGGATTTTGCCAACCTCTGTCTCGTCAATCTTGCCCTCGAAAATCATATCGCCCATATCGGCCACCACGGCAATGGTGGTGCCGTCGTTGAAGGTGTTCGACTGCGTGACGCTGTTACCCTCTTTGATTGGCACGTCGATAATCATTCCGTTGATGGTTGAGCGGATGAGCGTGTTGGTGGTGTTCTGCGCCTTTTTGCTCACACCGTCTTTAATGATTTCAAGGTTGCTCTGCGCGTTGTTGTAGTTTTCAAGTGCCTGATTGTATGACAGTTCAGCCTTCTGATAGTCTTGGTCCGAAATCACGTGCTTCTCATAAAGTTGTTTCTGACGGTTGAAGTTGATAGTCTCGTTGTCGAGATTCAGTTTCTGCATTTTCACCTGCGACTCGGCCGAGTTGAGCGACTGCACGTCAGGGATAATCTTCACTTTTGCAATCACTTGGCCTTCCTTCACCATTGAGCCGGCCTCGAAATAAATCTCTTGCACAATGCCCGACACCTGCGGCTTGATGGGAATCTCCTTGCGCGGCACAATCGAGCCGGTGGCCATTGTCTGGTTCACAATGTTGGTTTTCTGCGGTTTCTCGATGTTGTAAACCTCCGGCTCCTTCTTGGTTTTATTGGCCAGGAACACTATTGTGCCCACAAACAGCACAATCACAAAAATCAGTGTCAGAATCTTAAAAAACTTTTTCATACTCTTATATTTAATTGTTAATTGTTCATTATTAATTAATTATCCGTTTCCCAATTTACTCCTCCCTAATCGCGTCAATCGGTTTGATTTTGACGGCGCGCATTGCGGGCAGAAGGCCAGCCAGGGCGCCGCACACAACCAATATGGTAAGGCAGACGAGCCCCACGCTCAAGTTGATGCCGGGATTCATAAAGATGCTGTTGCCGCTCGATACGAGAATCACACCCAATCCCTCGTTGATTAGCACGCCCAGCACCAATCCAAGGTATCCAGCCACCACTGTCAGCAGCACCGACTCGGTTATTATCTGACGGATGATGTTGGCGGGCGTGGCCCCCAGAGCGCGTTTGATACCAATCTCCTGCGTGCGTTCCTTCACAATCACCAACATAATGTTGCTGATGCCGATGACGCCAGCCAACAGTGTGCCCAGGCCTACAAGCCAGATGAGCAAATCGACGCCAAGGAAAAGGTTAGTTATCTGCTTGAAAGTTTTGTTTAGGTTCTCGTGGCTTAATGCCTCGTTATCGTCGGGCGAAACGTCTTTGTGGCGGCTGCGGATGAAACGCATAACCTCCGCCTCAACGTCGCCGATGTCGTGGTCGGCCGGGGCACCAATAATAAGCATACCCACGTTGTCGCCCAAATTGTAAGTTTGCTGCATTGTGCTGAAAGGGAGACGGACGGCCGTTTCGTAATTGAACCCAATGCCTACACCCTTACCACTGTATGCCCCTACCACTTTGTAATAGACACCAGACAAACTGATGTTTTTGCCTAACGGGTCCTCGCCGTTGGGGAACAACTCTTCACGCACACGCGGTCCAATCACGCAAACTTTACGCCGCTGCAGAATATCCATTTCGTTGATATAGCGGCCACATTCTAACTTTATATACTCAACTTTGGTGGTGATTGGATACTCACCCACTACCGAACACTCCGATGTGCGCAGGTTGTAGGATGCACCGCCACCGCTCCACCTTGTGATACGCGGCACAATGTAAAGTTCGGGGTATTGCTTGTTGAGTGCCACAACGTCGCTGTTTTTGAAGTTCCACCAGTGGTTGCGTCTGAATCCGCCGTAGGGAATTGTGGTATTATTTGTCCACAACAATGTGGTGTTTTTGGCCACATTGCTGTACTGCGCCAAAACACCATTCCGCAAGCCGTTGCCTGCTCCGGCCAGCGTTATCAGCATAAACAATCCCCAAAACACACCAAACGCCGTCAGAATCGAACGTGTCCGGTTCTTGCTGATTGCCTGCCAAATCTCCTTATATAATTCTCTGTCGAACATTTTTCTTATTTTTTTTGACCTCAGACAACTGACTTCAGACTACAGTCGATGACCGATTTTTGGTGAATCGGTGAACTGGTGAATCGGGATAATCGGTGTCTTCATTTTATCTTTTGCTTTCAACATCTGTTGTCCGTTGTCTATAGTCTGTTGTCTTAAATCATTCGTATCTCAACGCCTCAATCGGCTTAATCCTTGCCGCTTTCAGGGAAGGGATGAGTCCGGCAATGGTGCCGCATATAACGAGCAGAACCGTTGCTCCGATGGCGATGCCAATGTCGGCGTTTGGGTTCAGAAACGTTACCGCATTGCCCGCCTCGTTGGCGGCTGCAAGCTTGTCGGCGACAATTTGGTCGTTGATGTAGTCCACAACTTCCATAACAAACACACCAAACACCATCCCAAAGTAACCAGCTATGGTTGTGATAGTTATGGCCTCCGAGATAACCAAGCTCACCACCGAACTGGGCCGTGCTCCAAGCGCCTTGCGGATGCCAATCTCGCGGGTGCGCTCCTTAACCACAATCATCATAATGTTGCTCACGCCCACAATGCCCGAAATCAGAGTGCCGATGCCTATCATCCAAATGAATATGCTGATTCCGTTAAATAGTTTCTGCGTATCTTGATAATCCTCAAGGCCGTCGTAGATGTAAACCGCCGAACGGTCGTCGGGATTGAACTGGTGCAGAGCTGCCATTTTTTTACGTATCTGATTAACAAGCTCTTGATTCTGCTCGACAGTGTTGCCTGGTTTCGAAGTCATTTGGACCCACGAAAACTCGTTGCGGCCGCCACGCAGCATACGCGCCGTGCTGAACGGGATATACACGTTGCGGTTGTCCCACTGGTAGTCGCTGTAAACGCCCACCACAAGGAACATAGAGTTGTTGATTTTTATGTACTGCCCAAGCGGGTCGCTGTCGGGAAAGACGGTTTTCACCACATCGGTGCCAATGGCTGCTACCTTGCGCTTCAGACGCACGTCGGTATCGTTTATGAACCGGCCCGACGTTATTTTCAGATTCTCGCTCACCTCGATTGACGGATAAACGCCGCGTGTCGAGAAACTGCCGTAGTTGGCGCCGTTGCTCACACTTGAGCTCCACATCGATATTATGGGCGATATGGTGGCAAGGCCGTCAACATTTTCAAGAAGGTCGATATCGCGGTTGTCGAACTGAATCCGGCGGTTCTTTTTCAAACCATTGTATTCCATACTGGTGCGTCCGCCATCAATGCTCATATAGTTGGTGGCGTCTCTCTCAAAATTCGTCATCACGGCGTTTTTCAAGCCGTTGCCCGAACCCAGCAGAACAATCAAAATAAAGATTCCCCAAGCCACGCTGAAAGCGGTGAGTACGGTGCGCAGCTTGTTTTTGCGCATCGTCGAGAAAATCTCCTGCCATTTGTCTATATCAAACATTCGCGGGCGATTTTTATCTGGTTTTTAGTATCCGACTCAATAACGCCGTCTTTCAGAAAGACAGTGCGGTTGGTCATATCGGCAATGTCACGCTCGTGGGTTACGATGATGATGGTCTTGCCCTCGCGGTTCACCTCCTGCAGAAGGTCCATCACCTCGTACGATGTGCGAGTGTCAAGCGCACCTGTGGGTTCGTCGGCCAGAATCACCTTGGGGTTGGCAATGAGCGCCCGCGCAATGGCAATGCGCTGCTTCTGTCCGCCCGAAAGCTCGTTGGGCATATGCTCGGCGTGAGTGGCCAGCCCCACGCGCTCCAGATACTCATAGGCAATCTGGTTGCGCTTTTTGCGGTTAACACCTTGATAATAAAGCGGAAGCGCCACGTTCTCGAGCGCATTTTTGAAAGCTATCAGGTTAAACTGCTGGAAGACAAACCCCAACATTCGATTGCGGAAGGCTGCGGCGCGCTTCTCGCTCATATTGCGCACCAGCTCGCCGCCAAGGTGGTAGGTACCCTCGTCGTAGTTGTCCAAAATGCCCAGAATGTTGAGCAGCGTCGATTTGCCGCTACCCGAACTGCCCATAATCGATACCAGCTCGCCCTCGGCAACGCTCAAGTTTATGCCCTTCAATACGTGCAGCGGCTCGCCTCCGGTGAAATACGATTTATGCAGATTTTCTATTTGTATCATTACTGTTTTGAAAAAAATGTCACCATATAGACTGCAAAAAGTGTGTAACGTTACAGAAAAAACTGAAAAAATTTCAGAAACGAAGTTCCATAAGCGTAGTGTTCTGCCACTGTCCGAACCTGTCGATAGCAACACGCTCGCGGTAACCAATCTCGCGGAAACCGCATTTCTTATGAAGAGCTATGCTGGCCGTATTCAGCGATATTATGACCGAATAGATGCTCCAATAACCAGCTTTTGGCGCCTCCTCAATAAGTTTACGTACCAGTTTCTCCCCGATTCCCTTCCGCTGGCGACTAACATCGACATAAACGCTCATCTCCACACAACCCTTGTACACACACCGCGCCGATGTCGGACTGACGGCTATCCAGCCCTCAATCACACCTTCTTCTTCATACACAAAACGACAATTTGCGGTATGTCCGGCATCCCAACTCGCATAGTCGGGACATTTTGTGTTGAACGTTGAAATTCCGCTCTCAATTCCCTGAGTGTATATTTCGGCGACTCGTTCCCAGTCGCAAGCTTGCATTTCTCTAATCATTTAATTGTATTTCAGTTATTAATATCAACTTCTAATGGGGCGCAATGTAATAGAAAATGCGAGATTTTGTCTTTGATGGAAATTTTCCAAAATATTGAAACCGCCCACAAAACCGAAACCGCCAAATACGTTATATTTCTGTAGCTAATTTGCAAAAATAACCTACATTTGCCGCGCAATTACGGGCTCGGCCCGCAATGTTATATCGAAGAACGGAGAGATTAGGCTCGATGAAGTTCTAACAACCTTCCCTGAGTGGAAAGGTGCTAATACCTAACCCTGACGGAATAGTCCCGATGGGAATTATAACAAATTGAAAATGAAAGAGAATAACGACAGCCGTATCAATTTCTACTTTGAGGCGTCAACAAAATCGTCGATGCACCAGCAGGTGCGCATCTGATTTTCCCCACTGACACACAAATTTGCTTTGTGCCCGCACATCAATAGTGAATGATTGTGCTTTAACACTGTTTCAAACGATTTTAATCTGATAAGAAAATGATAGTTCAAGAAAAATATCTGTCGCACGACGGCGGCAAAAGCGTTAAATACTACCACCACAGCGAGGGGCTCGACCTTGAGTGCGGCGCCCACCTCGAAGAGCTCGACATTGCATACGTGACCTACGGCACAATGAACGCCGACCAGAGCAACGTGGTGTGGATGTGCCACGCCTACACCGCCAACGCCGACCCCATTGACTGGTGGCCGGGAATGGTGGGCGAGGGCAAATTCTTCGACCCGGCAAAATACTTCATCGTCTGCGCCAACATTCTGGGCTCGTGCTACGGCACCACAGGGCCGCTCAGCATCAATCCCAAAACGGGCAAGCCATACTACCGCAGTTTTCCGCTCATCACCGTCCGCGACCAGGTGAAATGCCACGAGATTCTGCGCAAACATCTTGGCATCAATTCAATAGAGATAATCCTTGGCTGCTCCATTGGCGGACACCAGGCCATTGAGTGGGCCATCAGCAACCCGCCGCTCATCAAAAACGCGTTTTTTGTGGCCACCACGGCCGTGAACACTCCGTGGGTGTCGGCGTTCAACGAGGCGCAGCGTATGGCCATTGAGGCCGACCAGACCTTCTACGACGACAATCCGAACGGCGGCGAGCTGGGACTGAAATCGGCGCGGGCAATGGCGCTCATCAGCTACCGCAACCGCGAGACGTTCAACCGCACGCAGGCCGAGGACCCGAACGATTTGGACAAACTGGACCATTTCCGCGTAAGCTCCTACCAGGTGCACCAGGGCAACAAGCTGGCCGACCGTTTCAACGCCTACTCGTACTACACTCTGTCGAAGGCACTCGACTCGCACAACGTGGGCCGCGGCCGCGACGGCTTTCTGGCGGCTCTTGGGCGCATCACGGCGCACACGCTTGTCATCGGCATCGACACCGACATTCTGTTCCCCGTTGAGGACCAGCTGATTATCCACAAAGGCATTAAGGGCAGCGTGCTGCGCATTCTGGCGTCGGTTTACGGCCACGACGGATTCCTGCTCGAGTTTGAGAAACAAAGCAAGATTTACACGCAGTTCTTGAACGGCGAGCTGTAAAATATAGCGTCAAGAGCTGTGGCTATATAAATCATCTTTCGCCTATTTGGCAAGATGTCAACTTGTCATGCACACACAATTCAGACTGCAATATCGCTGTCTGTCGGCTATTCGTATGCCTATGGTAATGGTATGAATGGTGCTGCTGTCAGTCGATTGTGTCATAAATCGGCAATTTTGGCACAAAAAACCGACCAACGGCGTTTGGCACAGATTGTGATAAATGGCGCAGCGGCTTTAGTGGCCGAAAATTGAAAACATTACTAATTTAAATATCATTTAAAATGGCAAAAGAATTAAAAGGTAGGGTGATTCCTGGCAAAGCGCTGGTGTTGCCCGCAGAGGCTGAGACCAAGACAGCAGGCGGTATCTACATTCCCGACACCGCTAAAGACAAACCCACACAGGGCAAGATTGTTCTGCTGGGCGCGCCGCTCAAAGACGAAACCCCAATCGACGTCAAGGTTGGCGACAATGTGATGTACGGCAAATATTCGGGCACCGAGGTCGAAATCGATGGCACCAAATATGTGCTTATCAACACAAAAGACATTATTTTCATTTTCTAACCGATTAAAAATCAACAATTATGGCTAAAGAGATAAAATTCAATATTGAGGCTCGCGACCTTCTGAAGAAGGGTGTCGACGAGTTGGCTGACGCAGTGAAGGTAACACTCGGCCCGAAAGGTCGCAACGTGGTTATCGACAAGAAATTCGGCGCACCGCAGGTTACAAAAGACGGCGTGACCGTTGCCAAAGAGATTGAGTTGAGCGACGCCTACGCAAATCTGGGCGCGCAGATGGTGAAAGAAGTGGCTTCGAAAACCGCCGACAAGGCTGGCGACGGCACCACAACCGCAACCGTTCTGGCACAGTCAATCATCAATGTCGGTCTGAAGAACGTGACAGCCGGCGCCAACCCGATGGATTTGAAACGTGGTATCGACAAGGCCGTTGCAGCTGTTGTCGCCAACCTGAAAACAATGTCGCAGGACATCGACGTTAAGTCGGAGAAACTGGAGCAGGTGGCAACCATTTCGGCCAACAACGATAAGGAAATCGGTGAGCTGATTGCCGATGCAATGAAGAAAGTAGGCAAAGAGGGTGTTATCACCGTCGAGGAGTCGAAAACCGCTGAGACTCACGTTGATGTGGTTGAGGGTATGCAGTTCGACCGCGGCTATATCTCACCGTACTTTGTGACCAATACCGACAAGATGGAGGCCGAATTCGAGAGTCCGTTCATCTTGATTTACGACAAGAAGATTTCTTCGATGAAGGAACTTCTTCCGATTCTTGAACCTGCAGCACAGAGCGGTCGCCCGCTTCTGATTATTGCGGAAGACGTTGACGGCGAGGCTTTGGCAACGTTGATTGTGAACCGCCTGCGTGCATCGCTCAAGATTGCAGCCGTAAAAGCTCCGGGCTTTGGCGACCGCCGCAAGGAGATGCTCGAGGACATCGCCACTCTGACTGGCGGTATTGTTATCTCGGAAGAGAAGGGTATGAAGCTCGAGGACGCCACAATGGATATGCTCGGCCGCTGCGACAAAGTCACTATCAACAAGGAGAACACAACAATTGTGAACGGCTTGGGCTCGAAAGAGCTGATTGCCGCACGTGTTGACCAAATACGCGCACAAATTGAGAAGACAACTTCTGACTACGACCGCGAGAAACTGCACGAGCGTCTGGCCAAACTGGCAGGCGGTGTGGCTGTTCTCTACGTGGGCGCCGCTTCGGAGGTTGAGATGAAAGAGAAGAAAGACCGCGTTGACGACGCTTTGAGCGCAACCCGCGCAGCCGTTGAGGAAGGTATTGTTCCTGGTGGCGGTGTGGCTTATATCCGCAGCATTGCCGCTCTCGACAAACTGAAAGGCGAGAACGAGGACCAAACGCTGGGTATCAACATTATCAAGCGCGCCATTGAGGAGCCGTTGCGTCAGATTGTGAAGAACGCAGGCGGCGAGGGTTCAGTGGTTGTGAACAAGGTGAAGGAAGGCAAGGCTGACTTCGGCTACAACGCCCGCACCGACAAGTACGAGAAGATGGTTGCCGGCGGCGTCATCGACCCGACAAAGGTTGCCCGTGTTGCTCTGGAGAACGCCGCGTCGATTGCCGGAATGTTCCTGACAACCGAGTGCGTGCTTGTTGAGGAGAAAACCGAAACCCCCGCAGCCAACCCAATGGCCGGCGGCGGTATGGGCGGAATGATGTAATAGCTTAATTACAGATAAAAACGAAAAGGGAGACCGATGAGGTTTCCCTTTTTTGGTTTGTGCGATTGCCTAAAAAAAGCGGCCACCAAATCGCAGCATTTTGATATTCAGATTGTATATTTGTACATTGTTTCTCATAATAAACCGATTTTGAAATGAAAGACGAGAAGAAGGCCGCCACTGAGGCCGAAAATCAATCTGCCGACGTCGCAACTACGGAAACGACTGAAAACAAAAAAGTTAAAAAGAGCAAGAAGCGCTCGTTGCCGAAATTCCTGCTCAAGTTTTTCTTGTGGCTGATAGGCATTGTCCTGCTTTTGGTTGTGGCATTGGTGCTCATTGCCGAATTCGCTCACGACAAAGTGGTGAAGCTGGCACTGCCGTCGGTGGAGAGCATCATCGACGCGCCGGTCAACATCGGGCGGACCTCACTATCGTTCATTCGCGCGTTCCCCTACACCACGCTCGAACTGGACGATGTTTATCTGGGCTCGTCGCTCAGCGATTCAACGCGCAACGACTCGCTGGTGAAGGTCGATAAAATCTACATTTCGCTCAAAAGCGAGCCCCTCAAAGACGGCATCATCGAGATTACCGAGGTCGAGTTCAAAGGCGCCACGCTCAAATACCTGGTTGACAGCACCGGAGCCACCTGTTTCGATTTCCTGATGGGCGGCGTTCAGGACTCGCTTGTGATGGACGAGCTGGCCGACGAGGGCATCGACACCACCGGGACATCCATAAACATCAATCTTGAAAAGCTGACAATCAGCGATATAACCTGCTACTACAATGACCGCACACTGGGTGCACGCGCCAAAGCCTACATTCCGAAAATCACGGCCAAGGGCGCCCTGTCCGACAGTCTAATTCAGGCGCAAGTGGTTGGCAGCATACAGATTACGAATGTCGATTACGATTCAACCAACGCCTACAAGCTCAAGATGGCCGAGCTGAAACTCGATGTCGACTACAAGGGCGAGGACGTGCTGATGCGCGATGTGACGCTCAGCCTCGACGATATTAAAATCGGCGTGACCGGCACGACCCGGCTCAGCAACGAAATCTACGCCGACCTGCATCTGGCTTGCGACAAAATCGACCTTGCCGACGTGCTCAAATTCGCGCCCGACGGCCTGCTCGACGAGTTTGGCGTGAAACAGCTCGAAGGCAAGCTGCATTTCAGCGCCGATGTGAAAGGAAACGTCACCGACACAACACGCTACCCGCACGTTGAGGCCAACCTCGGCTTCGACAACGGCCTGGTGCTGATGACCGGCTATCCGAAAGTGAAGAACATCGGCCTCGATGTTGACCTTTCAACCGGCAATCTCGACACCGACGAGTCGGTTGAGGTGAAGCTCAACAAGCTGCATTTTGAAACGGCCAAAAGCTCGGGAACCATCAAGCTCACAGCCACGAACCTGAACAAGCCTCGCTACAATGTGAACGCCAAATTCCACGTGGCCATTCCCGAGGTTGAACCGTTCATTCCGGCGGATTTGGGCATCAGCAGCATCGGCGGTGCGGTTGACTTGGGCGTGAACACCAAAGGCGTGTTCACCGGCGATGTCGACGACGCGTTTATTGAGAAGGCTCTGCACAACACCAGCGCCACGCTCAGGCTCAGCAATTTCAATGTGACGATGGACAGCGTCATCACCGTCGACCCGCTCAACCTCAACCTTGCCTACAGCAATATGGGCATCACCATCGACAAAACCGATGTGGGCCTGCCGGAGTTCGGGCTTGCGCTGAAGAACTTCGGGCTCGACGTGAAACTTGGCGGCAGCATCTTCGATTTGAGCAAGACCACCGTCGATTTGAGAAAGATGCACGTTGAGATTGACGATAGCAAAATCGACCTTGCGGCAAAAGTTAAAAACCTTGAAATGCCGACCTATGAGGCTGAAATCGGCGCCGATGTGGTCATTGAGAACTTCAAGCAGTTCTTCCCCGACAGCCTCGCCTACTCAATGACCGGCGGCGTTCTGGCCAACGTCAAATCGCACGGCACGGTCAATCTCGACTCAATCGACACGCAGATGTTCGACCTGATTATCAACAACACCAGCATCGACCTCAAACTCAGCAACATCAACGCCGATATGTACGACTCGTTCACATCGTTCAACAACCTTGGCGGCGAGGTGAAGATTGCCCGCGACAGCATTCTGGTTGACAAACTGGGCATTGAGTGGCAGGGACTGAATCTGCACGTCGATTCAACCATTGTTGAGAACGCTATGAAGATTTTCGTTCTGGAGCAGACCAACAACAAGCTGAAAGTGCTCACCAAAGTTGGCTTGGACGACTTTGACTACGCCTGGCTCGACCAGATGTTCCCAGCCGACTCAACAGCCGCCGACTCTGTGGCTGTCGCCGATGTTCAGGCGGGCGGTCAAGCCGAAGGAGAGACAGCCACAGCTGTTGCCGCTTCCGCGAATGACGGCGCCGCTCCGGCCGAACCCGTTGCCGCAGCAGAAACGGCCGCTGTGGCCGACACTGCGTCCTACAGCTTCCTGGCTCTCGGCTATCCGGTTGAGGTGAAAGGAATGTTCCGACTCGGCCACCTGCAATACGGCAAATCGTCAATCGACACAATATCGGCGAAATTCAACGTGAACGACACCGTGGTTGTGGTTGAACATCTGAAACTTGGAGCATTCAAAGGAGCTTTGGATGCCTCAGCACGTATCAAATTCAAATCTGATTCTTTGATGACCGTTTGGTTCCGCACTCATTTCGACAAGATGGATTTGAACCAATTGCTCATAGAGTTCGACAACTTCGACCAGACCACCGTGACTTCGGAGAATTTGAGCGGTTTGATGACTGCCGACCTTGACGGTTACCTTAATGTGATAAATATGGGAGATAGCATTCCAATGGGTGATGTGAAGGTGTTAGGCGATTTAAAATTGGAAGACGGTGCGATTGTGAATTTGGAAATGTTGAAATCACTGGACAACGCAGTACATATGCGTGAGCTTAATAACATTAGGTTTCAAACACTTGAAACAAGTTTGTTCGTCCGCAATGGCTATCTCTATCTGCCACAAACAGACATAAAAACAACCGTTATGAGTATGTCGTTGTTTGCTATGCAGGGAATGGATAACGACAACTTTGAGTATCACATCAAGGTTTTCCCAGGTGAAATTATGGCACTCAGCTCGAAAAAGGTAATGAAGACGCAGAAAAAAATGAAAGACAACCTGGCAGACGAGGATAATGTATCTTCAATCAGCCTTTTGGCATACGAAATTGATGGCGAGTCGAAGTATGGATTTGACAATAAGAACCGCAAGAGAAATATGCAGAAAAAGATTAAAGGTCAGGAAATGCAATTAAGACTTGGCTTCAATCCTCGTTTGATAGTGTATGACACTTTCGTGAAATTCCGTTAACCTGTGAGGAAACGATTGTATACAGCGGCTGCCGTTCTGTTGGTGGGTTTGTTGGTTGTTGCCACCTACCTTTGGAGCACACGTATGCAGCGTGAATTACGTTTCAAAGTTACCGATGTCACCATCGATGACAGCGACCTTGACATTTGTTACGGCTCCGACACAGCGCGGCTAACAGTCTATATGTTCGCGACATACAACTGCCGCCATTGCCGCGCGTTTTTAAATCAGGATTTGCCGGAAATCAAAAAACGCTACATTACCAATGGTAAGGTGCGTTTAGTGATTAAACCCATTGACTGGACAGAGAATTATGATATGATGTCAGCCCTGATGTTGGCAGGATGTATGAATCGCGACGGCAACGCTGATGATGTTCTTGAATTGCTCCAAACCGAGCCGGAGACTGTTTACAGCGATGAGTTCCGCCAACTGATTGATGACATAATCAACGGTAACCCCGAATTGGCAGAATGCCTTGTGGCCGATGATTTTGCTTATGTGAAAAAAAATAATGCGCTTTTCAGTGCCCTTGGTTCAAAAGTTACTCCTATATTTGTGATTGGTAACCATCTATACAAAGGGCACCGCAAAATAGAACAATTTGGCAAAATTGTTGAATACGAACTAAATAAGTAATTGTTGTTTAATTAAAATTTATTTAAAATGAAGAAGATTTTATTGCCAATCGCATTGTTTGCAGTACTTGGACTTGCAGCGTGCGGAGATGATGTTGTAGAGGCTGGTTGTGAACAAGCAGACCCCATTGAAGGCTCAAAGTGCGACATTAGTGTGGCAGAACTTTGCCCGGAAGAGGAATTATACAAGTATAAAGGGAAGGAATATAAAGAAGATGAAATTGACAAACTTATAGATGCCTTGCAAAAGGACGGTCACTGCCAAGCAACATTATCGCCTGAAGACAGAGCAAAAATCCGCACGGCTTTAACCTCGCAGGCTAAACGCCTTCTTGACCGCATCCGTGTGAATGCTATCCGCGCCATCTAAAAATTGGCAAACGAATGATAAGAGCCGGGCCGTTTGGTTCGGCTTTTTTTGTTAGGTATTTCTTTGATGTCACATATCATCAAGCGACAAACCGCGAAAAACGATAGTGAAGTCAGAGAAATTATAATCTATAAGAGCGAACTTCCGTTTCAGCTCCTCTTCGTTGTATTTGCGAATGTTGCGTTTCACTTCGGCAACCGTTATTTTTTTGTCAAAACCCTCGATTGCAATAAGGTCGATTTCGTTTTCTCCCTTCTTGTCCCACCAATTGCTGACTTCGGTTACACGTTCTTTTTCGCCGTACAGTTGCCTGAAATATTGTTCCAGCACAGTGCCGCTATATTGCGTGTAGTTATCGTCGATGTACTCTTTCAGCAGGGCGTATTTGTCACGCTCGATAAGTGTTCGGTTAGGTTCGATGAATCTGAACCAAAATCGCAAAAAACAATCTCCAATGCTCCATTTTATGCCTTGAGATGTGGGCTTTGAAAACATCGGTCGGCGTCGGTTTATGAGTGTATATTCATTCTCAAGCGTGTCAAGATACCGGCCTGTGTTTTTCTTAATAATGCTGTCGATTTCTGATTGTGATGTTTTGCCGTTGGCTATCAGTTGCATAATGCTGTAGTAAATGCTGAAATGTTTGCCGAATTCGCCTACGAGCAAGTCAACACCTTCACTTAAGAAAACCGATGTTGGCTGGCAAACGTACTGTAGCATAAGATCTTTGGTAACAGCTTTGTTATCCATTAGCAAGGCAACATATTTTGCCACTCCACCGGTGATGGCGTAAAGCATAAGAAGGTCTTCCGGTGTATATGCGGGGTTGTAATCTCTTAAAATCTTTTTTAATACATTGATACAAAATGGTTTGACGGTCATTTTTGCGGTGCAGCGTCCAAAAAGTGGCTCGTTGCTATTCTCAAAAATACGTTTCATCATTGAATATATTGAGCCGCAAGCAATCAGATGAATGCGAGCAGTCCCGTTGTGCTTATCCCACACTTGTTGCAGCTCACTCATTATGCCGCTGCGAATGTTTGCAAGACGTTGAAACTCATCGATTACTATGGTGAGTTGCTCTTTTTTCGCAAAAATCATAAGTTCTTCAATCAGTTTTGCAAACCGGTCAATGTTACCATAAAAATGAATATTGAGTAGTTGTTCGGCTTGTTGCTGAAATTCATTGCAAAGCATTTGTTCTGAGTTGTTTGATATGAAAAAATACAGATACCGTTTGTTTTCAAAAGCCTTTGTAATCAATGTTGTTTTGCCAGTGCGCCTTCTTCCTATAATAACTGTGAAGTTGGCATTCGACTCTGACATACTGTCGATTTGCTGTAATTGTGCAATTTCTTGCTCGCGGTCATAAAAAATCATAATTCAATGCTTTATATGATTGCAAATTTACAAAATTGTAAATTACAAATTTGTTAAAAGTGGTTTTCCTCTAAAAAAAACTATCATAACTTGCGCATTCTATTTGTTTTTCAATGTTTTAATCAATCCAAGCAAGATATTGGCGGATTTGCACTAAAGCTTTTAAAGCCTTTGCGTTTTGAACACCGCACTATTCATAACCCGCGGCAAATGGTCGGCGGCAAAATGCATTATCGGTTATTTTTGCCCCAAAACAGAGTTTTATGAAATCAAGATTTTTCGCTGCCAGTCTGCTTGCCGCCTTGGTTCTGACAAGTCCGGCGCTGATGGCGCAGAAACGCAGAAACATACCATCGGAAAAACCGCAACTGATTATCGGAATTGTTGTGGAATCAATGCGTTACGACTATATCCACCGCTATTGGGACAACTTTGGCGAAGGCGGATTTCGGCGGCTCATTGGCGAAGGCGCGCTCTGCCGAAACGCCAACTACAACTATATGCTCACGCAGACATCGCCGGGCTACGCAACCATTGCAACTGGCTGTGAGCCAATTGTTCACGGAATTGTGAGCGACGCGTGGTACGTTCAGCTTCAAGAGAAAAACATTGGCGCGGCTTTCGACGAGAAAGTCAAGCCCGTGGGCGCCGAAATTGAGAAAGGGACCTACTCGCCGCGCAACATCCTGACAACCACCTTCACCGACGAAATGAAACTCTTCAGCAACAACCGCTCGAAGGTGTTTGCGGTATCGCTGAACCCGACAACGGCCGTTCTGCCTGCCGGCCACATTGCCGACGCGGCCTACTGGTTCGACGACGCGTCGGGGCTTTGGGTGACAAGCAATTACTATGCCGACTCGCTGCCAGCGTGGGTTAACGAGTTCAACGGCAAGAAGTTCCCCGATATGTATATTGAAAAAGACTGGCTGCCGCTGCTGCCGCCCGAAAAATACCGTGCCGGCTCTGAACGCGGACAGTCGAAAAACGCTGGATTCTCAGGCGACAATGTTCTGGGCAAGAAAATCAACAGTCTGCTCAAGCGCACAAAGCACTACAGCAAACTGAAATCGAATCCAGCGGGCAACAGCCTTGTCAAGGATTTTTGCGTGAACGCCATTGTGAATGAGCAACTTGGCCAAGACGACGACACCGACTATCTGAGCATCGCCTTCTCGGCTTCGGCCGACGTGAGCAGCGCCTGCGGACCAAACTCTGTCGAGCTTGAAGACCTTTACATCCGGCTCGACCGCGATTTGGAACATTTCCTGCAGTTTATCGACGAGAATGTGGGCCGCAACAACGTGCTCATCTACCTGACTTCGGACCACGGCACATCATACAACCCGGCTATGCTGCAGGCCAACAACATTCCGGCCGGCACCTTCAACGCCGACCGCGCCGTTATGCTTTTGGGCACCTATCTGAACGCAAAATACGACAAGGGCAAATGGGTTTCGGCCTACCATAACAATCAGATTTATTTGAACCACAATCTGATAGAGACGGCGGGAATGAAGGTTCAGGATTTCGAGAGTGTGGTTTGCGATTTTATGCTGCAGTTTTCGGGTGTGGCCAACGCCATCTCGGCATCGACCTTGAAATCAACCACTTTCACCGACGGCATAATGCGCCAAATGCAGAATTCGTTCAACCCGAAGCGCTCGGGCGACGTGATTATCTGCCTTGAGCCGGGCTGGATTGCGCAAGGTTCGGGCGTGAGCAGCGCGAACTCGGGCTACAACTACGACACCCACGTGCCGCTCATCTGGTACGGCTGGAAGATTAAGCGCACGCGCCTGAATCAGAACATCGACATCCGCGACATTGCCCCCACAATCGCCAATTTCCTTGACATTCCGTTCCCGAACGGCACCACAGGCAGCGTGATTGAAGGGTTGGTGCAGTGAATTTTTATATAACCAGGCGCATTGTCGTTTTTGGTATTATATTTGAAAAATAATGGGTAACTGCGTAACCAGTTATTCCGATATTTGATTTAACAACTATTTTATGAAACTAACCAAACTTTTTTTCGCCGCCATCGGCCTTGTGCTGTGTTGTGACAATGTGCTGGCACAGAGCAAAATAACTGTGAGCGGCTACATTGCCGACGGCAAATCGGCTGAAACAATTATCGGGGCAACCGTGGTTGACGAGAACAGCCGCCACGGCACGGCATCGAACAATTTCGGATTTTACTCGCTCACGCTTCCCGCGGGGCAACATCGGCTCACTGTCTCGTATGTGGGCTACAACCGGCGGACCATCGACTTGAACCTTCGGCGCGACACGGCAATCAACATCAGCCTTTCGAGCGACAACGAGCTGGAAGAAGTGGTGGTTGTGGGCAAAAGTCGCGAAAGCGGCATTGAATCGACCAAAATGGGCAGCCTTGACATTCCCGTGCGGCTGATTGAGCACACGCCGTCGCTGCTGGGCGAGACCGACGTTCTGCGAACCATTCAACTCACACCCGGCGTGCAGCAGGGCGTGGGCGGCGCTTCAACTCTCTATGTGCGCGGCGGCAACGGCGACGAGAACCTGATTCTGCTCGACGGCGCCACGGTTTACAAAATCGACCACCTGTTCGGCTTCTTCTCGGTGTTCACGCCCGAAGCGGTGAAGAAGGTAACTTTCTATAAATCATCGTTTCCGGCGCGCTACAACGGCCGCACATCGTCGGTTATCGACGTGCGCACCAAAGACGGCGATATGAACAACTACCACGCCACGGTGTCGGTGGGGCTGCTCACGTCGCGATTCAATGTGGAAGGGCCGATTAGCGAAGGGCGGACATCGTTCAGCCTGTCGGGGCGCACAACCTATGCGGGCGCTCTGGTGCAGCCTTTCCTTGACGACGAAGTGAAGGTGAACTACTGGTTCTACGACATCAACCTGAAACTGAACCACAAATTCTCTGACGCCGACCGCATCTATCTGTCTTTGTATAACGGACTTGACAAGTTTAGGAACGACTGCCACGACACTTATATATTCGATGACCACGGTAGCATCTACGACTATGGCAGCGACCTGAAGTGGCGCAACTTCATTCCGTCGCTGCGGTGGAATCACGTCTTCTCGTCAAAATTATTTGCCAACACCACCGTCAACTTCAACCACTACAAAATGCGAATGGCGTCGTACGACAATTCGTACTATTATAACAATGACCCGCTGGCGAATGTCAATAAGGCGTTCGACGATGGTAGTTCTGACTATCAGTCTGAAATAAAGGACTTTGGCGCGATTATCGATTTCGACTGGCTGCCATCGCCATCGCACACCGTGAAGTTTGGCGCCAATTACACCCGTCACAATTTTGAGCCCGAAACAACCACATCCACCTATCTGGCAAGAGAAGACAGCGTGTTGCTCTCCGACACATCGGCCACGGCAAAAGGTTCGGCGGCTTTCGCCAATGAGCTTTCGGTTTATGTTGATGACGATTGGAAACTGTTTGACAATCTAAGCCTTAACATTGGCCTGGCGCACACCATATTCAACCTGGAAAACAAAACCTACCACAACTTGCAGCCACGTGTGTCGCTGAAGTATGCCCCCACTGATTTTCTGACACTTAAGGCATCGTATTCGCGAATGACGCAATGTGTGCACCTGCTCACATCGTCGCCGCTCGCAATGCCCACCGACCTTTGGGTGCCCATCACCGAGGAGCTTGAGCCCGAAGTGGCCAACCAGTACAGCGTTGGCGCTTACACCAAAATCGACGGCTGGGAATTTTCGGTTGAAGGCTATTACAAGGTGAGCGACAATGTTTTAGAGTATAAAGACGGTATGAACTTTGCCGGATTCTCGGGCTCGTGGGAAAAACTTGTGGCCGCCGGTCAGGGTGTGTCGCGGGGCATTGAGTTTATGGCGCAGAAAACCGAAGGCGCGGTAACTGGCCTTGTGTCGTACACGCTCTCGAAAACCGACCGCAAGTTCAGCCGCTCGTCGGGCGTGAACGATGGACAGCGCTTCCCATTCACCTACGACCGCCGACACAACTTGAATATGGTTGTCAATTGGAAGGTGAACGAACGAATCTTTGTTGACCTTTCGTGGTCGCTTCAGAGCGGAAACTGCGCCACTCTCACCGAAACATACCAACAGTTTGTCGAGCCCGACAACAATATTGATTTTAGAAGTAATTATCCACAGTATAATTTCGACAAAGTTGCTTACGTGCCAGGCCGCAACAACTACCGTCTGCCTTGCAGCCACACAATGTGCCTCGGAGTCGATTTCCACAAACAGAAAAAACACTGTGAGCGCATCTTCAACATATCGGTTTACAACCTCTACAACCATATGAATCCCACTTTGGTGTATGCTACAGAATTAGATGATTACGGCTCGGGAAGGTACGACGGCGCATCGCGGCATCGCATAAAGAAACTCACAATTCTGCCAATAATTCCATCATTCACACTTACTTACAAATTCTGAACCGATGAAAAAACTAATCTTCATATTATCAGCTTTGGCGATAGCCGCGCTACCGGCCTGCGAGAACAACCTCGATGCCGACCTCGACAACATTGAAGGTGTGCTATGCCTCAACGCCAATCTGCAAACCGGCGCCGACACCAATTTTGTTTACGTTTCGCGCACGATGCGTACAAAACCTATGGTGGTGAGCGACGCCCGTATCGAACTTCGTGTCAACGGCCAATTGGTTGAAACAGTGACTGATTGTTATCGGATTACACGTACCAACATTTATATGTCGGAGCAGTTCAGCGACTATACTGGGTGGACGACTGTTGAAAATAGGGAAACGGTGACCGATACCATCTGGGGCACTTATATGCTCAGAAGCAAGTTCAATGTGGGTGATAATGTGCGGGTTGACGTTTTCGGCGGCGGCCAGCACGTCTGGGCCGAAGACGTTGCCCCGCAAAAAATCGAAAAACCTATTATAAAGCACACCTACACACACGTTTCCAGCGACCAAAATGATGCATCCTCTAAAGAGCGGACCTTACTCGATGTCAGTTTCAACGACATCGGTCCGGATGCCGATTACTACCGAATGTCCATCTACTCTGAATTCTACCATGAACATTGCTATTTTGAGCAGTTTTTCCCTTATGAGAAAAACCTGTACGAATTGGACTCGATTGTGGATTACGCAAAGAAAAACTTTGAAACTCCCATATTTAAGTACGACGGCTATGGTTTTGTTGATGTTTACTATCTTGTAAAAGAAAGTCCGTATTGGGAAAGAGGAATCAAGCTCGTGGATTATAACTATCGTGGCTGCCAGATATTGTCTGAGGGCGAGTCACAGTCGCAGTCAAATACTGACGGTGATGGCAGCGATGTCGATTTATTGATGTCTGACATCAAAAACACCTACCACGTCTTTTCTGATGAGAAGTTCAGCAACTCAACTGCGCAGCTCAATGTTATAGTTCCGTGCTCGGGCATAATTCCTTCACATATAAGTAAAATGTATGATGGAAGACTTACTGAGGAAGATATGGAGCTGACTGGCGACTTCTATAATTGGAATCTGTACGTAAAACTGCAATCCATTTCAGAGCAGCAATACTACTATCTGCGTGCGATGAACGCCGTTAAATCGTCGTTCTACGATGATATGAGCAGTCTCACTGGCGCGATGAAAGTGCCGACAAACGTGCACGACGGCAGCGGAAACTTCTGCGTCACCACAACAACCAATGTCAAAGTCCCTATTTTGAAAAACTACAGGCCACCATTCTACGACACCATATACAAGTGAGTGGAAAAAACAGCCACACGGCAGCGTGATTGAAGAACTGATTAACTGAATGATAGAATAAAAAATGCGAACCATACGGCTCGCATTTTTATTTTACGCATTTATTCTGATACCTATCAGTCCTTCAATATTTTGGCATCATTCCCAAATTATACATAGCAAAAGATATCAGATCGGCTCTCTCCTCAATCATTTTCGATGTCGGCTTTCCGGCACCATGTCCGGCATTGGTCTCAATGCGGATAAGAATTGGGGCCGGGCCTTGCTGATGCTCCTGCAGCGTGGCGGCAAACTTGAACGAGTGAGCCGGAACAACGCGGTCGTCGTGGTCGCCAGTGGTTACAAGCGTTGCGGGGTAGGCCTTGTCGGCGATGGTGTGCAGCGGTGAGTAGCCAATCAGATATTGGAACATTTGCAAACTGTCCTCGCTTGTGCCGTAGTCGGTTGCCCAATGGCGCCCGATGGTAAATTTGTGATAACGAAGCATATCCATAACTCCAACCGATGGCAGCGAAACTCCGTACAAGTCGGGCCGCTGGTTAACAACCGCACCCACCAGCAATCCGCCGTTCGATCCGCCTTGCAGCACAATGTTTCCGGCCGTGGTGTAGCCCTCGGCAATCATATATTCGGCCGCCGCAATGCAATCGTCGAACACGTTTTGCTTCTGCATCAGTGTTCCGGCGCGGTGCCAATCCTCGCCATATTCGCCGCCGCCGCGCAGATTCATTTGGCAGTAGATTCCGCCTTGCTCGAGCCACAACGCCTGAGTAATGCTGAATCCAGGCGTCAGTGTTATGTTGAAACCACCATAGCCATACATCCAAACCTTGTGGCTACCGTCGAGTTTAATACCTTCTTTATGAACGATGAACATTGGTATACGCGTTCCGTCCTTACTTGTGTAGAACACTTGTTTGGCAATATAGCCGCTACCATCGAAATCAATATCAGTTTGGCGATAAACCTCTGATTTATTGGTATTAACATCGTACTTATAGATGGTCGACGGCGATGTAAAAGTCTCTATTTGATAGAAGGTAATGTTGTCGCTCTTGTCACCGCTGAAGCCACTTGCGTAGCCTATTTGCGGCAAATCGACATCGTGCAGATACCCACCTTTGAGCGAATAAACCTCGTAATGGCTTTGTGCGTCCTTGATGTAGCCTGCAATCAGTCGACCAGCCTTAATACTTACCGATTCCAGAACATTCTCCTTTTCCGGAATCACCTCGGCCCAGTTTTTACTCTCGGGCTTGGCCGGATCAATTAGCACAAGCCTGTATTTAGGCGCACCCATATCGGTCAGAACCAGCAATTTGCCATCGATGTTATCAATAACACTATAGTTGTTTTCAAAACCATCAACTATGTGCATTATCTGACCGTTGTTTTTCAAATCTTTGATATACAGCGCGCTGCCTGAGGTTGATTCTGACACATATATTTCAAGCGTCGATTCATCGTCCGACACCTCGGCAGTAAACATCCACTCGGGGTGCTGCGGGTCTTCGTAAACGAGTTTATCATCTTCTTGATTGTCACCTATCTTATGATAATAAACCTTGCTGTTCTCATTCGATTCGGTAAGAGCATTGCCGTCGGCTGGCTCGGGGAAACGCGAGTAGAAGAATCCATCTTTGTACCAGGCAATTCCCGAGAATTTCACCCATTGAATATGGTCGTCGAGTGTTTTGCCCGTGGCAATCTCTTTGACATACAGCTCGTTCCAGTCAGAACCTGCGCGGGCGATTCCGTAACCCAGATAGCGGCCATCGTGCGACACCGCCACTGCCGAAAGTGCCACAGTCCCATCGTCCGACATATTGTTCGGATTCAGAAGCTCAATCTCCTCTCCACCAAGCGTATCGCTATAGTACAGCACCAACTGGTTCTGCATACCATCTTTCTTAAACCAGAAATAACGTCCAGCCCGCTTTACCGGTTCCGACATTTTCGGAAAATTATAAATCTGTTCTAAACGGTTCTTCACTTGACTACGGAACGGTATCTTCTCTAAATAGCCGAAAGTCAGCTTGTTCTGTTCGGCCACCCATCGCGCAGTCTCGTCGGAATTGTCGTCCTCAAGCCAACGGTACGGGTCGGCCACCTGCTGACCGAAGTAAACGTCAACAGTATCAACTTTTTTTGTCATCGGATAATTGATTTTTGTTTGTTGGCAGCCCGATGCCATCAGCATCAGCAAGGCTGCCGGAATGAGATTTAATTTCATATTGTTTGTTATTTGGATGCGAAAGTAGATAGTATTCCGCTCGTTTACCAATTTATTTCTCCTTTCCCTTCGCGGATAACCTCAAAATCGTCGGTTGTGCAGTCGATGACCGTAGATGGCTGGTTATCACCATATCCGCCATCGATGACCGCGTCAACTACGTTGCCGTAGCGCTCGTGGATGAGCTCGGGGTCGGTGATGTATTCGGTCACATCGTCCTCAACGTCGTGCACCGACGACGATAGCAGCGGGCGCCCCAACTCGGCCACAATGCTGCGGATGATGTTGTTGTCCGGCACACGGATGCCCACCGTCTTGCGGCGCGTCTTGAAGAGTTTGGGAATGTTGTTGTTAGCCTCGAAAATGAAGGTGAACGCCCCGGGCACGTTGCGTTTCAGCAGTTTGAAAGCCGGGTTCGACATCGGTTTCGTGTATTCCGATATTTGACTCAAATCGTTGAATATGAACGAGAAGAAAGCCTTGTCCATATCCAGTCCCTGAATTTTCGCTAGCCGCGCTACTGCTTTCGGTTGGCTGATGTCGCAACCAATGCCGTAGATGGTGTCGGTGGGGTAAATCACAACGCCTCCATCTTCAATAATCTGCGTTATCTTCTTGATTTCGCGCGGATTGGGATTTTCGGGATATATTTTTATCAGCATTTTCCAGTTAGGATTTAGGAATGAACAATTAAAAATGAAATCTGTTGCATTGTAGGGAGGTGGCGTGCCGCGTCCGTGCCAATAATTCAATTAAAATTTAATCAAACAATCTGTATAAATCCGTTTAATCTGTGTCGTCGGCGTTCAAAAACAATTCACCAGCAGTAATTATTCCTTCTCACCATAGCACAAATCGCCAGCGTCGCCCAGGCCGGGCACAATGTACGATTTTACGGTCAGTTCCTCATCGATGGCGGCGGTCCAGATGGTGACGGGCTGGTTGACTACGTTACGTTGCAGATAATCAAGACCTTCGCGGCTCGAGATGAGCGACACAATGTGCGTGTGCGCCGGCGTGCCCTTCTTGAGCAGAGCCTGATAAGCCAGCACCATCGAGGCGCCGCTGGCCTGCATCGGGTCAACCAGAATGAGCGTCTTGCCCTCGGTTGACGGCCCCGAAATGCTGTTGAAGCTGATGTGGAACGTGCGGCCGTCTTTCTCATATTGGCGGCAGGCCGTGATAAAGGCGTTCTCAGCCTTGTCGAAAACGCTCAAAAAACCTTCGTGCATCGGCAGTCCGGCGCGCAGAATGCTGGCAATCACCGGCTGAGCGGAAAGCTGCGGAACCTGCGCCACACCAAGCGGAGTCTGCACTTCGGTTTGCTTATATTCGAGCTGTTTGCTGATTTCGTAGGCGAAAATCGCACCAATGCGCTCAAGATTCTTGCGGAAGCGCATACCATCTTTCTGAATCACGCTGTCGCGCAATTCGGCCATATACTGGTTCACAATGCTGTTCTGAGTGCCAAGATTTATAACCATAATTTGTTGTTTTTCAGTTTAATGTAAAATGTACCCTTTCTTTTTACTTAGGTGATGATAATAATAGCGATTTTTTAGATTGATTGACCAGTCTGACTGAATTTTCTTGTTTTCCTCAACTACTGGCATACCAATAATCTAACTCATTATCTTTCCCTAATTGCCATTATCAACAAAACTTTTATTTAGCATTCGCCATAAAAAACTTACATTTGCAACCTTATTTGAATTTGAATGGCAAAAGCAAAACAAAATTTAGGCCTTAAAGATGCTATTGTTGAGGCAATTAAGCAGCGAAAAGGGCGCGACATTGTCGTTATCGATTTAACTGAAAATGAGCAGGCGATAGCTGATTACTACATAATTTGTCACGGAAATTCAACCTCTCAGGTGGATGCTTTGGCCGACCACGTTGAGCGCTTTGCACGTACCGAGACAAGCGAACACCCGTTACACGTTGAAGGCCAGCAGAATGCGCAATGGATTCTGATGGACTACGGCGACATTGTGGTGCACATCTTCCAGGAAGAAATCCGTCATTTCTACAACATTGAAGACTTGTGGGCCGACGCCAAAAAAGAAATTATTGAAAACGAAGACTAACCCGCTATGGATAACGAAGTTAAAGACGAAAAACAAACCGCACAGGAAGAGCCGAAAAAGCAGGAAAAATCGCAGGAAATGCATCCGCTTGGCAAGAAGGCGCCGAAATTCAACATGAACTGGATTTACGGCATCATTGCCATTGTGCTGCTTGGATTTATGTTTATGTCGCCAATGGAAGGAGGCGGCTCGATTGAAATTCCGCAAAGCCGTTTCTGGGACGAAATGGTTGTAAATCACGATGTCAGCCATGTTGTGGTAGTCAATCACGAGCGTGTTGAAATCTACATAAAACCTGAAAAACTTGGCGAACCGCGTTATGCAGACACCCATCAGGATAAAAAACGCGCCGCTGTCAGCGGCAAACCACAGTATTTCTTCACCATAGCCTCTGCCGAACGATTCGAAGAAAAACTTGATGATGCCATTAAAAATTACACCCCGGGCGAATCGATTCCGTACACATACGAAACTCGTGAAAACAACATGAACGCCATTTTCAACTGGCTCATTTTCCCGCTGCTGCTGATTGGTGTCTGGATTTTCATTTTCCGCCGGATGGCCGGTGGCGCTGGTGGCGGCCAGATTTTCAACATCGGCAAGTCGCGCGCAAAAATGTTCGACAAGGACACGTCGGAAATCAAAGTCGATTTCAAAGATGTGGCCGGACTTGAAGAAGCAAAGGTTGAGATTAAGGAAATTGTTGATTTTCTGAAGAATCCGCAAAAATACACACAACTTGGCGGCAAGATTCCAAAGGGTGCTCTGCTTGTGGGCCCCCCGGGAACGGGCAAGACGCTGCTGGCCAAAGCCGTGGCCGGTGAAGCGCACGTGCCGTTCTTCTCGCTGTCGGGTTCCGATTTTGTTGAGATGTTTGTGGGCGTGGGCGCATCGCGTGTGCGCGACCTGTTCAAGCAGGCCAAAGAGAAAGCGCCTTGCATCATCTTCATTGATGAGATTGATGCCATTGGCCGCGCCCGTGGCAAGAACCCCAACTGGGGTGCTAACGATGAGCGTGAAAATACTCTCAATCAGTTACTTACTGAAATGGATGGTTTCGGCACCAACAGCGGTGTCATCATTCTGGCAGCCACCAACCGCGCCGACATTCTCGACCGTGCCCTGATGCGCGCCGGCCGCTTCGACCGTCAGATTCACGTTGAACTGCCTGACCTGAACGAGCGCACCGACATCTTCAAAGTTCACCTGCGCCCGCTCACCAAACTGGCATCTGACGTTACAGCAGAATCGCTTGCAAAGCAGACGCCGGGCTTCTCGGGCGCCGACATTGCCAACGTCTGCAACGAAGCCGCGCTCATCGCCGCCCGTCACGACAAGCAGAAAGTTGAAAAACAGGATTTTCTCGATGCCATCGACCGCATTGTGGGTGGACTCGAGAAAAAGAACAAGATAATCTCGGCCGAAGAGAAGAAGACCATCGCCTATCACGAAGCAGGTCATGCCACTGTAAGTTGGATGCTTGAGCATGCCAATCCGCTCATCAAGGTGACGATTGTTCCGCGCGGTCAGGCTCTGGGTGCCGCATGGTATCTGCCCGAAGAGCGCCAACTCACCACCAAAGAGCAACTTATGGAAGAGATGGCTGCCTTGCTTGGTGGTCGTGCTGCTGAAGAACTCTTCTTCGGCCGCATATCAACAGGCGCTCTCAACGACCTAGAGCGCACCACCAAACACGCTTACGCGATGGTCTGCTACTACGGCATGAGTCCCAAAGTGGGCAATCTGTCGTACTACGACTCGTCGGGTCAGTCGGAGTACTCATTCGCCAAACCTTACAGCGAAGAGACGGCCCGCACCATCGACGAAGAGACAAAGCGCATCATCGACGAAGCATACGCCAAGGCGAAGGAAGTGCTGACCAAATACGAAGATCAGCACCACCAGCTGGCCAACTTGTTGCTTGAGCGCGAAGTGCTGTTTGCCGAAGACCTTGAGAAGATTCTGGGTCCCCGCCCAAACGGCAAAACACCTTACTACGAGCATCAAACGATAAACAACGGGCAAGCGGAAACTAAGCCGGAGAAAGATTCTGAGTCCAAAGGAGAAACCGCAGAACCGGACATAACTGAAAAGTGATGGAACAGGACTGGAAGTTGGTTTATTCGGCAAAATCAGTTTACGATGCCGAAATGATGCGAGGAATGTTAGAAAGCGCAGGCATTGAGCCGGTTGTGATGAACAAGCAGGACTCATCATACTTGTTTGGTGATGTTGAAGTCTATGTTTCGCCGGAACAGGCCGAGCAAGCCGAAACAATCATTAAAAGCATTGATAATGAGTAATTTTTGGCAGCGACTGATAACAGGAATCGTTTTTCTGGTAGTGCTCATTTCGGGCATAGTCTACAGCGAGTGGACGTTTGCGGCGCTTTTTGCCGTGATTGATGTGCTTGCCTTGTGGGAATTCTACCGTATCGGCCGTCAGGGCGGATACAAACCGCTTGCAGTCTATGGCACAGCCGCAGGACTTGTGGCGTTTGCTCTGAGTTTCCTGATGAGCGCAGGCCTTGTCAGCAGCCAGCTGATGCTGATTGTTGCTGTTCTGCTCACGCCAGTATTCATTATTGTACTATTCGGTCACTACGATAACCCCATAACAACCATCGCCTATACTTTTTACGGTCTGCTTTACATTGCTTTGCCGTTCGCACTCATCAGCCCGATAGCATTCCACACGGGCGAATATCAGAGTATTTTGGTGCTGGGCATGTTCATCATCATTTGGGTGAACGACACGGGCGCCTACTGCTTTGGCGTCACCATCGGACGTCACAAGATGTTTGAGCGCATATCACCCAAAAAGACGTGGGAAGGCTTCATTGGCGGGGCCTTGGCAGCTGTTGGCGCATCGCTGCTTCTGGCGCGGTTCTTCCCCGTGCTCACGCAGCAGCAATGGATTGTGACGGCGCTGCTCACCGTTGTTTTCGGCACGCTTGGCGACCTAACCGAATCGCAACTCAAGCGCACCATCGGCATCAAGGATTCGAGCAACATTCTGCCGGGCCACGGCGGCATTCTCGACCGTTTCGATAGCATCATTTTGGCAATCCCCGTAATTTTTGCATATTTGCGGCTCGTTTCGTAATCGATTCTGATAGTTATGAAAATTCATCGCGCCGGTTATCCGGTCATACTGAAAGCATTGGCCATTTTATTGGTAATAAATGCAATAGTGTATTTCTTCGGACGGATTGGTCTGGCCTTGTATATATCGGCAACCATATCAGGCTTGGTGCTTCTTTTTGTACTGCGCTTCTTCCGCTGCCCCAACCGCAAGCAGCCACAACTGACCGACAGTCAGGTTTTGTGTCCTGCCGACGGCGTTATTGTTGCCATCGAAGAGATTGATGAGCAGAGCATTGTGACTGGCAAGCGCATTCAAGTGTCGATTTTCATGTCGTGCTGGAATGTGCATATCAACTGGATTCCGGTTAGTGGAATCATCAAGCAGGTTATCCATTTCGACGGCAAATTCACCCGCGCCATCACCCCAAAATCATCTGACCTGAACGAGCACTCAGCAGTGGTTATAAACCGCGCCAAAGGCGAGCCGGTGATGGTGAAACAGGTCGCAGGTGCCGTTGCACGCCGCATACTCACCTACGTGAAGGAAGACGACGCATGCGCAGCCGGCGATGAGATGGGTTTCATCCGCTTTGGCTCGCGTGTCGATATTCTCTTGCCGCTCGATTACGATGTTAAAGTGGCTCTCGGACAGAAAGTTGTCGGACGCAAGACAATAATTGCCGAACAGAAATAATTGAAAATCAACAATAAACATCGCCGAAAGGCAAAATGAAGTTTATTGGTGATGTTTTTAGAAGATAACTTATATTTACACCGACTTTAAAAATTAAAATTATGGCTTACAAAATTTCAGAAGATTGCTTGGCTTGCGGCACTTGCATGAGCGAATGCCCGGTTGAGGCTATTTCAGAAGGCGATATCTATGTTATCGACCCTGAAAAGTGCACAGAGTGTGGAACATGCGCAAGTGTTTGCCCGGTTGAGGCACCAAAATTGGATAAATAATCAGTTTTGGAATAGACACAAAAGGCGACCGCAAGGCCGCCTTTTTTTATAGATACACATTCATTGCAAAAAGCTGTCAATCGCTCATAACCCTTGTTATGCCATTCCAAAGATCAACAGCCGATTTTTCCCATGAAAATTTCATCCGCTGCGTTTTAGCATTCTCTATAAGTTGTGCCCGAAGATTGGCATCAGTGGCCATGCTCTCCATGGCTCTTGCAATGGCATCGATTGAAAACGGATCGACAAGCAAACCTGCGTCGCCAGCCACTTCCGGCATCGAGGTGCGGTCTGATGTGACAACCGGCACATCGCAATTCATTGCCTCGACAATCGGCACGCCAAAACCCTCGATAAACGAAACTAACACTAACGCCTGCGCACTTGCCACCACTTGTTGAAGATCAGCCGGCTGAAGACGCCCCATGAAAATCACATCATCAGCGTGGCGCATATGCTCGAGTTCAAGATCTATGGTTGACATGGACCACATGCATTCTCCAACAATAACCATTTTCTGCGGCAGCCCCGTCTTCTCTTTAAAGACATCGAAAGCACGAAGCATGCCTTCAATATTCTTGCGAGGATTTAACGACCCTACGTATACAAAATACTGGCATCCGCCCGTAACCTTTTCGCGAACAGCCTGCCGGTCTTTTTCCTCCAATGGCCCGAACACGGTTTTCACACCATTGTAGATGACATCGATTTTATCAGGGTTTATTCCCCATGTTTTCACAATATCGGCCTTTGAATATTCCGATACGGTGCCTAAACGGTGGGCATTACGGGCAAAACGCGGGAAAAACCTGTTATAGTACTTGCTTGTTAGAAATGGTTGATTTTTAGGTTGATGCACAAAACCGATGTCGTGGATTATATTGTAAGTCTTGACATCAGGATGCATCGGCATATAACCATCTGTTGACAAGAACAGATCGGCATGGTGTTTCTTGATTATGGCCGGAATTGCATACTCGAACCGGGCGTACCATAGAAGCGGATGACGCGATGGCAGCATCGTCTTCACCGGCAGCACATTGTTGGCATAGACAAACGACGGATCCCACTCGCGGTCAAAAATAAAGATGAACTGGTGCTCGGGGTGGTTGCGAACCATTCTCGACAACACTTCGTCTGTGAAACTGCCCAGCCCTTCGAGCTTATTTTTCAGCAACGTCTGCGTGTTAACTGCAATAACCATCTGTCTCTGTTTGAGGGCACAAAGGTAGCATTTTGAAAAGCAAGTAACAAGAAGAATGTTGCTGAACTCTGACAAGCAACTGACTATTTGAAAAATCACAAAATCCGTGAAAATCAGTAAAAAAGTGACGGACGTGACAATAATGGGCATCGCCGTTAGCAAATTATCAGTAAATTGCATAAACATTTCTACCATTGGCGTATGGGGGACCATATCAACGCTCAATGGGCGAAAAAAACAAGACGATGATGCTGAAAAGTTCTCATACCGGCTTTTTAGAAACATCGGCATTGACGGCAATGCTGCTGCTGGCCATGCTCGGAAACGCTCAGGCCGAAAACCGGCGCATTCAGCGGTATGAAATTCAATTAGGTGGTGGCTTGAGCAACTTCATGGGCGACATCTGCTCTCCTCGGAGCTCCTCAAAAATGGCTTGGGTTCTGCCTCAAACCATCGGGCCGGTGGGTATTGTCGGCTTCAAATACAACCTTGGCCACCGCGACGAATGCGGATACTCCACAATTGGCTCTCAAACCATAGGCGGATCGTTCTTTTTCGGAAAACTGAAAGCCGAGGAAGTCGAGAAAAACATCAGCAAATACTATTACCGGAACGGCATTGGGTTCGATGCGTTTTTTGTCGAACTGTCGCTGCGCTACGAGTGGTTTTTCATCAAAGAGAAAAGTGGAGGTTTCTCCTATAACAAAGGGCGGCCCACGATGAAACGCCCCACACTGATGCCGTCATACCTGTTTGTTGCCGCAGGCGGACTGTTCGAAACCGGCAAGTTTTCATGGGATAACAAAGAAGGCCGACAGAGCGAGAAATTCTCAACCATCGCCCCCGTGCTTATTGGCGGCATTGGAACCAGGCTGCGCATCAACAGCGGAATCAGCATAGGACTGGAGGCCGGCGCCCGAATAGCTTTAAGTGATAAAATCGACAACTGCGACGGCAAAGTTGCAACAACGCCCACCAAGCCTTGGGTGTTTGGCAAATGGATCGATCAGTATCAGTTTATAACTGCCAGCTTGATTTTTAAACTTCGCGAGAACAAAAACCACCTGCCCGATTTCCGATCAATTGGAAAATAGCTATCCGGCGCCTGACAACACCTATGGTTACCTGTCAACCAGTTTCAAATCTTAACTATGCGGCTTTCGGTGGCCACATAATTATGCGGGAAGACATACAGAAAAGCCCCTTTTTTCGATGTTGAGGTGTCTTTGTCCGGTGTCTGAATCAGCACTTTCAGCGAGGCGATCTTCTTGCGGAAATTGCCCTGGTCGAATGTCCGCTGGAAAATGGCGTTGTACAAGTTGTTGAGCTGTGTCAGCGTGAATTTCTCGGGCAGCAGGTCACGTCCTACCAGTTCACAGCTGGCTTTGTACTGCAGACGCTGTAGCGCACACGATATCATTTCATTATGGTCGAAAATCAATGGTGGAAGTTGGGTTATTGGATACCACTCACCTTTGTGTTCCTCCACTAGTTCGCGACTGTGCTTGTCATTGCAAATAAGCGCGTAAAAAGCCATGCTTATCACCCTGTCGTTAGGCTCACGGTTCGGATTCGAAAAACCATGCACCTGCTCCATGAAAATGTCGTTCAGCCCGACCGTCTGGCGCAGCACGCGCCGGGCAGCGTCCTCGAGTGATTCACGGTCACCGACAAAACCACCCATAAGCGACCAGTCGCCTTTGCATGGCTCAATATTGCGCGGATATAGCAACACCTTAAGTTGTTCGTCATCATAAGTGAAAATAACGCAGTCGACTGCGACGTGAATCTTCGGATAATCGTTGTAGTTTGCTTGAGTCATCGTTATTTGTTAACCCTACAAATATACAACGAGCGCGCAAACTTTTAAGTGCGAATTGCAAATTTCGGTGTTTCATGTATTTTTTTTCGTGGAATCGGTATGTTTTTACTGACGACCGATTGCTGGCGACTGTTGATAGTCCTCACATTAACCCTGCTGCTTGACATCCTCATAATAAGTCACAAGCTTGTTTTTCTAACACTCATAAGTTGACAAAATAGTCTATCAGTAATGTTTTTTATAGTACAACTTTGCTCCAAACTATTAAATTTGCATATTTAAACGAAATTAAGGCAATTGTATACTGACTTGCCGTGTTGTGTATTTTAATAGAGATGGTTGATTGTTTAAAAATGGCTGCTCATGGTTGCGTATCTTGTTGTGTGTCAACAAGCTGTTTGCCGTTTTATCTTTCTGTCAACCATAACCCGACACATAACTTGTTGAACCAAATATATGTTTGTTTTAAATGAGAAGATTAGCATTACTACTTGCATCTGCCGTGATTTGTTCAGTGGGGCTCGCGCAAACCGGAAAAGTCAACAAATATGGTTTGCCGTTTATCACCAACTATAAGCCCAGCGCAACGCAAACTCTCGATATCGCTCAAGACCAACGAGGCATTTTGTATTTTGCCATCGATGAGGGCGTTTTTGAATACGATGGATTGAAGATAAACAAGTTGCCACTATATCGCGGTAACGATCTCATTCAATACTCAACATCACTGTCAGTAGACGCTGACAATGTTGTGCATGTGGGTTGGGAGGATGATTTCGGATATCTTTATCCTGATGAAACCGGCCAATTGCAATATATATCACTGGCATCACAATTGCCTGACTCGGTAAGCGTTGCCTCCCCTATTTACAAAACATACAGCATCGGAGAACGGACCTACTACTGCTCTGAGAGTAATGTTTTTATAACAGAAAGGGACAGCCTTGTTAAAGTTGTTGATTTACCCGAAAAAAGTTTTTTCGCATACAAAGCCAATGGCGACACATTGCTGGTCAGCCGCAGTGATACAACCGAGTATACGTTGCTGTATTATGACGACCAATTGCACCAAACTGACCTTCTGTCTCTATATGGGGGCGCTTATGGTATGATCCCATACAACAATGGCACTTATCTGATTGCCACCGGCGAACATATATATGAGACTGCACTTGACGGAAAACATTTGACAAGAGACCTCGTCAACCACAATAAAGTATTAGGCACCATCATCCTAAAACATATGCCCTACGGCCTGGTTGAAGATGGTGAAAAAATAATTATGCCGACAGTGATGGGCGAAGAATTCAGCATCGGCATATATGACAAAAACATGAATCCGTTGAACGGTTTAAGCAAAAAAAACGGACTTGGTTCAAACTTTGCTTTCTCTTGTCACAAAAACGGTCACTTGCTGTGGGTTGGAATGGAGAATTGCATAGCAAAAGTCGAAACAGACAATGTGTTTCATCATTTTAGCAACGAGTCGGGATTAAGCGGATGCATCAATAAGATTATTCAATATGATGGCGATATGTATGTGGCGGCAGGCTATACTTTCCGCGAAGAATTTGACAACGACGGATTCCCCTATTTTACATCATTGAACCGCTTTGCGACATACGATCTGCTTGTATTCAATGTTCCAAACAGCCACAAAAAAATATTGCTTGCCGGAACAGCCAACAACACTATAGATGTGAAGAAGGCTGAAGAAGCGACAAAGAAGACGGAAGAAACGGGAAAGAAGACTGAAGATAATGGTGAGGTGGTTCATATTGGCTCCAAAGTTTTGTTCCAGTCGCGCCTCCACCCTGAGTTTCTTTATATTGGAACCAAAGAGTCGCTACTATGCTATGAATACCGCAAATATGGCAGCAAACATTGGAACCAAGTGTATGAAGCCATGCTGGGAGCTGAAGTGTTTTCGATAAACGAAGATCAAAGCGGCAACATTTGGTGTGTAACAACCAAGAGCATCTTCAAATTGTCGCCCGATGGAAAATCGTTCAACGTTTATGATGAGGAGAACGGCATCCCATCCATTTCAATGACAACGGTCAAAAATATCGACAACCGGTTGCTTTTCCTAACCATGGCGGGCATTTATGAGTTCGATGAAAATGAGTCGGTATTTGAACTCAGCGATATCTTTGGTGAGTTTAGCACTGACACCACTTTCGGAACAATAGACATCAAACCATACCGCGACATGTACGTCGCATCGTGCTACCTTGATGACAGCTTTTGGCTAAACCTTTACAAAAAAAACGCCGATGGTAAATATACTATTGTAAATGACAATGCTTTCAAAAAGCTGGAGTCAATGCAAAACGGCAGTATTTACTATACATACGTTGATGATGAAGACCATTTGTGGTTTTCTCTTGATGAGTCTCTTGTATGCTACTCACCAGAAAATGTCGATTCAGCCAACGCATATTACAACGCTCCCTTCGATGCAATGATCAGGCAAGTGATGGCAAACGATACGGTACCATTGTTTAATGGAGCGTTTAAGGCGGAAAACGGCTTTGGCGTCGCATTGATGCAACCCAAAAACAACATCATTGAATTGCCATATTCAAACAACTCGCTGACATTCTTCTTCAGCTCCAATTTCTATGACGGAGAAAAAGATACCGAGTATTCCACCATGCTTGTGGGTGAAGACGAAAACTGGTCGAAATGGAGGAAAAGCACAGAATACAACCGTATACACCTCGGTGAGGGAAAATACGTCTTCAAGGTGAAGGCCCGCAATATATACGGTGTTGAGAGTTCTGTGGCAGAATTCGCATTTACCATCAAGCCTCCGTTCTACCGGACAATCGTGGCCTATCTCGTTTATCTGATTCTTCTTATAGCCTTTGTTTATGGTATTGTGAAATGGAACACCCACCGACTCATTGAGGAGAAGAAAAAACTGGAGAAGAAGATTGCCGACGCAACCGAAGAAATTCGCGGACAGAATGTCCAGCTTGAGCAACAGAAAGACGAGATTGAAAAACAGAAAGATGAGATTCAGTCGAGTATCAACTACGCACGCCGAATCCAGCGCGCCCTGCTTACTCCCGACGAAACCATCGACAAGATTTTCCCCGACCACTTCCTGCTCTACAAACCGCGTAATGTGGTGAGCGGCGACTACTACTGGTTCGGCCAGTTTGGCGACAACAAGGTGAGCATTGTGGCCGACTGCACAGGCCATGGCGTGCCGGGCGGCTTTATGAGCATGCTTGGTATGACAAACCTTAACTATATTGTCGGCCAGGAACTCCGCCCCGACGAGATTCTGAACAAGCTGCGCAACGCCATCATAACCAGCCTGAGGCAGAAAGACGACTCCATACAACCAACCGGTGACGAGAAAGCCGACCGCCGGGCTGCTTTTGCCATGGCAACCGAGAAAAAAGACCGCAGCCAGGACGGTATGGATGTGGCCATGTATGTTATCAACGAGAAAGAGATGACTCTATCGTTCGCTGGAGCCAATAACCCATTGGTACTCATCCGCGACGGCGAGGTTCAGGTTATAAAGGCCAGCAAGATGCCAGTAGGTATCTACGCCAAACTCGACCCGTTTGAGCGCGTGGATATGGAGCTTAAGAAGGGCGACTGCCTCTACACCTTCTCCGATGGTTTCCAAGACCAATTCGGTTTTGAGAGTGGCAAGAAATTTATGAGCAAGCACCTGCGTGAAGTGCTGCTCGAAATTCACCAGAAACCAATGCCGGAACAAAAAGAGATCTTGAACAAAATCTACGAAGACTGGCGTGGTCCGGCCGACCACCAGACTGACGACGTGGTTCTGATGGGTGTAAGAATTTAACAGTGTTTGCATTAACGTTTTTATAACAGGCATTATCGGTAAGATGGTGCCTGTTTTCATTTTTCCGGCGCGCCTGTCTCTCTTTTATTCCAACACTCAATTCACCAACCAATAACGCCGTTTTGTCAAATAAAACCAACCTATCGTCCCTGCTTACGTACATTTGCCTGTGTAAAGATTTTTGAGTTATGATTGTACGTTTTGCATTGATTTTTCTGGCGATTTTCGACTTAGTGTGCAACGCCTATTCAAGATTTTCTGTTATCTCCCGCAAAATGCGTCACGGACTCATAAATCTGTTAGCGGCTAAAAGAACCACCACAGCCTGACCGTCTGATTGCCTCCTACACCCCTCTATTTACGCACCGATACGAAACGGTGAATGTAAGCACCTTGCTTCCTTATGTTATGTATGGCACTATTGGGGTATCGGCGTACCCATTCATTAACTGTCCAGGGCGGAACAGAACCATCGATAATCACGTTTTTGAATCGCAGAGTCTCCGGCATCTGCCTGGCTCTTATCTGCGGATTGCCCGACACAATCAGATAATCAATCGTCATCGGTTTTTTCATTCTGAAACGGTGAGTGTTGCCGTCGACTATCAGGCCGCAAATGCTGTCGAACATGAAGAATCCGTTTTGCGAGATCATGCATCCGTTGTTCCCGGTAGAATCAGTGTCAATGGTCTCTGACCATCTTGTGTTCCAGAAAATATTTCCGCCTTTTACCATCTGACCCGCCCGCTGGCTATCGCCGATGGCGTTCTTCACCCAATAGGACTGGCTGCCGTCGACAAACTGCGCCAGTGAGTTTCGCGGCGAGTAATAAACACACAGAGCCTGGATGCTGCTATTGCGAATGGAACTTATGCTGAACGGTAGCTGAAATAACAGCAATGCTGTCAGCGAACACAACAGCCAGTTGCCATTGTGCGACATAAGCCATATCAATGCGGCAAGCACAACAACCCCAATCATAAACGCCTGAAATATCGATATATAAGTGTTCTCGATGGTTGAATATGGCAGATTGGCAATGGCCCTAACAACACCATTCATGCTTTTGGCAGCATACGTCACCACCACGCCGACTGCTTTTGCTACCACTTCGAAAGGCGACGCCGCAAACAGCAGCAACGTCAGACCGATCATTATTCCGGCACCCGGCGACACTATGACGTTCGACATCCAAAAATATACCGGCGTGCGTTCGAAATAATAAAGACAGAACGGCAGTGTTGAAATCTGTGCGGCTATTGACACTGCTGTTAGCTCCCACAACCAACGTAAAGGCTTGTTTCCGCGACTGACGCGCACAAGACTGACAATGCGCGGCTGTAAGCTCACAATGCCCAAAACGGCCGCATACGACAGCTGGAATCCGGCCTTGAACAGCATATCGGGATTGATGGTGAGCAACAGTAACGCCGAAGCCGCAAGTGTGTTATAGATTGACATCTCGCGTTTTATGAGCCTTCCGATTTCAACAAACGAGAACATCACCGTGGCGCGCAAAACCGATGGTGACAGACCGGTGATGAATGCATACGCCCAAAGCAATACTACAATTACTATCCGCTTGAAACGGAACGCTATATTCCCGCCCAACAGCATCATCAGAAATTCGAGCACTGTGCAGACAATACCGACATGCAACCCCGACACTGCCAGCACGTGCATGGCTCCGGCATTCATATAAGCCTGCTTGACTTCCGCGTCGATGTTGTTTTTGTAGCCCAGCACAAGAGTTGATGCCAGTCCGAGCTCATTACCCTCAAGTCCGGCCTTTTCAAGCTGCCCCACAAGCAACTGCCGCACGTTAAGAGCGTGCTGCTTGAGCCCGCGCACATTGTCATCAGCCAGATTCCACTCACCATTATTTAGAAAAATGCTTCCTTGGACGCCATTGAGCTGCAGATATTGCGAATAATCAAACCCAAAAGGGTTTTTGGGCATATCAAGCGAATCAATCTTTGACGAAAACACTATTGTCTGGCCTGCCTTTAAACGTACTGCCGCACTGTCTTTCATAATGGTTGCCACAATTCTGGCATCAAAATCGTGCCACTGGCCCATAATATTGACCGCCTCGACACGGAGGTCGGCCTTGCACGCTTTCTCTCCCTGCGTTGGCGTATTAGTCACGCATGCGCGGTATTCGCATTTGCGGCCGCCCGTATCTGCCGCTATATTTCGTGGCGCGCTAAGAGTAGCAGAAGCACTTCCAAGCGCCAATATGGACACAAAAAGCATTGCTCCGCACATCCATCGTTTTTTGTACTCACTGTCCCGGCTTAGGATAATGGCGAACGCTAAAAACGAGCACAACACCATACAGCTCAGCCAAGCCGGAATGTCTGCATACCGATGAAGAATAATCCCCAGTATAAACGGCAGAATAATTCTGACAAATGGGTTCTTGTCCAGAAAACCATTGACATTCATTGTGTTGTATATTGATTGAATTAATACAAACCAATATTACAACATTGTGGAGAAAAATGCAAATTTTTGTTGGCGAATCAGCATAACGTGCTATAAAACAGCAGGGGAGCGATTAATCGCTCCCCTGCATATCTGATTTCCGGTTTGAATTCAAAATTATCAATACTCCTGCCAGCTCTTAATCTGAATGTCGCCCATTTCCTTAACGCAACTTGCGTGGATGAACGCGCTTGCCAGACGGGCGTTTGTCAGCAATGGAATATTGTGGTCGATTGCCGAGCGGCGGATTTTGTAGCCGTTGGTCAACTCGCGGTGAGTGTGGTTCTTCGGGATGTTGACAACCAGGTCAATCTTGTGGTCCTGCATAAGTTCGGTGATGTTGGCGTCGCCAGTGTGCTCGTCGGGCCAACTAACGCGCTCGGCGGTAACACCGTTGTCGGCAAGGAATTTCTGCGTTCCAGCGGTGGCGTAAATCTTAAGGCCTTTCTCCTGAAGCATTTTGCACGAGTCGAGCAAGTCAACCTTGCCGCGAACGTCGCCCGACGATACCAGAACGCCCTTCTCAGGCTTGTGGAAGCCCACCGAGTAGAGAGCGGCCAGCAGTGCGTCGTTGAAGTCGGTGCCAAGGCAGCCAACCTCACCCGTCGACGACATATCGACGCTCAGAATCGGGTCGGCGCGGTGCAGACGGGCAAACGAGAACTGCGACGCTTTCACGCCGATGTGGTCGATGTCGAAATCCGACGAATCGGCCTTCTGAACAGGCTCGCCGAGCATAATCTTCGTAGCGGTCTCAATGAAGTTGCGTTTCACAACCTTCGACACAAACGGGAACGAACGCGATGCGCGCAGGTTGCACTCAATCACCTTAACCTCGTTGTTCTTGGCAAGATACTGAATGTTGAACGGTCCGCTGATGTTCAACTCTTTGGCTATCTTCTTGCTTATCTGTTTGATGCGGCGTGCTGTTGCCAGATAGATGTTCTGTGCGGGGAACACCAGAGTGGCGTCGCCCGAGTGGACGCCCGCAAACTCAATGTGCTCCGAGATGGCGTACTCGTAAATCTCGCCGTTCTTGGCCACGGCGTCGAACTCTATCTCTTTGGTATTTTGCATAAACTGCGAAACCACAACAGGATATTCCTTCGACACTTTGGCGGCGGCGTTCAGGAAGGTGCGCATTTGGTCCTTGTCGTAGCAGACGTTCATTGCCGCGCCCGAGAGCACGTACGACGGACGAATCAGCACGGGGAAGCCAACCTCGTCAACAAACTTGTCAATCTCCTCGAAACTTGTCAGAGCCTCCCAGCGCGGTTGGTCGATGCCCAGTTGGTCGAGCATTGCCGAGAACTTGTTGCGGTTTTCGGCGCGGTCAATCGACACAGGCGATGTGCCCAGAATCGGCACGTTCTGACGGTAAAGTTTCATTGCCAGGTTGTTCGGAATCTGTCCGCCCACCGACACAATCACGCCCTTCGGAATCTCAAGGTCGATGACGTCGAGCACGCGCTCAAACGACAACTCGTCGAAGTACAGGCGGTCGCACATATCGTAGTCGGTGCTGACCGTTTCAGGGTTGTAGTTAATCATTATCGACTTGTAGCCCAGTTTGCGAGCCGTTTGGATGGCGTTCACCGAGCACCAGTCGAACTCAACGCTCGAGCCGATGCGGTAGGCGCCCGAACCCAGCACGATTATCGACTTGTCGTTCTTGTAGGCGTAACTGATGCTGTGCTCCTGCACGCCGTAAGTCATATAAAGATAATTAGTTAACTCGGGATGCTCCGATGCCACCGTGTTGATGCGGCGAACGGCGGGCAGAATGTTGTTCTTCTTGCGGTGGTCGCGCACGCGCAGAATCTCCTTCTCCATTGTGCCCGACGGATTCTCAACAAAGCGTGCGATTTGGAAGTCGCTGAATCCCAGACGTTTCGCCTCGCGCAGAACGTCGGCGGGCAGGTCCTCAATCTTCTTGTACTGACCCAGCACTTTGGTGTAATCCACAATGTTTTTCAGTTTCTTGATGAACCAGACGTCAATCTTCGTCAGTTCCTCAATGCGTTCGGGTGTGTAGCCTTTCTCGAGCGCTTTCGCGATGGCGAAGATGCGCATATCGGTCGGGTGGCTCAACTCCTTGTCAAGGTCGTCGAATTCAAGGTCGTTGTTGCCCACAAAACCGTGCATTCCCTGACCAATCATACGAAGGCCCTTCTGCATAATCTCCTCAAACGATTTGCCGATAGACATAATCTCGCCCACCGACTTCATACTTGAGCCGATTTCGCGGTCAACGCCCACAAACTTGCTCAAGTCCCAGCGCGGAATCTTGGCGATGATGTAATCGACCGAAGGCGCAACGTAGGCCGAGTTTGGCGTGCCCATTTCGCCGATTTGGTCCAGAGTGTAGCCCAGCGCCAGTTTGGCTGCCACAAAGGCGAGCGGGTAGCCCGATGCCTTCGATGCCAGCGCCGATGAGCGGCTCAGGCGGGCGTTTATCTCGATGATTCGATAGTCGTTGGTCTGCGCGTTGAAGGCGAACTGAATGTTGCACTCGCCCACAATGCCGATGTGGCGCACAACCTTCTTCGCAATCTCCGAGAGCATATTGATTTGCTCCTCCGAAAGGGTGATGATTGGCGCGATGACGATGCTCTCGCCCGTGTGGATGCCCAGCGGGTCAACGTTCTCCATTGGAACCACCGTGAAGCAGTGGTCGTTGGCGTCGCGGATAACCTCAAACTCAATCTCTTTCCAGCCCTTCAGCGACTCCTCAACCAGAATCTGTTTCGAGTAGGCCAGAGCGTTGTTGCACAGGTCGATGAACTCTTTCTCGTTGGTGCTGATGCCCGAGCCCAGACCGCCCAGAGCGTAAGCCGAGCGAACCATTACGGGGTAGCCCAGCACGTGAGCCTCGTCAAGAGCGTCCTCAAGGCTCTCAACCGCCCGCGACGATGGTGTTTTGGCGTCAATCTCCTTCAGTTTCTTCACAAACAGGTCGCGGTCCTCAGTAATCATAATGGCCTCAACCGATGTGCCGAGCACCCGAACGCCGTATTTCTCCAGCACTCCCGAAGTGTAAAGTGCTGTGCCGCAGTTCAGAGCGGTCTGTCCGCCGAAAGCGAGCAGAATGCCGTCGGGGCGCTCCTTTTTGATGACTTCCTCAACAAAATACGGGGTGATAGGAAGGAAGTAAACCTTGTCCGCAACGCCGTCCGACGTCTGTATTGTTGCAATATTGGGGTTTATCAGCACTGTCGATATACCCTCTTCGCGCATAGCCTTCAACGCCTGCGAACCTGAATAGTCAAACTCACCCGCCTGACCAATCTTCAACGCTCCTGAACCTAACAAGAGCACTTTTTTTACTTCTTTCATATTCTCTGTATTTGTAGTTTTTATATCGTTCGATTTCAGTTCCCGTCAGCGCACACCGAAAAAAACGAATGCCCTTCGGCAAAAACTGCCGTCGCTGCATTCTGTCGGGTGTTGCGGGAGTTAATCATTTTCTAACTGTGGATTTTACTGGCGAACTCAGGAAAGTAATTTTCAAAATCCTGCATCACATTCACCTCCGAAAAACCGTTGCGGATGACCAGCAGAATGGTGTCGTTGCCGGCTATGGTGCTAATCACCGACGGCATATTCATATCGTCGATGGCCTGTGAGATGGGTTGCGCAAACGCCGGAACGGTGCGGATGACCGCCAGATTGCCGGCAAACTCCATCGAGAGGAACCCCTCGGCCGACGACGACGGCTTGATGGCACCCGGCTCCGGAGCCGACGGACCTTGCAGCGCGTAAAGGTAGCGCCCGTCGTTGGTGAAGCGTCTGAAAATTTTCAGCAGTTTCAAGTCGCGCGAGAGCGTTGCCTGCGTAACCTCACATCCGTGCTCACGAAGCTTCTCAAGGAGGTTGCTCTGCGACTCAACATCCTCATTCTGAATGATATTGGTTATCAAGGCCAATCGTTGGCTTCTGTTTTCCATTTGAAGGATTTTTAAATTCTTTCGGGTTGCAAATTTAGCTTTTTTTTAGTGGCGTTTATAATTATGCGCATATGGTTTTGGGTAAAATAAGAATTTCACTTACTGGCCGCCGAAACGGACCATACCATGACTTCATTTAAACGCAAACCAAGCCGACTGCGTCCTTTCAACTGATTGTGTGCCAATACTATGCATTGTGGGGTCAGATGGCTGTCGATCGTGAGGTTCAAATCTCTCTCCATGCACTATTATGCAACTTATTACATCATAGGACTATCGCATTTTGCTGCTGACTGGCAACCGGCTATTGTCCGAATCGATTCCGCATTACTGCGCATCGCCCATCCGCCGCAGAAACTCCACAAGTTTCTCGATAGCGCGGCCGCGGTGGCTGATTTTATTCTTTTCGTCCATCGGCATCTCAGCAAAAGTCTGGTTGTAGCCATCGGGCATAAAGATGGGGTCGTAGCCGAAGCCCTCCTCTCCCGAAAACTCGCGCGTGATGGTGCCTTTCACCACGCCCTCAAACAGATACTCGCTCTCGCCAATCTTCAGGCAGATGACCGTGCGGAACTGCGCGCGGCGGTTCTCCTCGTTGGCAAGATCGGCAAGAAGCTTGCGCATATTCTTGTCAGAGTCGCACTCGGGACCGGCATAGCGTGCCGTGTGGACACCCGGTTTGCCACCAAGCACCTCAACCTCGAGGCCGGTGTCGTCGGCAAAAACACTCTGCCCCACGCGGTCATACACATAACGGGCTTTTTGGCGGGCATTAGCCTCAAGGGTATTGCCTGTTTCGGGAACTTCCTCCTCAATGCCTGTCTGGCTTAAATCCTTAACGTTGTACAAATCGCCAATCATCCGGGCAACCTCGTCGGACTTGTGCTGATTGTGTGTTGCAAAAATCAGTTCGCGCATATCTGTTTGATAATTTTGTGGTTACGAAAATTGTGCCGCATAGCGGGCAAATCAGTGATTGCGGCTCTGAAACAGTTGTTTGAACCGCGACTCAAACCCCTCCGACGGCGATGTGGCCGGCGACATACAAAGCGTTCCGTCGACATCAATCAGGAAGTACGACGGATAAACCTTCACCTTGTAGCTCTCAACCACCGACATATCGCCTTTGGTGTCGAGCAGCGTCCAGTTGTAGCCGTTGCGCTTGAAGAATTTCTTCACGCTTTCGAAGTCCTCGTCAATCGAGATTGAAATCACATCCATCACGCCTTTTGTCTTCTCGTTGAGCAGTTTGAGCTGTTCAAGATCCTGAACGCAGGCGTAGCTGTCGATGGTGACAAAGTTCAGATAGACGTACCGGCCCTTGTACTCGTCGACGCTGCGGTAGACTCCGGCCGTGTCGGCAAGGCAGAACCCGGGCGCCATTGTGCCAACACGGGCAATCTGGTTCTTGAGCTCGATATTCTGCGCTATCTGCTTGTGCTGCTGTATTTTGGTTGTTGCCTTGATGGAGTCGAGGGCGATGAGCAGACTGCTGGTTGTGAAGTAGCAGTCGTAGAGCGCGTCGTGGATGCCTTTGAGCAGCACCATCTCCTGAAGCGTGTCGTTGGTGATGGCAAGGCTGTTCGAGAGCGTCTGCTTGGCCTTGACGGGACTTTTCGACAGAGCGATGTCGGAGTAGATGCGCTCGCCCTCGCGGGTGTTCATATAGAACTTCAGGAAGTTGGTGAACATCTGATTGAACAGGTCCATATAGGCCGGATTTTCATAGGCTACGGCGCGCCCGTCGAAGTATTCGCGCGACATATAGCGCCAGTCGCGCATATAGCTCACAAACTTCAGCCAAGCGTATTTATACTCGCGGTAGGTGCGGAAAAACTCGCTGGGAATGGTGTCGAACGTGCGCTCCATATGGTCGATGAGGCTGTCGACGGCCACCTTGTCGCGCTGGCGGAAGAGCGTGTAGTAGTATTTCTCAACGCAGTCCTGATAGTAGTAGTCGAACATGTCGACGTACATGTTTATGTTGTACCTGTCGGGGTTTTTGACACCCACAAGAAACTCTTCGGGCACGAAATAGGGATTCAGCAGATCGCCTTTGTTTTTGGGCGAGTAGTCGGGCAGCACAATGTTGTAGGTCATAGCGGTGTCGGCGTACAGAATGCCGCGCTGCCGGCCTAGGTCGAGCGTAAGGCGGCAGGTTTTGTCGATGCTTACCTCGATGCGGAAATTGCCGAGGCTGTCGGCCACGCCGCTGCCCACCAGCTTGTTCACGTCAGATATGTAATCGACGCACGAATAGACATCAATTTTCTGGTTTTTGTAGGTGGGGTTGGTACCGAACAGTATGGTTGTCTGGGCACCGGCCGGCGCCGAGAGGCAAAGTATCAAAGCAACTGACAGAAGTGATTTGATAGCTTTCATTTCAAGTTCCGTTTGTTCAACACTTCGGTAATGTTCATTGCGGGCGGCACAAACTGGCTCACGTCGCCGCCGTAGCTGAGAATGTCGCGCACAATAGTCGAGTTGACAGGCGTGAGCTCGGGAGTGGTGAGCAGAAAGACCGTCTCAACGCCGGGGCGCATCAGCTGGTTCATCTGCGATATGGCGCACTCATACTCAAAATCGGACACTGTGCGGATTCCGCGCAGCATGAAAGCCGCCCCAATCCGCTGGCAGTAATCAACAGTCAGCCCGTCGTAAGCCTCAACTCGCACTTTCGGCTCATCGCGGTAAACGTTCTCAATCAGCTCAACACGCTCGTCGATGCTGAAGAACCCGTTTTTCAGGGTGTTGCGGCCAATGCCCACCACCACCTCGTCGAAAAGCGGCAAGGCGCGCGTCACCACCGAGTGGTGGCCCAGCGTGAACGGGTCGAACGAACCGGGGAAAACTGCTATCTTTTTTGCCATCTCAAAAAAATCCGAATGCTTTGCAAAAATAGTTTTTTTCGGGTTGTATGGCCATAAAACAACACAAGGTTATCCACATCGGCAAAAAACAGCCGCCGCCCAAAGGTTTTTGTCTAATTCCCTCAAGCGGCGGCGGCTTTATATTAACTGCAAAGTGACGGTGCAGCCTTACTTTCTAACCAGACGCACTACATGCTCATTTTCATAAGCCTGTTCGATGGATTGTGTATCACTGGCTCCGACCACAGATACAGTACCTCCATGACCACCTTCACTATAAGTGAAAATAACGACTTTCGCCGTACCACTTTCGTCCCCAGCCTCCGATGTCCAATAGTTGCCATTTATATCAGCATCGTATGGAATAAAAATATGTGGGCTGTCGAGTGACTGGCTGCTGTTGTTTTCCCCATACACAACAATTCCCTTTTTGCCTGTGCCAGCATAACTGTCGACATATTCCATGGTGCATTCATCAAGCTCTGCAAACTGCTGCTGCGTAGGTGCCTTCCAGTCAGTACCCCAGCTGCCACCAATGTTCTCGCTCCATTGGATGGCAGTGCCTTTGTCTTGAGGGTTATCTGCTCCCACATTGGTGGTTGCCCAAAGGGTAGACAGACCTAAATCAACATAATAGTGCCCGTTGCCATCGTCTGTCATCCACGAGGGAACGGTTTGGCTGGTGCTGTTTGGATCAGTCTTGGTGAGTTTTCCCTCAGAATCGACATACCATTGGGTTGGTTTGCCCGGATTGGCTGCATTGAACTGTTCGGCAACCTCGAAGCGGCTGTACACATCGGGCAATGAGGTACCGCTAATGTTGTTGTTATCGTCGTCGGTTGCCAAAACAATTACCTGGTCACCCTCAGAATATTTCGCCGGACAAATGGTTGCCACCGTTCCTGTTCCGGTAAGCTCGCCTCCAATTATGATTGGAACATTCGTATCATTGTCTCCGTGAATATAAACCTTGCCGGCCTTGGCCTCTCCGCTCAAAGTCACGCTGCCATCGGCGCTGTTGCAGACATCGTATTTGGTGTTACCGCTGATGGTGCCGCCCTCCATCACTAATTTTGAATACTGGCCAATATACACGCCGCCACAAGAATTGTTTTCATATTCACCGTTGATGTCGTTGTTCACTATTTCAGCTCCCTGGCGGATGGTGAGCGTCACAGCGCCCTTTTGGAAAAGTTCAACGGTTCCATTCAAACCTGTTTCATCAATATACTTTATTGAAGTGTTGTTTTCGACAACCGCTCCGTTTTCAAAAATCACGTTTGCCGGAGCATAATCGTCCTCGTCTATCTGCACAGCGCCAATAAACATTGCGCCAATATGAATTGTTTCGAATGTCACCTCGGCTTCGGTTTTCACATAAACGCCCGGCAGCTTGTCGGCATTGTTACCGTTCTTGCCTTTAATCAAGATGTTGCTGGCTTTGATTGATTCGTAATTTTCACCTTCAATACGCCATTCACCGTCTTCTGAGAAATCACCGTCAACAATAACTGTGTAGCTGGCTGTTTCATCGGTCATGGCAGCCAATGCGTCGGTTATTGAGCCAAACGGAGCAGATTCTGTGCCGTTGCCATTACTGCCTGGAGCAACGTGGAATGTTGTGCTGCCACCGCTGCCGGAACTGCTGCCCGAACCCTCAACATCCTGCACAAGGCGGACTGAGTAGCCTAAGCTTCGTGCGCCTTTGGCTGTTAATATGCCGCCGTCTGAACTGAAGTCAAAATACCATGCGTTCACGTCATTGTCAGGTGTTGCCGACATATAGGTTCCATGAGTAGTAACGTTGTATACATAAACGTTTTCATCGTCTCCGCTGCGATATCCTGCTACCGGAAGGAATACTGCTCCAAACGACTCCAACTGCGACATTTCATATTGAGATAATTGATGGTATGACCCATGCTCTGGGTCGCTCCATTTATTTTTCAATAAAGTGTGGCTGCCGGGTACTTCGAATCCATCGGGTGTCAGAACCAAAACCTTTTGATCCCCAACAGTTACCATACTGCTACGTGTCAGCAGATAATCCCATTCATCTTTTGTAAGCGTACGCCATTTGTTTTGTGCATTACCGCCGTTGCTGATGGCATTGCTGCCAAAGTCGACAAATTCGCTGTAATCGGCATCTGACAGGTACTCTGTTGGATTGTTGCCTTTGCCCCAGCTGAAGAGGTCGATCCAATCTTTGTAATCGGCATTACTTATGTTTTCATTATCCGTACCAATGTAAGCGCACTGATCCTCGGCAAACTGCCACGTATGGCTGCCCATGTTATACTGCAGGTTGCCTTGCGAGAAGTACACTTGCTTGCCCTCCGCGTTAACCGTGAACTTGCTGCTGATGGTGCCCTCTGATATGCGTTTTAAAGTACCATCGCTGCCTATTGTCCATTCATCGCTGTCAAGTATGAATTTGCTGTAATACTCCGAAACATAATCGTCGCCATCTATCAGTTTCTTCCCCCTAGAATACCTTGGAACAGATGATAATCGATCTAACAATTTTATTCTGGCCGCCGGCCCATCATGAGTCAGCTGACCAGTAATGGTGATTTGAGCTTGCTCATAAACAATTGTATTATTTCTTTCCTCATCGTCATAACACAAAATAACCTCATTGTCCTCATCAACATAGGCCGAGCCACTCATTTTTAAAACACCTACCCCTGAATGAATTTTATTATCATTATTGTCATATACTACATCCGCGCACACATGCACACCAAACCATGGTGCAGAACCATCCGCACTCAAGTTGCCGCTAATTGTGCCGCCTTGCATATCGAATTCACCGTAACTGGTATAAGAACTGCCAGTAATATATACACCACCACCTTTGTTATCAGATATTGTTCCGCCTTTCATTATGAATTTTGAACCCTCGCCCATATACACCCCGGCACCATATCTCTCAGACACTGTATTGTTGCTTATTTCTCCTCCATTCATGGTGACTGTGGCGTTTTTGATGTACACACCGGCCGATCCGTTAGAGCCGCCTCGGCAAGCGGTGATCGCCGATTCGTTGTTCATTACAAACTCACCACCTTCGATAGTAACACCGCCACAATAATAGTTGGCAGTGCAGTTGCGGATTATTGCATTATCGTTCATTGTCACTTGTCCCGAACTCATGTGAATTCCACCACCACCGTTACTATTTTTTGAGGAGCATTCATAAATCGATGAGTTGCCTTCCATAATCAGCACGCTATTAGAGTTTTCAAGCAAGACACCACCTGCAACCCCTGCCGTGAATCCATGAATTTTGGCATCATCGCTCATTGTGAGTTTTCCGTTGACAACCACACCGGCATTATCAGATGTTTGGTTTATACCGTTTCCGTTGATTTCAGTTCCTTCGGCAAAAGTCACATCGGCATCATAACCTATTGCGACTGCCAATGCTTTTGAAACACAGCTATTTACAAAAGTCCTAACATTAATTTTAACGTTCTTGAGCGTAACAGGTACATTCGTCTCTATTGAAAGCGGCATATACCCATACGAAGGAATGTCAAAACCGCTATTATCACCAACACCCAGCAATAAAATTGTTTTGGCCGATAATGAATTTCCAATCACAACTTGGTTTTGCTCGTATCCATTTACATAGATAGTGTAGTCGTAATCGGCTTTGTTGTAAAGATAAATATCGTGTATGGCATCCTGAATGCTGGCAAACGGTTTTTCACTTGTTCCGTCGGAGTCGGAGTTTGTGTATTCCGGATTAACGTATAGCTCGGTCTTCGGCTTAGCCCAAACAGGTGTAAGCGTCATATCTTCAAGCACATAATCGTTTTCGAAATCGAAAAAGATATCTCCGTTAAGCCAACCTGTGAACTCGCTTTCCGCGTCTACATTGTCGGGCTTGGTAGGCTCAGCAAGAGGTTCCATTTTTGTACCACGCGGCACAGGGTATTCTGTGCCATTGGCTGTAACTGTGCAATTGTACGTGAGAATTCCCTCGTTTTCATCGTTGCAGGCAATAAACCATGTACGACTGTCGCCAGTTGGTTGTATTAAGTCGAAATGTCCGTCGATGTTATCGGCAACCGATACTCCACTCTCGGCCGTGAGCAAGGTGGTGTAATATAACTCATCATACCACATATACGGCTCTTCATAATAATTTGGCTGAATGGTTATGGAGGCACCATCGGTCAGATTTTCGGCCAACACAATGTATCCATCAGAATAGTATAACTTACCAATAACCGGAGCGCCACTCAACAATAGCGTTCCATCGCTGAAATAGATATCGTCGCCGAAACTGGTAGTATTGTTACCACTGATTATGCCGCCTTGCATATCAAGCGTTCCGTTTTCTAACACCACGCCGCCACCCGAACCACCATAAATGGCTTGGTTTCCGGAAATCTTGCTGCCATCGAGCATACGAAGTGTTCCTGAATTAATATATACACCAGCGCAACCGTCATTTGTTGCTGCATTGTTTGTTATGATTGCATTTTCGGCAAGCGTAACGCCAGCATCGTCAGGGATAACATCGTAGTCTTCGTATGTTATTTTGATTCCTCCACCCGTCATACTTTTACCTCGAGTGATTATCAGATTCTTGATGGTAACCGGCACGGGGGCTGTGATGGTAAGTGCCGGCACTTCTCCTGCATAATTATACACGTTTCTCCAAGCGTAAATTGGCTCATTATCACCGTCAAACTCTCCTGTATTGTAATATTCCCAACCTGCGTCAATTGTATCCTGCGGCTGGCCGTCCTTCAATTCACTGGCGCCCGTAAGAGTGATTGATTTAGCGGGAATGGGAGATCTGATACCTTCAATATTCATATCATCTGCAATGCTCTGACCTCCTTTAAGTGTGCCAATAATGCGTATCTCCCAATCGGCCCAATTGTCAGGGTCTGATTGTGGCGGTATGCGGTGCAATGCATCGGCAATTGTAGGCACAGACTCATTTCTGGTGATACCGCTATTCATATTGTTGCCATTCTTCGACACATATATTGCCGGCTCAATGAAGATGGCCTGAACCAGTGCCGCTTCGGTAACTTTCACTGTGCGCGGGTTATCCAGGCTATAGTCGGCCCAGCAATAGAAGATGTATGATTCTTTGGCTGTTGCCGTAAGAGTTACCTCCTCACGATAGTTCACGTGCGTTTTGTTGCCGCTGACAGCAACGGTGCCCCCTTCGTAATCGGTTACAATGTCACATCCATTTCTGATTAAATCAAACTTGCTGGCAATTTCGGCAAGTGTCAGGCGATTGTAGTAACTCTTTTCCGAGAATATCGAAGATTCGTAATTGCATGTGTCGTTATTGCCATTTTTTTCTGCGCTTACAATTTCTTCCGGTTTTATACTGGTTCCTGTCAGAGTGTAGCTATTGTCTGTTGATTTGGTTATTTCCGATAAGCTTCCACCTGTTGGGAAATAAGAGTATTTCTTCACCAAACTGCTAAATGGCAAGGCGTTAAATGCATCCAGGTCGGTTGGAATATTTGCGGCGTATTCACCAAGCAGGTTCTGCATGCTGTGCTCGCCATTTTCAATAGTCTCTTCGTATCCAGTAACAACGTTCCCTATCGGCACTGGCATCACACCATACCCTAACTGCAACGTTTTTGAAGCATAAACATCGTCTTCATATATTTTGCCATTAACTACATAGTAGTTGCGGTATTCTGATGTCAATTGATCTTCGTTTCCAATATGATATTGGTGGCACAGATAGAGATACTCGCCGGCGGCACACTTATAATATGCGTACATTGCATCAGCTACTCTTCCAGCGTTATCCTTCAATTGCAGACTGCCCTTGGTGTACACATCGGGAGTCCAGTCGGCCTTAAGCGTGATTGCGCTTGCAATCGGAGTGGAAAAATCGAATTCTTCGTTTGTCTCACCAGCTATTTTCAGCCAGCATTTTACAGAGTATCCGTCACGGGTTGCCACAGGAACATCACTGATTGCGGTGTTCTCCGCCACTTTTATTGTCATGGTTCCCTCACCATCGGCAAACTTGCCACCGTTGGCATCAAAGGTCACGGCGTATATCTTGGTGAGTTCTGCTGTTATTGTGACAACGTCGTCAGGCATGGTGAATGTGTAGCTGCCATTGTTGTCATTAATAACGATGCTGTTGCCGCTGGCGTCGGTTGCGGTAATGTCGCCTGTCAGCTCATAGTCGTCGGTCACCTTGAGTGTGACTTCAGCTTCATACTCATATTTTCCGTCAACGTCCTGCGGGCTTTCAATAATCAATCCCGCATCCGGCAAATTAACGGCATAGTATTTTTTACTGAATCCTGCGGTGAAGGTTATGCCGCCGAGGGGCATTGTGAGTTTTCCCTCTTCAAACATTGCTTCGTCGCCGTTCACCTCATAATACCAGCCGTCGAAACTGTGGCCCGTGAGCGTCGGTTGTTCGGCCAATGCTGGTATTTCGGCTTCGTATAAGGCCTCGGTCTCAGCAAACTTCTGGCCATTTGCCATCCATAAGGCTTGGTATGGCAAACGGTTGTATTTAACTCTAAGCTCTGCCAAGCCATCGCCGCTGATTTTTACAGAAGTAATCGGCTGTACTTCAAAGCCTTCAATTTCTTGTGCGTCGAAGGTGGCGTCAGTATCGGTGGTACCGGTTTTTGATTTTTGGTCGACCAGTTCATAATCTTTTCCATAAACATCCTGTTTATAGATATTCACCGTGTATGCAGTGTTGGTGTTGGGCTTCCACTTTGCGGTGTAAGTCATATTTTCTGCCGGCATGGTGGTCACCTCGGGCTCCCAGCCTTCCAACTCGTAACCTGCGCGGTTGATTTTCGGCGCTATCAGTTGCGTGCCATACTCTACGCTGCCGGCCATGGTGTACGCTATGGTCTCGTTAATGGTGCCTTCGTAAACCCATGTGAGCTCATAGCTTTTCACGCTCCAGATGGCGTAATAGACAACATCGTCATCTGGCATCTGACCAATGGCTGCGGCCTCAGTGGCATTGCTGTCGGTGTTCCACCCTACAAACTCATGGCCTTCTTTCTCCGGATTGTTCTCAGGCTGCTCAATTTGTGCGCCATATTCAACGGTCGATTCAGCAACTGTTTCGTTGCCATTGATGAATGTAACGCTGTGCTGGTTGGGCGCCCAGTTGGCTGTAAGCTCAATGTCCTCTGCCAGATCGTCAAAACTTATTTCCTTGGTTGGCTCTGGCCAATTTTTGCCGGTCCAGCCTATGAATTCGTTACCTTCTTTTGATGGCTCCGCAATTGTAGGCAACTCCTCAACCGTGTAGCTTGTGGCGCTGGCAAAATTGTCATCAACTTCCTTATAACTTATTGTGTACGGCTGTACCTCCCATTGGGCAATTATTGTAGTGTCGCTCACAATCGGATCGTTGAAGTTGAACTTCACTAGTTTTCCATCGACATTTGTGGCCCAATAAACAATATGGTATCCTTTGCGTTCGGCTTTGGGCTCGGCAATTGTTCCTTTGTAATCCACTGATACAGTGGCCGGATTGACTTTTCCGCCCTGCGGGTCGAAAGTCACGGTAAAGGTGATGATCTCAAAATTGGCTGTCACATTCAAATCTGACTTCAGCACCACCTCAAGCGGATTTGCGGTTAAATCAATGCCTTCAATGTTCTCAATGCTCTCACCCGACCAGTTTTTAAAACTGTATCCCTCATTCGGATTGGCTGTAAAGGTCACCTTGTCGCCATAGTTGTGGCTGCCTTCAACGTCAACATAACCCATACCCTCATCGTTGACCGAAGTCTCGACACTGTAACTGTCCATCTCAAAAGAGGCAGTGATAAAGATGTCGCTTGTCACAGTCATGGTGCGCTTTAAGAGGAATGTTGCGCCATCGCTCCAGCCCGCGAAGGTATAGCCGTCGTTAGGCACAGCTTCAATCTGTACTTTCTCGCCGTAGAGCGCGGTTGCACTACTGATGATTACGCGGCCGCCTTCAACACTGGCTGTCTTCACTTCGTAAGGTATGCCGGCTTTAGCCTCAACTTCAACCTCAACCATTATATATTGGTATGGCTCGGTGGCTTTTCTCTTAATCAGACCGAAGCTGATAGTCTGGTTTGTGGCTGCAATCGGCCTGATGTACAATTGTTTGCCACCTTCAGGCATGAGTACAACCACGGTGGCGTTCTTCTGTTTCTTGGTTACGAATCCGTTCTCGTCGATAAGCAGCACCGTGTTGCCTGATGCGTCGGTGTTGTCGACAACGGAGTACGATCCTTCCGAGTAGACACCCAGAATGGCATAGCCCTCACTGTCGCTGTCGTCGCCGTAGATGAAGGGCTTGTAGATTGAGCAGTCGACAGTATCGACGCGGTCGACAATCTTGTCGAGTTTCGGAAGCTCAATGCCGGTGTCAGTCGGAATGACATCAACTTTTTTCTCCACATCGCCGGTCATTACCACGTCGCCGCCAACCTGCACGTTTCCTCCTTTGATGGAGAAGGTGTTCTTGCGCTTCTGCGTGTCGCTCGGCTGAACTTGCTGAATGTCGGGTTTCTCATTTATGGTTAATTCCGTTGTCTGTATGTTGGTGCTGTCTCTGTCAATCGCCATGTACTTGGTCGGCGCTTTGGTTGCCGAGCGGCCAGTAACAACAAATCCGCTGCGGCGGGCTGCCTTGTCGTCCACCTCTTCGTCGATGTACACTCGGGTGAATCCGCCCTCAATGGCGAACATCGTTTCGTCGGCTTTGGTTGCCGAGCGGCCGGTAACAACGAATCCGCTGCGGCGGGCTGCCTTGTCGCTCTCTTCGTCAGCTCCGTCGATGAACACTTGCGTGCCCTCGCCGCCAACGGCCAGATAGTCGGCCTGCTCGCCGTCTTTGGTTGCCGAGCGGCCGGTGACAACAAATCCGCTGCGGCGGGCTGCCTTGTCGGCGGCATCGTCGACATATACGGTTGTGCCGTCGGCTGTGGCGGCAAAGTATTGCTGCTCTGCGCTGTCTTTGGTTGCCGAGCGGCCGGTGACAACGAATCCGCTGCGGCGGGCTGCCTTGTCGTCAGCACCGTCAACATAAACGGTTGTGCCCTCGCCTCCGACGGTCAGATAGTCGGCCTGCTCGCCGTCTTTGGTCGCCGAGCGGCCAGTGACAACGAATCCGCTGCGGCGGGCTGCCTTGTCGTCAGCACCGTCAACATAAACGGTTGTGCCCTCGCCTCCGACGGTCAGATAGTCGGCCTGCTCGCCGTCTTTGGTCGCCGAGCGGCCAGTGACAACGAATCCGCTGCGGCGGGCTGCCTTGTCGTCAGCGTCGTCAACGTAGATGTGTGTTCCTTCGGTTGTTACAGCAAAATATTCGGCTGCGGCCTGGTCTTTGGTTGCCGATCGGCCGGTAACGACGAATCCGCTGCGGCGGGCTGCCTTGTCGGCGGCATCGTCAACATAAACCACAATGCCTTCGGCAAACACGGCAAACACGGGGTTGCCGCTGGCGTCGTTCACTGCAAAAAGAGCATCGCCGTCTTTTGTGTTAGCGTTTTGGGTTGCCACTCCGCCTGCTTTTTGCGCGTGCATGGCGTATGGCGCGGCCTGAATCGGAACTTCGCCCAGAGCCGTGTATTTTCCTGCGCCGTCGAGGTCAACCTCAACCAGCATCTTGATTGCCATTGTGTTCCATGGAACATTGGCGAACTCGCCGTCAACTTTCTCGCCCGCGCCCACAACAACCTGGATGTTGCCATACTGGTTTGTCGCTACCGATTGTGTTTCGGTGTAATAGCTTTCGCCATCGTGCTTGAGTGTGAACTTTGCCACAATTTGCTTGTTGGCAACTAACTCGCCCTCGGCGTTACGGATGACTGCCTGATAGGAGAATCCGTTTTGTCCGAAAACTGATGCGACCGTTGTGATGGCTAATGCCAAAACCGCGAATACTTTTTTTGCTATGGTTTTCATGTTTCTATTTGATTATAAATATGTTAACTAATTCACACGGCAAAACAAAAAGTCTTGCAAAAAAACTTTCAAATATAACATATTTTATAATGCTAATGCGCTGTTTTTCTCGCATTAAAGGCACAAATCATGCCTTTCCTTTGAGCTTTATTTGGTTTACGAATTCTTTTCCGTTGTCGGAAATGTATTTTAGCTCAAGGTTTTAAGCTCCTAAGTGCATGGTTTGCAGCATTGTGGCTGTTAAAACGGCACTTCCATCCGCACCATCTCAAAATCGAGCTGTTTCTTCTCCATATTGGCGGCCACAACGCGAACCGAAACCTTGTCGCCCATTGTGTAGCGGCGGTGGGTGCGGCGCCCGATGACTGCAAACTCGGCCTCGTCGTACTCGTAATGGTCGTCGGTGAGGGTGCGGATTGAGACCATTCCCTCGCACATACTTCCGTCGAGCTCAACATAAATGCCCCACTGGGTGACACCCGAAACCACGCCGTCGAAAATCTTGCCCACGTTGTCTTTCATAAACTCAACCTGCTTGTATTTAATCGACGCGCGCTCGGCGCTGGTGGCCAGCTGCTCCATCTCCGACGAGTGCTTGCACATTGCCTCGTAAGCGTCGGCGTCAACACTTTTGCCGTTCTCCAGATAGTGCGCCAGAAGGCGGTGAACCATCATATCGGGGTAGCGCCGGATGGGCGACGTGAAATGCGTGTAGTAGTCGAACGCCAGGCCATAGTGGCCGATGTTCTTGGTTGAATATTCGGCGCGCGCCATTGTGCGGATGGCCAGCGTCTCAACCACCGTCTGCTCGGCTTTTCCGTTCACGTCGGTGAGCAGATTGTTGATGGAACTTGCGATTTTCTTTTTCGTTTTTGTCTGAAGCTGATAGCCAAACCGCTTGATAAACTGCGCGAAAGCCGTCAGTTTCTCCTGATTCGGCTCACCGTGGATTCGATAGACAAACGTGCGCTTGGCTTTGCCCTCGGCGGGTTTGCCCACAAACTCGGCCACCTTGCGGTTGGCCAGAAGCATAAACTCCTCAATGAGCTGGTTGGCCTCTTTTTGCTCCTTCAGATAGACGCCGATTGGGCGCGCCTCCTCGTCCAGTTTGAATTTCACCTCGCTCCTCTCGAACGAAATTGCACCGGCGGCAAACCGTTTTTTGCGCATTTTCTGCGCCAAGTCGTTGAGTGTCAGAATCTCTTCGGCAAGCGGGCCCTCCTTGGTCTCAATCACCTGCTGCGCGTCTTCGTACGCAAACCTGTGGTCGGAGCAGATGACCGTGCGGCCGAACCACTCTTTGAGCACGTTGGCGTCGGCATCGAGCTCAAAAACGGCCGAGAAGCACAGTTTCTCCTCGTTGGGGCGCAGTGAGCAGACCTTGTTCGACAGCTTTTCGGGCAGCATTGGCACCGTGCGGTCAACCAGATAGACCGATGTGGCGCGCTGGTAGGCTTCTTTTTCCAAAGCGGTGTTGGGGCGCACGTAGAAGGTGACGTCGGCAATGTGTACGCCCACCTCAAAGCGGTCGTCGGAAATCCGGCGGAACGATATGGCGTCATCAAAGTCTTTGGCGTCGGCTGGGTCGATGGTGAAGGTTGTCACCTGACGGAAATCGCGCCGGGCGGCAATCTCCTGCTCCGAAATGGTCTCGTCAACCTCGGCGGCGGCATCCTCAACACGTTTCGGGAAGCGGTAGGGTAACCCGTATTCGGCCAGAATGGCGTGCATCTCGGTGTTGTTCTCGCCCACGTTGCCCAGCACCTCAATAATCTCGCCAATCGGATTTTTCTGTTTTTCGGTCCACTCAACAATGCGCGCCACAGCCTTTTGACCGCGCTCGGCGTTATTAAGTTTGTCGAGTGGAATAAATATCTCATACGGCATTTGAGTCTTGTCGGGAACCAGGAACGCGTAGTGTTTCGAAATCTCGACAATGCCCACAAACTGCTCGCGGCGGCGTTTCACAATCTCCACAACCTCGCCCTCAGCGTGTCTGCCTCCGCCGCCCGATGTGATGCGGACCGTCACAATATCGCCGTTTAGCGCGTGTCGCAACTTGTTGGGTCCCACATAAATATCATCGTCCTGGCCTTCAACAACCACAAAGGCCGCGCCGTTATTTGTTATGTCGATGGTGCCGGTAACAAGCTCCTCTTTGCCCTGCATACGGAATTTTCCACGCGTGGGCTCCTCAATCTCGCCCGCCGCCGAAAGCTCGTTCAGGCAGCTGTTGAGCAGCTTGCGGGTTTCGTCGTCGGTGATTCCCATCAACTTCGACAACTGCTTGTAGTTGAGCAGTTTGCCTGGATGCTGACGGAGCGTTGACAGTGCGCGGCCAATGAGTGATTTTTTGGTATCGCCGGCAGCCTTTTTGGTGCGAGCTTTTTTTGCGGGTTGTGATTTTCGTGTCATATAGAGCTGATTATAATTGTAATCCAAATACGGGGCAGATAATGAATGTCATCCAGATAGTGACAAAACCTATTGCGAAACCTGCATACACCTGCCATGGTTTGTGTTCATTGAGATAGACGCGCGCCGTGCCGACCAGACCTGCCAACAGCACAACAACGGCCAGCAGTGTCGAAATCCACGGATGCGAGAACGACAGAAATGACACCACCGCCGTCAGGCCGCCCCAACCGATGGTGTGCAAGCTGATTCGCGTGAAAAATGCCAGCAAAGCGGCAATCAGAAGCGTTACAACCACGCCCGTCACAAACATCTGCATCACCGATGGCGCGTGCCAGTTTTTAAGCAGATGTCCGAAAGCCAAAATACTGATGGCGCAGACAACCAATGCGAATATACGTGAGCGCTTGTTTCGCATACGCAAATCGTCGACATAGCCCAGAATGCGCGCAAACCCGATAAAGGCCATCGGCATTACAACGGAATACAAAGCGCAGAACGCCAAAATCATCCATTGGCTTGCCAACGAGCCCGGCAAAAGGACGCTGATAATAATAACCATTCCTAATGTAAGCGTAAATATCGGATGCAAAATGATTGATATACAGTTGAAAAGTCTGTTTGTCATATCGTAATGTTTGTTTTGTAAAATTAAGGCAAGTTCCCGAATAATTTAAGGTTTCAGGCGTTTAAACAGCATTTTTTTCGTTTTCGGCTTTTTGGGCGTCAGGCGGACAGCCTTTTTTGTGTTTAGCCGCCACGATAAATTTTGTTGGCATTTTTGCGGAACTCACCTATATTTGCCAACCAATAATTGTTGAAAATGAGCAAAAAAGAAACTCGTGTCACAGCGCGGCAATTGCGGAGTTCGTACTTGACAACCATTATAAGCATCTCATTGGTTTTGTTTGTGATAGGGCTTGTCGGACTGCTGATTCTGAACGCCCACAAAATATCGCGCCACGTTAAAGAGAACATCGGTGTCACCGTGTTCCTTAACAACGACATCAAAGAGGTGGACATGATAAAACTGCAAAAAAGCCTCGATGCCTCAAATTTCGTGCGCTCAACCGAGTTCATATCAAAAGAGCAGGCCGCGCAGGAGCTGAAGGACGAACTTGGCGAGGATTTTGTCAACTTCTTGGGCTACAATCCGTTGCTGCCGTCAATCGAGGTCAAGCTGAAAGCCGAGTACGCCAACGCCGACAGCATTGCCAAAATCGAGAAAAAGCTTGTCAAATACTCACAGGTAAAAGAAGTGGCATACCAAAAATCGCTCATTGAGGCTGTCAATCAGAATATTAAGAAAATTAGTCTTGTACTGCTTGTCTTCTGTGGGCTGCTGTTCATCATTTCACTTTCACTGATTAACAATACAATACGCTTGTCGGTATACGCCCGCCGCTTTCTGATAAAGACAATGGAGCTGGTAGGAGCTACCAGGTCGTTTGTGCGGGCGCCTTTCATCATCAAGAGCCTTGAGCACGCGCTCATCAGCATACTGATAACATTTGTGCTGCTTGGCGGCACTATCTACATCACTGACAGACACTTGCCCGAACTGTCGATATTGTATGAGCTCGATACCATCGCCATCCTTTTCGCCGGCATCATGGCCATCGGCTTTTTCATTGTCTGGATTTCAAACTTTTTTGCCGTCAACCGCTACCTGCGAATGAAAGGCAACGACTTATATGCATAAAATCAAACACTTATGGATAACGAGACAAAAAAAACAGGTTTTGCCATTCACCCCAGCAACTACAAACTGATTTGGATTGGAATCGCCATCTTGGTTTTCGGCTTCATTCTGATGGCCGGCGGCCGCTCCGACGACCCGAAAGTGTTCAACGAGGCAATGTTCAACGTCCGCCGGATAGTGATTGCACCGGTTGTGGTGCTGGCCGGATTCCTGTTCGAAATCTACGCCATTATGCGTAAACCGGAAAACGATGATTGACAGCCGTTTGCGATGATCTTCACACCTGGAAAAAAGCAATATGATTTTGAGGAGGGACAAATCATATTGATTGACAAACCGCTCAAGTGGACTTCGTTCGATGTGGTGAACAAGGTGCGCTATCTGCTTAAAAACCAGTTTGGTCTGAAAAAAATCAAAGTCGGTCACGCCGGAACGCTCGACCCTCTGGCCACCGGCCTGCTCATTGTGTGCACAGGGAAGTTCACCAAGCGCATTGAGGAGATTCAGGCTCACGACAAAGAGTACATCGGCACGTTTATGCTTGGCGCCACCACTCCGTCGTACGACCGCGAGACCGAAATCGACCGCACCCTCAGCACCGAGGGCATAACCCGTGAGCGTGTTGAGGAAGTGCTGCGAACCTTCGAGGGCGAGCAGGACCAGGTGCCACCTCTCTTTTCGGCAAAGCAGATTGGAGGCCAGCGCGCCTACGTGGCCGCTCGCAAAGGCAGAGAGGTTGAGCTGAAACCGGCACGAATCAACATCGAGCGCATCGAACTGATTGAGTGCGATTTGCCAATGGTGACCGTGAACATAAAATGCAGCAAGGGAACATACATCCGCGCCTTGGCCCGCGATTTTGGCGAGCGGCTTGGCTCGGGAGCCTATCTGCACGACCTCAGGCGCACCGCCAGCGGCAATTTCAGCGTCAGCGACGCCATTGAAATAACAGAATTTGAAAAAATTATCAAAAACTTGCAACCCATTGCAAATAACAGCGTAAATGACTTGTTATAAATAACACCAGAATGGCTTTGCGCCACACGCAAACGCTTTTAAAACAGTAAAAATTTTTTTGAATGAAACTTTCGCAATTTAATTACGATTTGCCCGAGGAAAGCATCGCACTTTACCCTTCGGAAAACCGCGACGAAGCGCGCCTGTTGGTTGTAAACCGCAAAACGGGGCAGTTTGAGCACCGCATCTTTAAAGATATCATCAATTATTTCGATGACCAGGATGTGTTTGTGTTCAACAACACCAAGGTGTTCCCAGCCCGCCTCTACGGTAACAAGGAGAAGACTGGCGCAAAAATAGAGGTTTTTCTGCTTCGCGAGCTCAACCACGACCAGCGTCTGTGGGATGTGCTTGTTGACCCAGCGCGCAAAATCCGCATCGGTAACAAACTCTACTTTGGCGAAGACGACTCACTGGTGGCCGAGGTCATCGACAACACCACCTCTCGCGGCCGCACCCTGCGCTTCCTTTTCGACGGGCCTTACGAGGAATTCAAGAAAACACTCTATTCGCTTGGCGAGACACCGCTTCCGCGATATATCAAACGCGGGGTGGTTCCTGAGGACGCCGACCGCTATCAGACTATTTTTGCAAAACACGAGGGCGCCGTGGCCGCACCAACAGCCGGCATGCACTTCAGCCGTGAGCTGCTCAAACGCTGCGAAATCAAAGGAATCAATTTTGCTGAAATCACCCTTCACGTGGGCCTTGGTAACTTCCGCTCAGTTGACGTTGAGGATCTGACAAAACACAAAATGGACTCAGAGCAGATACTCATTCCAGAAGAGGCCGCCAACATTGTGAACAAAGCCAAAGACGGCCGCCATCAGGTTTGCGCCATTGGCACCACAGTGATGCGCACGCTCGAGAGCTCGGTGTCAACCTACGGCTACCTGAAACCGTTCGACGGATGGACCAACAAGTTCATCTTCCCGCCCTACGACTTCAGCGTGGCAAGCTCAATGGTATCAAACTTTCACCTGCCGCAATCGACACTGATGATGATGGTTGCAGCATACACCGGCTACGATTTGCTGATGGAATCATACCGCGTGGCTCTTAAAGAGGGTTACAAATTCGGCGCATATGGTGATGCTATGCTGATTCTTTGATAACCAGCAAAATATAATTACAAGGAAGCCCGGTTTTGCGGCTTCCTTTTTTTGTGAAAAAAACTACAGATATGCATAAACCACGTGTTAAAGAGGTGCCTCCAATGGTGGCCAAAGATGGTGGCCAACTGATGGAGTTTCTGCTGACAAGCCTTCCGGGCAAAAACCGCAACAACATCAAAACCCTGCTCAATCACCGCCAGATGCTTGTCAATGGACAGGTTGTGGGCTTCTACAACCACCAGCTGCAAAAAGGCGATACCGTACAGATTCTGAAATTCAAAGCCCCGGCCGAAATGTCTTTTGCCGGAATGACCATAGTGTTTGAAGACGAGCATATTATAGTTGTCGACAAACACGCTGGAATGCTCTGCTCATCGGCATCGAAAGATTCGAAGACAGTGACATCCACTCTGCTCCGCTACGTAAGGCGTCAGCACCCGGCCAACAACGTTTTCATGATCACCAGCATCGACCGTGAGACATCGGGCTTGGTAGTATTTGCTAAAAGCCGTCTGGCCAAAGAGCGCCTGCAACAGGAATTAAGCATTGATGATTATACGTATCTGGCTATTGTTGAGGGCTCTATCGACAAAGAAAACGGCATTTTAAAATCATACCTCTGGCTCGATAAAAAGACACAAAAAATATGTTCAAGCCAAAATCCTAACCAAGGGCAATTAGCCGTCACTCATGTGAATACAATGAAAAGCAACGGGCGGTTTTCGATGCTGCGCGTCAACATTGAGACCAACTGCAAGCACCAGATTCGGGCTCAACTTCACGATATTGGCCATCCCATTGTGGGCGATCTGCGCTATGGCTCCACACTGAATCCTCTCGGACGGTTAGGTCTGCACGCCTGGGCACTGTCGTTCCGACATCCGGCCACAGATAAAATTTTGCGGTTTGAGAGCCACACTCCCAAGCGGTTCCTCAACCTATTTGCCGACAAACTCGACGAACAGGCTGACTCGTAGCCGTTAAAAACCACTGTCAGACTCGGGGGAACTCAGGTATACTTTCGAGAAATCGAAGTAGTTTTGTGAGTTAATGTGCACACCATTGATGTTGGATGTCATCAGGTTAAAGCGTTTTTCATTATTTGCCCTTGTGGTGTTTGTCATTATGAATCGTGGCGGATCAGACTGAAATCCGCCAATGTTCGATTCCAGAAAATCAGCCAAATAGCTTATCGGCAGATCAAATACCAAGTCAACAAAACCTGAGCCGAACATATACAGCTCCTTTTGAGTCGAGGTTATGAATGATACTGTGACGGTATCAAGGTACGGCAGCTGCTCGTTCTGCTCCGACACCTCCCAATAGTATGGATTATAAACCAATTCGATAGCCTGCCCGATGGTTTTAGGATACTTAAACTTGAATGGTCCTGAACCAACAGAACCATTGACTCCGTAGGCATTGAACGCCTCGCGGGCAAAAACAAGCGCATTGGTACTGGCCAAATAATGAATGAAAAGTTTGTCGGGTGTTTTTAGATTGATTATCAGCGTGCTGTCGTTTGGAGCTACAATCCCCGGAATATCCACTAAGTCATTGTTTCTGGCCTTCAGCATGAAACTGTCGGCTCCCACAATGTTCATCACCTGTCGCGATATGACATTTCCCTCAACCAATTTATTTCGGCAGATCTGCTCAATAGAATATTTAAAGTCGGCAGCTACAATATGCCTCCCCCGCCCCTGCCTGAAACAACGATCGTCTTGGAAACGAGCCTTTTTATTGAGCACAAACGTATAGGTGAGCTCATCGGGCGAAATGCTATAATTCTTGGCAATGGACGGCACTATCTCGAGCGTGCGCTGGTTGTATTTCACCAACCCTGCATACACTTGGTTAACAATAATTTGCTCGCTTCGCTTCTCAACTTGTCCGGGAAAAATAATGTGCGGAATATCGCTAATGTTGACTCGCAGTGTGCCGCCATGTTTTTCGCTGTTGCGAGTACTGACCGGATGACACGCCGACAATGCGACGGCCGCCATGACGAACGTTGAAACTAATAGCCTCATTGTGATGAATTTTACAATCAGCAAATTGCGAAAAAAAACTGAATGTTCGACTTGTAGTGCCAATTTTTTTATTCTCACCCAAATGCAAAATGCTTATTCGGTCCGTCTGCCTTTCATCGAAATAATGTTCCTAATAAACGCTAACTTTTACTACCTTTGCACTCGTTTTAAAAACAACAATATATGCTAGACAAGATAAAGGAATTGGCAAGCTCTGTTCAGCAGTTCCAGGCCAATTCGGCGGAAAGCCTTGAGCAATTCCGCTTGAAATATTTGAGCAAGAAGGGCGAGATTGGCCAACTGTTCGACGAGTTCCGCACCGTTCCGGCCGAGATGAAAAAACAGCTGGGCGCTGAAATCAACAAGCTGAAACAGTTTGCACAGCAGAAATATGACGATGCCGCCGCCGCACTCGAAAACGCAGTGTCGGACGACAGCCGCCATGACCTGACGCGCCCTGGCGAGCCGTTTGAGATTGGCACCCGCCACCCCATTTCAATCGTCAAGAACGAGATTGTGGACATCTTCAGCCGCATCGGGTTCACCGTTGCCGAAGGTCCCGAGGTTGAGGACGACTGGCACGTGTTCTCGGCAATGAACTTCGCCGCCGAGCACCCCGCACGCGATATGCAGGACACATTCTTTGTTGAGAAGAAATCGATGGAGCCCGACCCGCACGACATTCTGCTGCGCACCCACACTTCGAGCGTGCAGTCGCGCATAATGGAAAAACGCCAGCCGCCAATCCGTATGATTTTCCCGGGCCGCGTGTTCCGCAACGAAGCCATTTCGGCCCGCGCACACTGCATCTTCCACCAGGTTGAGGGTTTGTATGTTGCTGAAAATGTTTCGTTTGCCGATTTAAAACAGACACTTTTATATTTCGCCAAAGAGATGTTCGGCAACGACACCAAAATCCGTCTGCGCCCGTCGTACTTCCCGTTCACCGAGCCGTCGGCCGAGATGGATGTGTCGTGCTCAATCTGCGGCGGCAAGGGCTGCAACATCTGCAAAGGCACCGGGTGGCTCGAGATTCTGGGCTGCGGAATGGTTGACCCCAACGTGCTGAAAAACTGCGGCATCGACAGCGAGAAATACACTGGTTTCGCCTTCGGTATGGGCGTTGAGCGCATTGCAATGCTCAAATACCAAGTGCGCGACCTGCGACTCTATTTCGAGAACGACATCCGATTCCTGAAACAATTCAAATCGGCGTATTAAAAGACTACGGACATCAGACTGCAGACAAAAAACAACTTGTTATCCGATAATTATCAGAAAATAAATTAATTAAACTTAAAACTTCAACAACTTATAACTTAAAACTTCGCTAAGTTACAGCGGCAAAGATTTATTTCGATAAATGATAAAAACGATTATTTTTGCCACGCTAATTGAAAAATAAATAGTCTTATGTCGAAAAATACAAAAGAACAGCAACCTGACAGCTTCGAAAGTGTACAGGAATCACTGAACAAAGCCGAATTGTTCATCAACGACCACAAATCGGTTCTCTCATACGGTGCCATCGGTATTTTGGCCGTAGTGGCAATTTTCTTCGCTATTCAGCGCTTCTACTTGATTCCGAAGAACAACGAGGCCAGCGCCGCAATGTTCGCTGCCGAACAATATTTTCAACGCGACTCGTTCAACCTCGCCCTTAACGGTGACGGCAACTACGCCGGTTTCCTTGACGTGATTGACAACTACGGCATTACCCAAACCGCCAAGCTGGCCAACTACTATGCCGGTTTGTGCTATATGTACACTGGCGACTATGAGAGCGCCATCAGCCACCTGAAGAAATTCAAATCGAAAGACATTACTTTGAGTTCTGTCGCACTTGGCGTGATGGGCGACGCATACGTTGAGTTAGGCGAAGAGGCAAAAGGCGCATCGTATTACGAGAAAGCCGCTGCCAACGCCAAAAACGATTTCACAACACCGCTCTATCTGAACAAGGCCGCACAGGTTTACGAGAAACTGGGCAACAACAAAAAGGCCCTGGCTCTCTACAAGACCATCAAAGAGGACTTTGCAATGTCGCAGGAGGCAATGAACGCCGACAAGAACATTGAGAAGATGAACGCTGAGATTGCAAAATAAATGGCAACAGCACTTAAGAACTTATCAGAATACAATGCAGCGACCATACCTTCGGGTGAGGGTCGCTGTTTTGTTGTTATTGTGGCCGAATGGAACGAACAGGTCACAAACGCAATGGCTGAAGGCGCCATCAAGACGCTGAAGGAGAACGGAGTGAAAGACGAGGACATTCTGGTCTGCCACGTTCCGGGCACCTTTGAGCTGACATACGCCGCCGCCCGCTACGCCCACAGCCACCTACTGATTGACGGCGAGCGCGAGGCCGACGCCATAATCTGCCTGGGCTGTGTGATTCAAGGCGAAACGCGCCATTTCGACTTCATCTGCGAAGGCGTGGCCAACGGCTTGTCAACAATTAACGCGGCCGGTGAGATTCCTGTAATATTCGGCGTGCTCACCACCGACAACCTTCAGCAGGCTCTCGACCGCTCAGGCGGACGCCTTGGCAACAAGGGCATTGAAGCCGCTGTTACGGCTCTGAAAATGACGCAGTATGTTCCGAAACGTCTCACTGTTGAAGAAATGAACGCCATTTGCGAAGAAGCCGAACGGGAATTTAGACAACAAAAATAGATTCTATTATTTGGTATAAAACCGCCGTAGTCACAGGTTGATTGCGGCGGTTTTTTTGTTCCAAAAACGTTAATTCAGTCAGTTGGTTGACGGATTTTATGTTATGCGGTGAGTTTTCACAACTCTCCGTATATGTCTTCTGACTTTAAAAACCAATCTGTTACCGAAACTATTTTAATCTCCTTGCCATCAACAACTTCGGTTCTCGATGGTGAAAATGCAACAAGAGTCAGCTTATCACACCTTAACAAAGCCGATGCTTTAACTAACGACGACGTCTCACGCGCAAAAGTTTTCGGTTTGTCGATTTCGAAAGCAACTTGTACCAATTCTACTGCGCGGTTTTGGTTACATACCACAAAATCAACCTCTTTGGACCTAGAATCGGGTCGATAGTAGTACACATCGAAATACGCTTTCGAACAACGGCGAAGCAATTCGATGTAAACAGCATTTTCCAATCTCCATCCAGTGTTTTCGCCTGCCATCGAAAAATAGCGGTTGTTTTCCAGTCCGTTATCAACAAGATAAGCCTTCTCACCTACCAACCTTTCTTTACTCTTGAATGAATGCCGCGGAAGTAATTGCACCAGAAATGCTTGCTGTAGGTAGCCAACATACTTTTTAACCGTCTTGTCCGACAATCCAAGTGTTGTTGCCAAATCATTGTAATTCACCACTTGACAGGCGTTGCTAATCAGATTGTATGCTATTTTTTCGAGAGCATCAATATGATAGATTCCAAAACGTTGCCGTATGTCTTTTTGCAAAATGGCACCTAAAAGGCTCTGAACATATCCGCGTTTGTTGTGCATTGACTGCATTTCGGGAAATCCACCGGTATTTAAATAATCAACAAACGCCCGTTTGCATTCCGCATCGGCTTTTGTTGTAATACCCTTAGTGTCAATATTATGGAACGCACAATATTCTGGAAATGAAAACGGATAAAGGTGGATTTCGTTGTAGCGGCCTGTGAGATAAGTGGCAAGTTCACTGCTGAGCAATTTGGCGTTGCTACCTGTTACAAAAATATGTAATCCGTTGCGTAACAGACGGTTGACAAACAAATGCCATCCATCAACGTTTTGTATTTCATCGAAAAACAAATATGACACATCGGTGCCATAAAGTTGGTAAAGGCACGAGAGAAGCGTGTTTAAATCTTCGACTCGCATATCGGCCAAACGGTCATCGTCAAGGTTGGCATATCCATAACGCACACTGCGCTCTTTCAACACTTTATGGCATAAGGTTGATTTTCCGCTGCGGCGTACACCTATCACAACCTGCGCTAACGGACTATCGAACTCAAACAAAGATTCTTCCATACGCTTAACCCAATGCCGTGGCTTGAGGGAGGCATTCTCCTCTTTTTGTTCAGCAAGAACTTGTAATATACGCGATTCGTCAACCATATTTTTTGTTTTAACGAATACAAAGATAAAGTTTTGTTGTGCTAAATTCCGATAAAATGAAGAAAAAGTTTCTCAAAATTCCGATAAAATGAAGGGATCACCTTCTGGCATTCCGATAAAACGCAAAAATAGCCCTTGAAAATTCCGATAAAATGCGGGGTTAATTTTGTTGTGCGGCAAACTTTACGCGCTGAAGCACAAAAACTGCATAGCCCAAGGCAAGCGCAGCGGCGCCTTGGGTAACATTACCACGTAATGTTGCCGCCCTGCAGGGGCAGAACATAAATATGCATTACGCGTTGCGCCTTCAGCGCGCTGCGGCTATGGGAGCGGCATTACCCAACGTGCCGTTCGCTGCGCTCACTTTGCGTTGGGCTATGGACTGGTTGCGCTTTCAGCGCGATTAACTCGAATCCCAATTGACAACAAAAAAACGCCGCAAACCCAAGTCTGCAGCGGTTTTAAAGAATATCAATTACTAAATTCTAATTCCTAACTTCTAAATCCTAAATATCCTCACGCCTTCTTCACCTCCACAAACAAATTCACCTCTTCGTCAATGTCCACCGTGATGGCGTTGTCGGCGGTCAGGGTGTTGACGATTTCGATGCTGTTGGCAAGTGTTTGGCTTGCAATGTATTGGCGGAAGTTGGCGATGGCGTCGTTCGAGTAGGCGTTGTCAGAGATGCGGATGTTGATTTTGTCAGTTACCTCGAAGCCGCTGTCCTTGCGGATGTTCTGAATGCGGTTCACCAACTCGCGGGCCACGCCTTCGTTCTTCAACTCGTCGGTCAGGGTGATGTCGAGAGCCACGGTGAGCGTGCCCTCGTTGGTCACCAGCCAGCCAGGAATGTCTTCCGACACAATCTCAACGTCGGTGCGGACGATGGTGACAGGCTGCCCCTCAACGGTCAGGTCGAACTTCTCGGCCTGCTCGAGTGCGGCAATGTCCTCTTGGCTCATTTGGCCGATGGCGGCCGACAGTTGCTTCATAATCTTGCCGTATTTCGGTCCCAGAACCTTGAAATCGGGCTTGATGCGCTTAACCAGGATGCCCGTCGTATTTTCCAGAAGTTCAATGTCTTTCACATTCACCTCGGTCATAATTATCGGCTTGACCGCCTCAATCTGACGGCGCATTTTCTCGCTGTGGATGGGCACCATAATCTTGCTCAGCGGTTGGCGAACCTTAAGGCTCACCTTTCGGCGAAGACCGAGAACCATTGACGATATGCGCTGTGCCAGAGCCATTCGCTCTTCAAGGTCGGTGTCGATGGCCGAGCGGTCGGCTTTGGGGAACTGCGCCAGGTGCACCGATGTGGCGGCGCGGCCAGTGGCTTGCGTCAGGTCGCGGTAGAGCAAATCCATATAGAAAGGCGCTATCGGGCTGCCCAGCACGGCCACCGTCTCAAGGCAGGTGTAGAGCGTCTGATAGGCCGCAATCTTGTCGGCGTCGTACTGCCCGCCCCAGAAGCGTTTGCGGTTCAGACGCACATACCAGTTGCTCAAGTTGTCGATGACGAAATCCTGAATGGCGCGGCCCGCGCGGGTTGGCTCGTAGTTGTCGAGAGCGTCCTGCACCTCAACAATCAGCGAGTTCAAGAGCGACAGAATCCAGCGGTCAATCTCGGGGCGCTCGGCCAGCGGAATGTCCTTCTCACGATAAGTGAAACCGTCAACATTCGCGTAAAGCGCAAAGAAACTATATGTGTTATAGAGCGTTCCGAAGAATTTGCGTTTCACCTCGTCAACGCCCTCAATGTCGAATTTCAGGTTGTCCCACGGCTGCGCGTTGGTAATCATATACCAGCGAAGCGGGTCGGAACCGTATTTCTCGATAGTGGCGAACGGGTCGACGGCGTTGCCCAGACGTTTCGACATTTTGCTGCCGTTCTTGTCCAGCACAAGGCCGTTCGAGATGATGTTTTTGAAGGCCACCTTGCCGTTTATCATTGTGCTGATGGCGTGCAGCGTGTAGAACCAGCCGCGTGTTTGGTCGACGCCCTCGGCGATGAAGTCGGCGGGGTAGAGCGTGTCGAAATCGTCTTTGTGCTCAAACGGCCAGTGGCGCTGCGCGAACGGCATTGCGCCCGAGTCGAACCACACGTCAATCAGGTCTTTCTCGCGGTACATTGGCTTGCCAGCGGGCGAAACCAGCACCACAGCGTCGATGTAGGGGCGGTGCAGGTCAATCTTGTCGTAGTTCTCTTTCGAGTAATCGCCAACCTTGAAGCCCTTGGCCGTGTACGGATTCTCTTTCATAACGCCCGCGGCCACAGCCTTCTCAATCTCGGCGCAAAGTTCCTCAACCGACCCGATGCAGAGTTGCTCGGCGCCGTCCTCGGTGCGCCAGATGGGCAGCGGCGTGCCCCAGTAGCGCGAGCGCGACAGGTTCCAGTCGTTGATGTTCTCGAGCCACTTGCCAAAACGGCCTTCGCCAGTGCTCTGCGGCTTCCAGTTGATGGTCTTGTTCAGTTCCACCATTTGGTCTTTCACGGCAGTGGCCTTGATGAACCAACTGTCGAGCGGATAGTAGAGCACAGGTTTGTCGGTGCGCCAGCAGTGCGGATAGTTATGCACGTGTTTTTCAATCTTATAGACAGTGCCTTCGGCCTTCATTTTCATACAGATGAAGATGTCGAGATTCTCGGCCTTCTGCGCCGCTTGCTCGTCGTATTTTCCGTTGACGGTGAACTGCGGGTCGTAGGCGTTCTTCACCCAGCGGCCTTCATATTCCTTGTAGATGCCGATGTTGACAAAATCGCGCACAAACTGCTCGTCAAGGTCGGCGGTGAAGTAGTATTTGCCAGTCAAATCGACCATTGGACGCGTCTCGCCAGCCTTGTTAATCATAAACAGCGACGGGATTCCAGCGGCCTTGGCCACCTTGGCGTCGTCGGCGCCGAACGTTGGCGCAATGTGAACAATGCCCGTACCGTCTTCGGTGGTCACGTAGTCGCCAGGAATAACGCGGAAAGCGTCGGCTTTCTTGTTAACAATCTGTTTGTCAACCAATTCACACGGGTCAACCCACGGGAACAGTTGCTCGTAGTGGATGCCCACAAGGTCGGTGCCCTTCATTTCGGCAATCACCGTGCCAGGGTTCTTATCGTTGAAATAGGCGCTGAAACGCGATTTGGCCACAATCACCGTGCAAGCCTGCTCGGTGTAGGGATTCTTGGTCTCAACGGCCACATAGTCAATCTTCGGTCCAACGCACAATGCGGTGTTCGACGGCAGGGTCCACGGCGTGGTGGTCCAGGCCAGAATGAAGAGTTGCTTGTGGTCGGCGTCGGCTTTCGCCAGAATATCTTTAACCAACTGATTGTCAGAGTCCGTGACCTTAAACTGCGCGGTGCAGGTGGTGTCCTTCACGTCACGGTAGCAGCCAGGTTGGTTCAACTCGTGAGTCGAAAGGCCCGTTCCAGCGGCGGGCGAGTACGGCTGAATGGTGTATCCCTTGTAGAGTAACCCCTTGTTATAGATGGTTTTAAGCAGATACCAAAGCGTTTCGATGTAGCGGTTGTCGTAGGTGATGTAGGGGTCGTCCATATTCACCCAATAGCCCATTTTGGCGGTCAGGTCGCGCCATTGGGCGGTGTACTTCATAACTTCGGAACGGCAGGCGTGGTTGTAGTCGTCAACACTGATTTTCTTGCCGATATCCTCTTTGGTGATGCCCAATTGCTTCTCGACGCCCAACTCAACGGGCAGGCCGTGAGTGTCCCAGCCAGCCTTACGGTCGACCAGAAAGCCCTGCAGCGTCTTGTATCGGCAGATGATATCCTTAATGCTTCGCGCCATAACGTGGTGAATGCCAGGCATTCCGTTAGCCGACGGCGGCCCTTCGAAGAAGATGAATTTCGGGTGTCCCGCGCGAGTGTCGATACTTTTTTGAAAGGTGTTGTCCTTGTTCCATTGCTCAAGGACGTCTTTGTTAATCTGCGACAAGTCCAACTGCTTGTATTCTGGAAATTTACCGCTCATAATTATGATGCTTTATATTGATTTCTCGAAAAAACGCGCAAATATAGTTTTTTAATTCAAGGATTGAATGATTGATTAACTGAAGGATTGTTATAAGCCACAAATAACCCTGGCCACAATAAAATAAAAAAGCCGCCCCTTTTCAGAGACGGCTCTATCAGAAATCTGCAATGAGCATTAATTGTTCTCCGGACGCAGTTTGCGAACGGTAACGGCAGTCTGCCACATCTCGCTCTCGCGCATTGCCTTCAGTTCCTTCTCAAGGCCGACGCGGTAGTCGGGTTTCGAGTTGCTGTCAATTGAGATTTGAGCCTCAATACCGCTCTTAACTGACAGGTAGAGCCACTCCATAACGGGTTTCACAGCATCGTGGAAACGCGGGAACCAGTCCAATGCGCCGCGCTGTGCGGTTGTTGAGCAGTTGGCGTACATCCAGTCCATACCGTTCTTAGCGAAGAGCGGCATAAGCGACTGAGTCAACTCCTCAACAGTCTCGTTGAAGGCCTCCGACGGGGTGTGTCCGTGCTCACGCAGAACCTCGTATTGAGCCAGCAGCAATCCTTGGATGGCGCCCATCAGTGAGCCGCGCTCACCGGTAAGGTCAGAAGTGGCCTCACGTTGGAATGTGGTCTCGAACAGATAGCCCGAGCCAATGCCGATGCCAAGAGCCAAGGTGCGGTCCATTGCACGGCCGGTAGCATCCTGGTAAACAGCGTATGACGAGTTCAGGCCGCGGCCCTCAAGGAACATTGTGCGCAGCGATGTGCCCGAACCCTTAGGTGCAACCATAATAACGTCGATGTCTTTTGCAGGAACGCAGCCGGTGCGGTCGTTCCAAGTGATGGCGAAACCGTGCGAGAAGTAGAGAGCGTTGCCCGGTTTCAGGTGCTTTTGAAGTGTCGGCCAAACTGACATTACAGCGGCGTCAGACAGCAAGCACATAACAATTGTGCCGCGCTCGGCAGCCTCTTCAATCGAGAAGAGAGTCTTGCCCGGAATCCAACCGTCGGCAACAGCCTTGTCGTAAGTCTTGCCCTCGCGCTGGCCAACGATAACGTTGAAGCCGTTGTCGCGCAGGTTGAGCGACTGACCAGGACCTTGAACGCCATAACCGATGACGGCGATGGTCTCGTTCTTTAATATTTCACGTGCTTTTTCCAATGGAAACTCTTCGCGGGTCATCACGTTCTCGATAACACCGCCAAAATTCATTTGTGCCATTTTATTTTGCTTTAAATTAAACTGTTATCACATTTTTACGAATCAGCGATTCGAACTGCGAAAGTAAAAGACTTTCAGCAATTTTCAATATTTTTTTTCAGTCAATGTAAATTAAAATGCAATCTTTTCAATCGTCTTTTATTTTGTAATAATTTTTGAAGGACGGATGCGGTCAACAATGACCGTATCATCTTCAATATGAAAAATATAAACCCAACGGCGGTTGTGGCTTACCATTCGCCGAGCCTTTAGATGGTACTTTAAAATATCTGCCATTGTGCTTATGCGATACAAATCGGCAAATAAAGCCAGCGATTGTACTTCAGCCATCATTGTATCAAGATACCTGCGTGCACTTTCAAAATCTTTCACCGTCAGCAGGAAATCCGCTAAATCTTCAATATCATTCCACGCTTTCCGCGAAACCCTAACCCTGTAGTTTTTCATTTTTCTCAAGGTAGCGGTTCCAAACTGCATCAAAAAACTCCTCTACCGTAGCCAATTCATTTTCAGGTGTTTTTGACACGACACTCTGCTGTGCAACGCGACTTTTTCGCCCGCTTTTTGCACGTGGAATTTGCATAGTGTCGTTTGTGAAAGATGAATCCATATTCATAATTTTTGATTGCAAAATACAACTTATTATTGGATAATCCTATTAACGAATTTTTAGATTTTTAAATCGTAAACCGCTCTAACTGACCTATTATTTTATCGCATTTCTCCGCAGTATAGCAATCCTTTGAAGTTTTTTTACTCAAATATTCCGTCAGCAATTTTTTTAATGCTTTGGCTGCCTTCTTATTTTTGAGTGCCACTTGTTTTACCAATTCCAAAAAATAAGAGTCGTTGTTTTGGAAATAGTAGTATGACAAGTGGTTGATTCTTTGCACCATACAGAGTTTGGCTACTTTCTTTTTCAAAAAGAACAAAGACAGTGTGGAAAATGATAGAACGTCAGCGAAGTACAATGACAATATAGGAATTGAACGGCTCCAATCGTCTTTGCAATAGTCAAAAAATACATTCCAGTATCTCTCATAAACGTCATCATTATAATATTTTAGATACTCGGCATACAAATCCACAGGCTTGTCGTATTTCAACTCCATCATTGTTGCAATGATGAAATTTTTCTTCTTACTGTTTCCTGCAGAATATTCTTCTCTGCAAATTTTCTCGAGAGTTGGCGCAACTTCGGTGGTTTTCATCTCCGAGAACACCTCTAATGCCAAATTACCGAAGTGACTATTGACCTGATTTCTAATTTCTTTAAAGAAAAAACCAAAAACCGCTTCTTTTTCTTCGTCAACAGTATTGTTTAATTTTTGTGCAAGCCGACTGATGAATTCGCGTCCGCCATCTTTATAGCGTTCACATTCCTTCTCAAGGCTTTTAATTATATCAATAATTTCAGAATCAGTCATTTTGCCGCCCAATTAAATCACTGTCAACTGTTAATTCTCCATTGTCAATTGGCGGTGCTTCTCCTCGCGCTCGTTAATGTAGTCGCTGATATGCTCGCGGCGGCTTTTGGTAATGGCTATGCGGCCCGAGCGCACGTACTGCAGCACGCATTTGAACTCCTGCAGCGCGGCGTAGAGCGACTCAATGTCCTCCGTCAGGCCGGTTTTGGTGACAATGGCGTAGGTGGGGTTAACTTCCACAATATTAGCGTCGTGCAGGCGGATTTGACGCGAAATGCCCTTCTCGTTCAGCATTGTCGGCGTTGAAATCTTGAACAGTCCGCACTCTTGGATAAATATCTCATCGTCAGTGTAATAGTTAGCCTGAAGCACATCTATCTTCTTCTCAATCTGACGGGTGATTTTGTCGATTGTCTCCTCGTCGCTGTAGCAGGTAATGGTGTATTTGTGAATGCCCTTAATGCTTGACGCCGAGACGTTCAGGCTCTCAATGTTCACCTGACGGCGCGTGAAAACAGCCGTGATTTGGTTCAGCAATCCCGCAAGGTTCTCCGAGAAAACCAGAATGGTGTATAATGTTTTGCTCTCTTGTTCCATTTTATCTGTTTGTTTTTCAATTCAATAAATCAATCATCCAATTGGCCGGTTCAACAATCTTTTGTCCGTTGTCATTTAAATTCCAGCATCATATCGTCAACATCGTGGCCGGGGGCGCACATTGGCAGCACGTTGCCTTCCTCCTCAACAGCCACCTGAAGCAGATAGGGGCCTTTGGTGTCCATCATTGTGCGGACGGCGGCGGCAAGGTCTTTGCGGTCGATAACTGTCTGACACGGAATGCGATAGGCTTCGGCAATCTTCATAAAATCGGGGTTCGTCATCGGGGTGAACGAGTAGCGGCGGTTGAAGAACATTGCCTGCCATTGGCGGACGTTGCCCAAATAGTTGTTGTTGAGCAAGATAAGTTTCACAGGAACCTGATTCTCCATAATGGTGCCCAACTCTTGAATGGTCATCTGCAGGCCGCCGTCGCCAAGGAAGACGCACACATCGCGGTCGGGGGCACCGAAAGCCGCTCCAATGCCGGCCGGCGTGCCGAATCCCATTGTGCCCATTCCGCCCGACGTCACCACGCTGCGGCGTTGGGTGAACTTGAAGTAGCGGGCAGCCATCATTTGGTTCTGACCAACATCGGTAACCATAATGGCCTTATTACCAGTTTGTTGGGTGACAACATTCACCACCTCGCCCATCTTTATCGGACCTTCGGTGGGGTGAATTTCTTTTTCGATAACCACCGTGCGCTCCTTCTCAAAATATGGCTTGAAACTCTCAATCCACTCGGTGTGGCTGTTCTTTTTCAGCAACTTATTCACCTGTGCCAGAGTCTGTTTGCAGTCGCCAAGCACAGCAAGGTCAACCTTCACGTTCTTGTTAATCTCCGACGGGTCGATATCGAAATGAATCTTTTTGGCCTGAGTGGCGTAGGTGGCGAGTTTTCCGGTTATGCGGTCGTCGAAGCGCATTCCCACGGCAATCAGCAGGTCACACTCCTGTGTCTTGACGTTCGACGCCAGGCTGCCGTGCATTCCGAGCATTCCAACGTTCAGCCGGTGCTCCGACGGCAGTGCCGACAAGCCCAGCAGCGTGCAGCCGGCCGGCATATCGGCGGTTTCCAAAAATTCGCGCATCTCGTCTTGGGCGTTGCCCAGTTCAACACCTTGACCAACAAGCACCAGCGGGCGTTTGGCGGCGTTTATCATTGCGGCGGCCTCGCTAATGGCCACAGGGTCAATGTCGGGTTCGGGCACGTATCCGCGGATAAAATCGATATGCTGCGGCTCGTACTCAACCATTCCCACTTGTGCGTTTTTGGCAAAGTCGAGCACCACCGGACCCGGACGGCCGCTGCGGGCAATGTAGAACGCGCGGCTCACAGCCCACGCCACATCCTCGGGGCGGCGAATCTGATAGGCCCACTTCGATATTGGCTGCGTAACGCCCACAAGGTCAACCTCTTGGAAGGCGTCGCTACCCAAGAACGAAGCGCCCACCTGACCGGCAATCACCACAATCGGGGTGCTGTCCATCATTGCGTCGGCAATGCCTGTAATGGTGTTGGTTACGCCCGGGCCGCTCGTTACAAGGCAGACGCCCACTTTTCCGCTCACGCGGGCATAGCCCTGTGCGGCGTGCGCGGCAGCCTGCTCGTGGCGTACCAATATGTGATTCAGCGTTTTACGGTGGTCGTAGAGTGCATCGAAAGTTGGCATTATGGCGCCGCCCGGATAACCGAACATCACGTCAACCCCTTCATTTTCAAGCGAGCGCATCAGCGCCTCGGCTCCTGTTATTGTTTCTTTCATTGTTTATTGTTTAATCGGTCAATCGGTGAATTGTTTAATCTAATGTTTAGAAGTTAAGGTGTTTAGAAGTTTAGATTTCCTAACCTCTAAACAGCGAAGCGTCTCAACCCCTCACCTTTCTCTTTATATCTGTGTTAATCCGTTAAATCTGTGTCATCTGTGCGAAAACCATCATTCCGGAATAATCCTCACCGCGCCTTTGTCGGCCGAACTAACCATCGACGCGTATGCCTTCAGCGATTTGGGCACCACGCGTTTGCGGGTCATCGGGCGCTGCGGACGGGCTTCGAGTTCGGCATCGGTCAACTTCACGCTGATTGAGCGCGACGGAATGTCGATTGTGATAATGTCGCCGTCTTTAATTTTGCCAATGGCGCCGCCGGCAGCCGCTTCGGGCGATATGTGGCCGATTGACAGGCCCGACGTTCCGCCCGAGAATCGTCCGTCGGTAATGAGCGCGCATTCCTTGCCAAGGTGCATCGATTTAATGTACGACGTGGGGTAGAGCATCTCCTGCATTCCGGGGCCGCCCTTGGGGCCTTCGTGCGTAATCACCACGCAGTCGCCGCTCTTGACTTTGCCGCCAAGGATTCCCTCGCAGGCATCTTCCTGTGAATCAAACACAACGGCAGGTCCTTCAAAGTGCCAGAGCGACTCGTCAACGCCAGCCGTCTTCACAATGCAGCCGTCTTTGGCAATGTTGCCGAACAGCACGGCCAGGCCGCCGTCTTTCGAGTAGGCGTGCTCAATGTCGCGAATGCAGCCGTTGGTGCGGTCGGTGTCGAACGAAGGCCAAGTGGCTGACTGTGAGCCCATTTTGGTGCTGAACTTGCCAGCGGGCGCACTGCTGTAAATGCGTTTGGCCTCAGGGTCAATGGTGCTTCCGCAGATATAATATTTCTTCAGGTCGTCGGCCAAAGTTGAGCCGTTGACGCGCTTGAGCGAAGTGTCGAGCAGACCGGCCTTGTTCAGTTCGTTCAGAATGCCCAGAATGCCGCCGGCACGGTTGCACTCCTGAATCGAGAATTTCTGCGTGTTGGGCGCCAGCTTGCACAGGAACGGCACACGGCGGCTCAACTCGTCGATATCCTTCATTTTGAAATCGACGCCAGCCTCGTGAGCCACGGCCAGAAGGTGCAGTACGGTGTTGCTCGAGCCGCCCATTGCAATGTCCAAAGTCATTGCGTTCAGGAAAGCCGCGCGAGTGGCAATGCTCTTCGGCAGCACGCTCTCATCGCCCTCCTCGTAATATTTATATGCATTCTTAACTATCAGTGCCGCAGCGTCTTTGAAGAGTTGAATGCGGTTGGTGTGAGTAGCCAGAATGGTTCCGTTGCCGGGAAGGCTCAGGCCGATAGCCTCGGTGAGCGAGTTCATTGAGTTGGCGGTGAACATACCCGAGCACGAGCCGCAGCCGGGGCAGGCGCAACTCTCAATCTCCTTCATTTGTTGGTCGGTAACCGACGGGTCGGCGCCTTTCACCATTGCGGTGATAAGGTCGGCATTCTCGCCGTTCCATTTGCCGGCTTCCATCGGGCCGCCCGAAACAAACACCGTCGGGATATTCAGGCGCATCGAAGCCATCAGCATTCCCGGCGTGATTTTGTCGCAATTGCTAATGCAGACGAGCGCGTCGGCCTTGTGGGCGTTGCACATATACTCAACCGAGTCGGCGATAATGTCGCGCGAAGGCAGCGAGTAGAGCATTCCGTCGTGGCCCATTGCAATGCCGTCGTCAATGGCAATGGTGTTGAACTCGGCGGCATAGCAGCCAAGTCGCTCAATTTCAGCCTTTACCAGTTGTCCAATCTCGTGCAGGTGAGTGTGCCCGGGCACAAATTGTGTGAACGAGTTGGCAATGGCGATAATCGGCTTGCCCATCTGCTCGTGCTTCATTCCGTTGGCAACCCAAAGGGCGCGCGCACCGGCCATCCGTCGGCCTTCGGTTGTTTGTGCGCTTCTGAGTGTGTGTTTCATATCTGAAGGTGTTTATGTTTAAAATAAAAAAGCCCGTCCGTAATGGAAGGGCTCGTAATTCGTTTTCTTATAATAAATTGCACAGCCCTTCCTTATCCGCAGACCACCACGACCACGACCAAAGAAATGACTATGTTGACTAAATTCTTCATCCGAAAAATCTTAACGGCGGCAAATGTATAAAATTTATTGTTTGAACAATATTTATTTTAGAGACAACGGTTAAAGACTACGGATTGGTGACAGCTTCGGCCTTTCGGGCTGATTTTGCGCCTATGGATTTTAAAAAATCTTCCGTACAAACGGTATCTTATAGAGCAGCCAGGCTATCAGATAGCTCAATACGGTGCTCAAAACGGCTGTGAGCAGCCATTTGAAGAATATGGGCATGGCCAGCGGCTCAAAAAACATGGTGAGTGGCACTATCACCGCCGGACAAAGAAAATAAACCAAAAGTGACAGATTGGCCTGCTCTGTCGCCTTCGGGTTGGGTTTGTTGAAGTATCGGAAAAATAACGTCATCAGAAAAAAGTTCATGCCTACGCAAATCATTGGCTCCCAAAAAGCGTAAAAAACTGATTGTGTGTTCATTCCTCCCGTGAATTCTGTCCAGTCTTTTATGTAATGCACCGACAAGAGTAACAGCGGCAGACACATGAACGCATACAGAAGCCACGGAAGAGCGAAACCTATTTTCACCTTATGAATCCAGTCGTTGCGCTCAGCTATCAGTCCCGATATGAACATTCCTATATATAAAGGATAAAACCCCCACTGAATGCCCGGCTGCGTGGCTCTGGCAGGCGAGAAAAGCCTAACAACAAACGTCAGAATGCCTATTCCAAGCACAAACAAAGTGGCGCGAAGTGCGGCTATCTGTTTCCACAAATCTTTCAGAAAAGGTTCAATTTGAGGACAGTACAATTTGTAAAATGCATAACCCAACTCAAAAACAAGCAATGCGGCCACAAACCAAAACGGTCCGAACGAGAATTTGGTTGTGAGCTGCTCTTGTATAAACGTCATCATATTGGCCGACATTCCGTGCGATCGCGCAATGAAGTAAACAACCAGCGGATGAAACACCAACGTGTAAAGCACCAATGGTATTCCGAGCCTCTTTACGCGCTTTTTTACAAATGTCTTAAACCCATACCGCTTGTACGACTGGTGGGCAAACATGGCTGAAATCAGAAAAAACAGCGATGCCAAAAACGACAAATTGATGGTCTTGATGGTATTGACCGTAATAAGCGCCGTGCCCGTGAATCGGTCAGTCGACGTGTAATACCACAACCCTACTCCGCCATATGCGATCAGTGTCTGATGAAAAATGATGAAGCAGATAAGAAAAAACCTCAGCCTGTCAATATAGTAGTAGCGCGTCTCCATCCAATTGTTTTATGTATCACGAAATTAATGATTTTTCATTAAATGTGGATAAAAAACATTTCGCGGCAGGGTATAAAAAAAACAGATTGCCGACCAATTTTGTGGTGACAATCTGCCTTTAAGTTTTGCAAAAAACCGCCTGTCAATACAGCGAGCCCAGTGCAAAATTGTTGTTCTTGCGCGGGTTGACGCACATGACCGGAATGCGTGCCGTGTTTGCGATAATATATTGCTCGCTGGCGCCCAGAACGTAGTCGAGAGTACCAATGTTCTTGGTTGTCATTATCATCATCAGGTCGGCTTCAATGCGTTTTGCATATTCGATTGTCTGGTCTTCGAATTTGCCGCTGGAAGCTGTTTCAATCTCGTACTCAACTTCGTATTTGGTCAAGTACTTCTTTGCGAACGAAAGATTGGTGTTCACCTTCTTGACAAGGCTCGAGTCGCTCACATCCTGCTTAATGAAGCAGATTTTTGCGTTGAAAATCTTGCCGAAGTAAATGGCCCAAACCAGTTTCTCGCGGTTTTCGTTCTTAAAATCGACAGGGAAGACAATTTTGCTGTAGGTGGTGTGCTCGAGCGGTGGATCCTGAACGACAATGAACGGCGCGTAGCAGCTGACAATCACCTTGAGCGCCCAGCTGCCGGTGAGCTTCTGCATACCCTTCATGCCGTGGGTGCCCATGATTACAAGATTAATGTCGTCGTTGTCTTTGGTGTACTCGCCAATGGTGGTGAAAATGGTTCCAACCTTTACAATGGCCTCCACTTTGATATTGTTCGCCTTTTCGGCGTCGGCGGCCACCTGCTGAAGTTTTGGCAATGCTTCGCCTGCTTCCTTGTCGGCTTTGGCAATATGAAGAAGTGCAATGGTGTTGTCGAGCACTTTTGCAATTCTAACTGCGTGAGCCAATGCGTTTTGCGCCACTTCGGTAAAGTCCCAAGGCACAATTATTCTTTTACCAGATTCCATTTTAAGAAGTCTTATTGTAGATAATCTACAAATATAGTGTGTTTTTTATAAAAACACACATAAAATGAAATTTGGTAGATTTTTTTATGCTTTTGGCACAATTTCTTACCTATTTTCGGCTTATACAACTAGGAACTATTCCTCGTGTGCATCCCTTGATGAACGATACAATGTAGTCGCGCTCCGGGCTTTGTGGTAAGGTTTCCACAATTTTGTCAAGCGCCTGCGTGGTATTCATTCCGCCCTGATAGATGATGCGGTAGGCGTCATGAATGGCATTGATGGTATCGTTTGAGAATCCGCGGCGGCGCAGTCCGACAAGGTTCATGCCGAAATATGAAGCAGGTTCGCCGCCCACAATCACATACGGCGGAAGGTCTTTGCTGACACGTGTGCCGCCCTGCAGCATAACGTACGAGCCAATGTGGGTGAACTGGTGCAAAAGCGAGCCGCCGCCAATTACGGCAAAGTCGTCAACGTGGACTTCGCCGGCAAACTGTGTGGCGTTCGAGATTATCAGGTTGTTGCCCAGAATGCAGTCGTGGCCGACGTGGGTGTAGGCCATCAGCAGGTTGTTGTTGCCAATGACGGTGCGGCCGGTCGATTTGGTGCCGCGGTTAATGGTCACAAACTCGCGGATTGTGTTGTTGTCGCCTATCTCGCAGGTGGTGTATTCGCCAACGAATTTCAGGTCCTGCGGCACAGCGCCCAGCACGGCGTGCGGGAAGATTCGGCAGTTTTTGCCGATTCGGGTGCCTTCGAAAACGACGGCGCCGCTCATTATCTTTGTTCCGTCGCCAATCACAACATCTTTATCGATTGTTACGAATGGGCCTATTTCGACATTCTGCCCGATTTTGGCATCCGGGTGGACGCTTGAAAGTTTATATTCCATTATTCTTCTGTATTCGATTCGTTGTTTTCTTCGATTTTGTTGTGGACGAGCTGCGCCATCATTTCGGCTTCCATGGCAAGGCTCGAGCCAATGAACATCTGTCCGCGCATGTGGCATACGCCGCGACGGACGGGTGCCAAAAATTCGAGTTTGAAAATGAGCGTGTCGCCGGGCACCACTTTACGCTTGAACTTCACGTTGTCGATTTTCAGGAAATATGTCGACCATTCCTGCGGTTTCTCAAGGTCTTTCAGCACCAGGATTCCGCCCACTTGCGCCATGGCTTCAATCTGAAGCACGCCGGGCATCACGGGCTCCTGCGGAAAGTGGCCCACAAAGAACGGCTCGTTCATCGTCACACACTTAATGCCCACAACCGAATTTTCAGTCATCTCGATAATCTTGTCGACAAGCAGGAACGGCGGCCTGTGGGGCAGCAGCTTCATAATGTCGTTGATATCGTAGATTGGCTTTTGGTCGGGGTGGTAGATTGGCGCAACGCCGTTTTTCTGTTGGAACTTTATGCACTGGCGAATCTGCTTTGCGAACTCGGTGTTGGCAAAGTGTCCGGGCTTTTTGGCAATGAATTTGCCTTTTATCATCTTGCCGGTGAGAGCCAGGTCGCCGATAATGTCGAGCAGCTTGTGGCGCGCTGGTTCGTTGTCATATTTCAGGTCTTCGTTCAGGATTCCTTCGCGGGCTTTCACGCGCGGCTTGTTGCAGAAGTCGGCAATGCGGTCGAACTCTTCCTGCGAGATTTTGTTCTCGACAATCACAATGGCGTTGTCGAGCTGCCCGCCACGAATCAGGTTCATATTGAACAGCGGAACCAGCTCGTGGGCGAAGACGAAGGTGCGGCAGTTGGCAATGTTCTTCTCGAAATCGCTGATATCGTCAATGCTGGCGAACTGCTGGCCCAGAACTTTCGAGTTGAAGTCGATAAGCACGTCGATACTGAATTTTGAGTCGGGGTAGGCGATAATCTCAATTCCGCGCTCTTCGTTCACATAGCGGATATTCTCTTTTACTTCAAAATATTGGCGTTCAGCGTCTTGCTCTTCAATTCCGGCTTTTTTCAGAGCTTCAAGAAACTCGATTGAGCTGCCGCTCATAATCGGTGTTTCGGGACCGTCAATCTCGATAAGAATGTTGTCGATACCCTGACTGTAAACGGCGGCCATCACGTGCTCGATAGTCGAAACACGGGCGTCGCCGCGGCCAATGGTGGTTCCGCGCGAAGTGTCAATCACATATTCGGCCAAAGCCGGAATAACGGGTTTTCCTTCTAAATCAATGCGTTGAAATTTGTATCCAAAATCGATTGGGGCGGGTTTGAAAGTCATTTTCACGTGTGCCCCGGTGTGCAAACCAGTTCCTTCGATGGTAACTTCGTTTTTGATAGTCTGTTGCTTATCCGTCATTTTCAGCGATTTAAGTGCGCTATTTAAAAAGTGGTGCAAAAATAAGCGTTTTGATAGAAAACACAAACAAAAGCACAAACAGACAAACAATTAAACCGGCAAATTGCAGCTTTCCGCCACAATTCGCCGATTCAATGTTTTTAACCGTTTTTGTATTCTAAAATCCTCATTATTAATCCAAAATCCACCTATTTATAATTTCCCGTCATCACCAGATACTTCGCTGCGACAATCTGATAGTTGCAGTTGGCTTCGGTCAGGTTGTCTTTGGCTTGCTGGTAAACGGCCTGTGCCTCAAGCAAATCCGATATGCCAATGACGCCTGCCTGATAGTTGTTCTGGCTCACGGTCAGGTTCTCTTGTGCTTGGTCGACTGATTTTTGCGAGACTGTAATCTGAAAATCGTTCACGCTCAGTTCGTCGGTCATTTGGCGGATTTGCAGGTTCATCAGTTCGGTTTTTTCGCTCAGTTGCATACGCGCCTGCTCAAGTTTCACGTTCTGCTGCTTGATTTTGTGGCTGCCGCCCCACCAGTCGGTGAGCGGAATGGTCACGGTGAGCATTCCCAGGGCGTTGGTCGAGCGGTTGTCCATCATATCGAGCCAGTAGCCCGCGCCAGCCACGGCCACCTGCGGCATATATTCGCCGCGAATCATCTTCTTCTGCAACTCTTGCGCCTCCACAGCTTTGTTCAGCAGTTGGTACTCCTTGCGGCCTTCAACCAGCTCTTCGGTCGACGATTGGCTGACTTCCACAAGGCGGTCGAAATGGGCGGGTTCGAACTCAATGCTGTCGGTGTATGGAATGCCAACGTGCTGACAGATAGCGCGTTTGGTGAGTTCAATGCCGTTCTGAACCTTGCGGTAGTTGGTCTCCAACTCGTTCTGCTTCAACTGCACTTTCAGCAAATCGTTGCGCTGCGCAAGACCAGCCTCCACGTAGTTGTTCACGTCGCGGTAGAGCGTGTCGAGCATATTCTTGTACTCTTGCACCGTCTTGCCCTTCTCAATGAGCGACTGCAGCGTCCAGTAAAGTTCCTCGGTGCGTATCATCACCTCGTCGACAGCCATATCCTTCTTGTAGTGGCTCACGTCCTCGGCCAGCGCGGCCAGTTTGTTGCCGTTGTAGATTCGACCGCCGGCGTAGAGCGGCATTGCCACCGTCAAGGCGGCGGTGTTCATATAGTCGAGACTGTTCTTCTTATCCTCGATAATCTCTTGAATGATAGGCAGAAACTCCGACATTGTACCCATTATCGACTGCATTCCCTGCATCTTTGTCGAGAGTTCCGAAATCTGCTGCAACTTGGCTGCAGCTTCGGCGTTACCGGCCATTGCGGCCTGCTGCAGTTGCTCAATCTGCCCCGAAGCCTGCATCTGCTGCAGTTGGGCGGCTTGCTCCATCATTCCGTTGTAGGTGGGGCTCGACGAGAGCATATTGTCCGTCGACATATCCATATCGATGAGCGGATTAACCGATTTCATTGCCACACCAGCCGCGCTCACCGTTGGGAAGTGCTTGGTGAAGGCTTCCTTCTTCTGCTGCTCGGCGGCTTCAATCTCCAATTCCGACTGCTTGATTTGCTGATTGTTGAGCAGCGCGGCGTGTTTCAGCGAGTCCAGACTAATAGGTTGTGCTTCAGCGCGATTGGCGATTAGTGTCGAACTGCCAACGAGCAGCAGCACGATACCGAATTTTGCAAATTTCGGGTTGTAGGGTAGGGTCCACATTCCAGGTTTCTTCAGTTTGTCGTCGTACGAAACATCGTACAGAACCGGCAGGATAAAGAGTGCCAGAACCATCGAGATGAGCAGGCCGAAGCAGATGACCGTTCCAAGCGGGCCCCACAGCGGCGAGCGGCTGATAATCATTGGCACAACGCCCATTGCGGCCGCAGCCGATGTCAGGAAGATTGGGCGCATACGGCGTTTGCCAGCGGCAATGGCGGCTTCGCGCACTGTAAGTTTCTCTTTGTCACGCAGTTCGCGAGCGTAGTCGATTAGAATGATACCATTACGGACAATCATTCCGCAAAGACTTGTGATGCCCACAAAAGCAGTGATACTGAACGGATAACCCATTAGTTTCAAACCGATTACGGCGCCAGGGATGGTCATCAGCATACCCGACATGATGAGCAGTACAACTTTGAATTTCTTGAATTGGAACAGCAACACGAAGAAAATCAGTATAATGCTAAGTCCCAATGCTATACCCATCGGCACAAACACTTCTTCGGTGCCTTCGTAGTCACCGCCATAGCTGATTGACGTTCCCACCGGCAGGTCGAGTGCGGCAATCTGCGGCATCATCTCGTTCAGAATGTTCGAAGCCACGTAGCCCGGCTTCTCGTCGATGACGATGGTGAGTGTGGGCACGCCGTTGCGGTGAACTACAGTGCCTTCGTTCCATTCAGGCCGCAGCGTGGCAATCGAGCGCAAGGGCACGGTTGTGAATGTTTTGGGCGACATAATGTATTTATTCTCAAGCGATTCAATGCCGTCAGTCTCGCCTTCGTTTTTCATTGTCAGCTCAACGTCAACAGGATAGTCGCCTTCCCAGATGGTGGTGAGCGGCAGACTGTTGAATCCGGCCAGCAACGATGTGGCAATCAGGCTCTTGGATATGCCCATGCGGTTGGATTTGTCGCGGTCAACATCGATGCGGACATTCTGTTGCATTTGGTCCCAGTCGGTGCGGGCCCAGCCGATGCCGTCAGTGCGGTTTACTATCTCAAATATCTGTTTTTCAACCTTATGAATATCGTTTATCGAGTCAGATGATATGCGAATCTCGATTGGCGACGATGTGAACTGCATTGCCAGAATCTTCCACTTCACGTGAGCTTCGGCAAAACGGTCGGAATAGGTTGTCTCATAATCTCTTACAATGTCTTTTGTGGCCTGATTCGACACAGTGTTCACCAGCAGTTGACCGAAATTCGGCGCCGGCATTTTTGGCGCGTAAACAGTGTGGAATCGTGGCGAGCTTGTGCCGATGAAACTTGTGACATTGGTAACACGGCTGTCGTTAAGTAACAGTTTTTCAACACTATCCACAACAACTTCGGTCTGCTTGAGCGACGAGCCGGTTGGCAGGTAAATCTCAACGGCAAACTGATTTCGTTCCATCTTCGGGAACAGCTCTTGGTCGATGGTGGTGAAGCCCCATAAAGACACACCGATTATCGCCAAAGTGGCTAAAATCATCAGTCCGCGGTGTTTGAACGAACGTTCGAGCAGACGGTCGTAAACGCCTTGCATTACATCAAGGAACGAACGGCGTTGTTTCGTTTCGCCTTCATTTTCAGAGTGTTTCTTCAATCCTTTCTTAATGAATACGAAATTCAGATATGGCACCATCAGTAGGGCCACAATCACCGAAATGACAAGTGCGATGGCCACCACTGTCGGTATGATTTCAAGGAATTCGCCGGCCGAGCCCGGAATCATGAAGCCCAGCGGCACATAAACGCAGATGATGGCGATGGTGGCCACAATCACCGAGCCGCTCAGCTCTTTGGCGCTCTTAATGGCCGAGTGCCATGGCGACAGACCATGGTCAATCATCTCTACATGGTTGTCAATCACCACAATAGAGTTGTCTACAATCATACCTAAAACCAAAATCAGCGATGCCAGTGACACCATTTCGAGCGTGATGCCGCAGAAATAGAGCACCGCCAGTGTTATCAGCACCGATATGGGCACTGTGATGCCGGCCACCGAAGCCACACGCAGCGGTAGAAGCAGCATTGTTACGCAGATGACGCAGACAATGGCTATCAGAAACTCGCGCATGAAGTCGTTCACCGACTCTTTCACATATTTCGGCAGTTCCGAAATCTTCTCAACATCAATTCCGTCAGGCAGTTGCGCTTTGAATGTCTCGATGGCTTTGTCCACAGCTTCGCCGTACTCAACAATGTTGTTGCCGTTCTGCATCTCGAGCGAGAGCAGAATGGTTTTGCGGCCGTTTTGCTTGATGTAGCTGTCAGGGTCTTCGTAGCGGCGCTCAATAGTGGCTATATCTTTGAGTCTCACCACGTTGCCGTCAGGATCAGAATATACAATCTGCTCGGCAAGGTCTTTTTCCGACTCGAAATTCTCGCCAAAATGCATGTTGAGCTGCGTCTCGCCGTCGTCGATGTTGCCGGCGTAGCCCACAAGACCGTTGGCTTGGAACGCACTCAACAGCGATAACGATTTGATATTGTACTCGTTAAGCTTGTCGGGGTCAACGTTCACAAAAATCTTCTCTTTCTGCAATCCCACGTGCTTAACCTTCGATGTGGCGGGGATTTTGCGCACTTCGGCTTCAAGTTTTTTCAATTGAAGCTCAAGGTCTTTATAGGTGTGGTTATCGCTCGAAAGTGTTATCAATAAGGCAGATGTGTCGCCGAAATCAGAATTGGCGAAGAGCATCAGCACCCCCGACGGCAGCGTGGACTTCAGTTGGTCCAATCCGTGCTTGTATTTCGACCAGAACTCATCGGCATCTTTGCAGTCGGCGGTCAGTTCCACAAACATATACATCATTCCTTCGCGCGAATACGAATAAGTTCCGCTCTTCTTAACTTCCTTATAACCAAAGGTATAATTCTCAACGGCGGTAGTCAGTTGCTCGGCCACCTGTTCCGACGACGCGCCCGGATAAACGCCCACCACAAGTCCCTGACGGATAGTGAAAACGGGCATCTCATTGCGCGGCATCTTAATCAGCGCCACAATGCCCACAAGCATTAGCGAGAGCACAATGGTAATAACAACCGTGTTATTACGCATTGCCCGTTCTATGAATGTTATTTTCATGATTACAAACTAATTAAGCAGTTGTTGGTTAATTTTTCCTTACCGTTTTTCACAACCAAATCGCCTTCGTTCAGGCCCGATGTGATTTCCAGATACTTATCGTAATAGTTGCCAGTTGTGACAATGCGTTTTTGCGCAGTATTTGTCTTTTTGTCAATCAGATACACATATTGCTGATTTTCGTTGTCCTTCGACACGCACAGGTAGGGCAGAAGCAGCCTTTTGGCGTTGTCGGCAATTTCTATTCTCACGTCACAAACCATGCCCGGTTTGAGTTCGCCGCTGCGGTTATTCACCTGAATCTTAGCTTCGTAAGTGCGCGACAGGCGGTCGGCCACGGGGCTGATGTTGGTAACTTCACCATTGAATTCCTTGCCGCCGAGCGCCCCGACAGTAAAGGTGGCGTCGGTGCCCTTTGCAAGCTTGCCGATTTCCTTCTCGGGAATCGATATTTTGATGTTAACGGTTTTTAAATCAACAATTTCGATTGGTGCGCCGGTGATTGAGATGGCCGACATTCCAGGTTCAACATTGCGGCGGCCAACAACACCGCTCACAGGCGATTTCAAGTCGCACTTTTTCAAATTGTTCTCGGCAATCTTCAGCGACGAGTTTGCCTGTTCCAGATTGGTCTGCATCTCAATCCACTTCACTTCAGGAAGGCTGCCCTTCTCATAAACCGATTTCAGGCGGTCGTAGGCGTCCTGTGCCTGCTTTTGCTTGGCTTGCGCCATATCGTACATATTGCGCGCGTCGGTTTTGTCGATGGTGGCCAGCAGTTGTCCTTCCTTAACCGCATCGCCAGCTTCAACCAGCACCTTCTGCACTGTTCCGGTCATCTCAAAAGTAAGCGGAATGGTCTGCCCAGCTTCCACCGTGCCGCTGAAATTCAGCCGCTGAACCGTCGACTGATTTACCACCGTAGCCGTTGTAACCTTGATAGGTGCGGTCTCAGCCGCTTTCTCGTTTTTGTTGGCACAGCCTGCAAGCAATGCAAGTGCAAGTGCCGGTGTTAAAATCCTGATTTTCATTTTGTTTTGTTATTTTATGATTTGTGAATTATGATTTTCAATAGTTTTTGTTGGTGCTATTGTCAGTTTTTTTTATTTACTAATTGAACGTTCGGTATTTTTGTTCGTTTTTAAAAATCATTTCTTGAGCAGCGCGTAAAACTGATTCAGCTCGGCGCGCAGATTGTTGATTGTTTCTTCAATAGTGTGGTTGTGCAACACTTCGGTTGCAGTTCCCAGGCTTGTCGAGAAGATTTGCTTTGACACAATTGTCGGGTCGATGTCCGACCTAATCTCTTCGCTGTCGATGGCACGCACCACAACGTCGCGAATACGGTTGATGCAGAAGTCAAACTCGCTGAGCTTCGATTTTGCAAACTCACCATAGTGGCGGAAAGCGTCGCTCATAATGCCGATAAAGCTAATTGGATTAAACTTCATGTCTTTGGGGCAGACGCCGCGCAATACGTTCTCAGCATCTTTGGCGCACACATCAATGAGTTCTTTCAGAGTAATGTCGGTGCGGCCGTCGCTTGAGACAAACGATGGAAAATGCTTGTCAATCACAGCTTTGAACAAATCTTCCTTGTTGGTGAAGTGGTGATAGAGCGCCCCTTTGGTCAGTCCAATGGCATCGCTGATGGTGCTAATTGAAACGGCTTCGTAGCTTTGCGTCAGGAAAAGCTTGTAGGCTTCGTCGATGATAAAATCTCTCGTATCGTTCATAATCAATAATTTATATTGACCGCTAAATACTGAACGGTCGGTATGCAAATGTAAGGCGGTTTTTTGATTTGTCAAGAGTTTTTTTTAGAAATAATTTTTTTTTCTCAGCTATTCGCTATCACATTGCTTTATTAACCTATCAAACAATTCGTCTGCTCACAGAAAAAATCAGTATGTTTGCACATCGGTAATTTTTCCCGACAAAAAAGATGATTATAACTGGCAGACAATTGATTTTCGGCATCGCGGCCATCGCGCTTTTTGGTTGCGCCAAGATATCGTCGCCTACTGGCGGACCCAAGGACATCGACCCACCGGTGCCGTTGCGCAGCTCTCCGGTCAATTATTCCACCAATTTCAAGGGCAAGAAATTTGTTGTCGAGTTCGATGAATTTGTCGATTTGAAGAACGTGAGCCAGGAGCTGCTGGTGTCGCCACCTGTGCCCAACCGCCCCAAAGTGGTGATGCGCGGCAAAAAAATGGTGGTGCGAATCAATAACGATCTGGCCGACAGCACAACATACAATTTCAATTTCTTCAACTCAGTGGCCGACCTCAATGAAGGTAACATTTTGTACAATTTCCAGTTCGAGTTCTCGACGGGCGACAATTTCGACTCCACCTACGTTGGTGGGTTTATTGCCGATGCCTTCACCGGCCAACCGATGAAAGATGTCAAAATTCTGCTCTACCGACAGTTCGCCGATTCCACTCCGCGCACACAAAAACCTGAGTGTATTGGCCGCACCAACTCCGACGGCCTTTTTATTGTACCTAATATGAAGGCCGAGCCTTATTACGTTTTTGCCTTGCGCGACTTTAACAATAACAATCTTTACGATCTTCCGAACGAGTCTATCGCCTTCTGCGACAGCACCATACAACCATCATTCAGGCCCGAGACAATGTACGATACAATAACGCTGATTGATCACATCTCGCGCGACCGCAAAGACACCGTCTTCCGCGACTCCATCCACGCTTACACGGTAATGGTGACAACACTTGACAATCTGCAACTCAATCTCTTTTCCGAAGAGTTTCATATACAGTATTTGCACGATGTGTACCGACCCTCCAACCGCACCATGTCCATTGCCTTCAACGATTTGGTTGACAGCACGTTCAGCATCAGTCTGGTGACCGATTCGGCCTACGCCGACAACTGGTGCCTCATTGAAAGCCCCCTGCCAACCGACTCGGTGGTGCTGTGGATTACCGACTCGGCGCTCTACAAGCGCGATACTCTGCTGATGCAGGTCTGCTATACGATGAAAGACTCAAATAATGCTGACTATATGCAGATCGACACACTTGAATTTATATCAAAACCACACAAAGAATCGGCTAAAAAAGATAAAAAAGAACGTGGTGGCCGCCTAACGGCAATGTTCAAGAAAGACGAAACACCAAAGGAAAAGAAAGAGGAGAAAAAAGTTTCTGAGCTGAAAGTTGATCACAACATTGGAAAGGATTTCGACCTTGTGGGTCCTATCCAACTTAAAACCAATTATCCGATTACTAATTTCATACCTGAAAACATTTCTATCACAAAAATTGAGGAAGGCACGGAAACGGCCGTGAATTTCACAATTGAGCGCCAACCCGACAGCTGGCGCCGGTTCAACATCGATTTCAAGCGCGACGAGTCGATGCAGTACCGGATACTCATTCCGGCCGGCACGCTCACCGACGTTTACGGCAACATCAACGATACAGTAAAACAAGAACTCACAACACGCAACAGTGACTATTACAGCAACGTTCTGCTCAACATTTCGGGCACGCCCTGCGCTCACTCCATTGTGCAGCTGCTCGACGGCAAAGAGAACGTGCTAAAAGAATACACCATCGACGGCGACACAAAGCTGACCATTGACTATCTGGCGCCCGGAAAATACGGCTTCAAGCTCATCTGCGACGAGAACCAGAACGGCCGCTGGGACACCGGCAACTTCAGCGAGCGCCGCCAGCCCGAGCGCGTCTTCTACTTCAACCAGACGGTTGAAACCAAGTCGGGCTGGGACATTGAGTACACCTGGATTGTTGAGTGATGCGCCGCCTAACAGCCATATTGCTTTTGCTGATTGGCGGCACGGCACTGGGGCAGACGCTCCCGCGCACCTACGGCAAATTCAGCTCAGGCGAGCGTTTCAAACTCGACATCTACTACAACTGGCAGTTCATCTGGCTCAACGCCGGATGGGTGACGTTCGAAATCCGCGACACCACCTGGAACAGCCAGCCGGCCTATCACCTCTACAGCCGCGGCGAGACCAACCCCGGCTACGATTGGTTCTATCGCGTGCGCGACACCTACGAATCGGTTGTGGAGCCGCGCACCTATCTGCCCCACTGGTTCCACTGCAACACCTCGGAGGGCAGTTTCTGGGACCGCGAGGAGGTGCGCTTCAGCTACGCCGACAGCCTTGCCGTGGTGGCCACCGAGAACGCCAAACGCCCCTTCGGCATCGACACCCTGAAAATAAATCCCGCAATAACAGATTTGATTTCAGCTATTTACGTCTGCCGCTCAATTGATTTTGAAAAGATTGAGGTGGGGCGGAAAATGCCCGTGCCGGTGATTGTGGGCAACAAAATCTACAACCTGCACTTCCGCTATCTGGGCAACGAGCCCGTCGCCACGCGCACCGGCGACCGCTACCTCTGCCGCAAGTTTGCCGTGATGATGGTTGACGGCACCATCTTCAGCGGCGGCGAGGACCTGACCGCCTGGATAACCGCCGACCGCAACTGCGCCCCCATTCTGATTGAGGCTAAAATCGCCGTGGGCTCAGTCAAGGCGTTCCTTTCGGAGATGAGGGGGAACAGATGGCCGCTGATTAAGATGAAAAACGAGGAAAAATGAACTGAAAACTTAAATAACTATTACTTTTACGCAAACAACATTTGATTTATGAAAACACCTGTAATTGCTGTGATTATGCTGCTATTTTGTTTGGTAGGTTCAGCTTAACAGACCCTCATTTAAATACATATGATAACACGATTTATTATAGCTCTAGGAATATTATTGCCTTTCTGTGCAGTCGCTCAAAGTAATGCTAAATTGCTGAATGACACGATTTTCCTACCATACAGATATGGCGTGATAATTCAAGAAGATGACACAATAGATATAGCTGAATTAACAACAACCAATTGTGAGCATATTATGGATGCTAGAACAGACAAAAACTATGACACAATTTATCATATTTTCTATACGCGTCTCGGCTTGGAATCGATAAAAGAAGTCATAAA